>CAZOHH010000016.1:0-35810 GCA_964579735.1 uncultured Oscillospiraceae bacterium | reverse complement strand
TGAGCATGCGGTTCGCGACCTCGTCCTTGGACATCTCGAGGCTGAAGATGGCGACGGGAACCCCGTTCAAGGTCGAAGCCTTCTGGGCGATGTTCATGGCGAGGGCGGACTTGCCCATCGACGGCCGGGCGGCGATGATCACGAGCGAACCCTTGGACAGGCCCCCCAGTGCGCGGTCCAGTCCCTTGAATCCGGTGGAGATCTGGCGGTCGCGGCCCTTTCCGCGGGCCAGTTCGTTGATTTCATTCACGGCGCGGCCCATGATCTCGCGCAGGCTCTCGAGACCCACCGAGTCGCGGTTCTCGCGGATCTCGTAGATGCGGCGCGCGGCGACGTCGAGCAGCGCGTTCGCATCCTCGGCTTCGTCGTAGCACATGCCGGTGACCTCGTCCATGGAGCCGATCAGGCGGCGCAATATGGACTTCTGGCGGACGACTTCGGCATAGTGGGAGGCATTCGCGAAGACCGGCGCGGTGTCCGGCAGGGAGCTGACGTAGGAGATGCCGCCTGTCTTCTCGGACAGCGCCTTGCTCTCGAGCAGGTCTGCGACGGTGATGATGTCGACGGGGCGGCTTCCGATATACAGTTCGCAGATCGCATCGTAGATCAGCCGATGGTCGGGGCGGTAGAAGTCCTCGGACTTGAGCATCGCGGTGATCACGGCCAGATAACGCTCGCCGGACATGCAGCAGCCCAGGACGGACTGTTCCGCCTGCGGACTGTTGGGCGGCACGCGGCCGTGCGTCGAGGCGGCTTCCCAGGCCGGCGCCGCCATCCTAGACGATAGCCTCGACCTTCACCTTGATGCGGACGTGGACGTCCGTGTGCAGGCGCAGTTCGGCCTCGAACTCACCGGTGTGTCGAACGGGTTCCGGAATCGTGATGGCGCGCTTGTCCATCTTGTATCCGGCCTTCTCGAGCATGGCGGCCAGATCCATGGCGGTGACCGCCCCATACAGGCGGCCTCCGTCTCCAGCCTTCATGCGGAGGACGAATGGCTTGCCGTCCAGTTCCTTGCCCAGCGCATGCGCTTGATCGGCTTCGCGGCGGATCCGGGCCTGGTCGGCCTGGCTGCGGGTGCGCACCGTGTTCAGCGCCTCGGGCGTGGCTTCCATGGCCAATCCCTGCTTGAACAGGAAATTCCGCGCGTATCCGTCGCTCACCTCGACGACGGCTTCCGCCTTGCCGAGATTCTTGACTTCCTTCAAAAGAATGACTTTCATCGTTTCCCTCCCTGTCCTGTTTCCATGCGGATGGATTCCATGACCTTGGCCTCGGCTTCTTCGACGCGCACGCCCTGGATGCGGGTGCCGGCCTGGGTCAGGTGTCCGCCGCCGCCGATCCGTTCCATGATGACCTGCACGTTCACGCCGCCATTCGATCGAGCGCTCACGGAGACGCCCTCCGTATCCGGAGCGAGGACGAAGGACGCGCTGACGCCCGAGATGTTGAGCAGCTGGTCCGCGGCCTTCGCGGCGATCAGTCCGATGTTCTTCAAGTCCGGCCGCACGCTGGCGAAAGCGAATCCACCCTCGCGAAGACTCGCGGCACGCACGACGTCCGCGACGGCGAGGAAGGTGTCGAGGTCGTCGGCGAGGATCTTCCGGACGCTGTCCGGGTCCGCGCCCTTGCGGCGGAGATAGGCGGCTGCTTCGAACGTGCGCACTCCCGTCCGCGTGGTGAACGCCTTGGTGTCGATCAGCATGCCGGCGAACAGGGTGTCCGCTTCCTCCGAAGACAGGTCGACGTCGTTGTGGCTGAAGGACAGGAGTTCCGTCACAAGCTCGCATGTGGAGGAGGCATAGGGCTCGAGCAGGGCGAGCGCGGCTGCCTTGAAGAAATCGGCGCTCTTCCGGTGGTGGTCGATGACGGCGAGCCGCCCGGTCTCCTGGATCATGCGGGGCTCCAGCACCTGGCCGGGGCGCATCGTGTCGACGACGACGAGGGCGTCGTCCTTGGAGGCATTGACCAGAGCCTGATCCGGACGCAGGAAGACGATTCGCCCGCGTTTCGTAAGCAGGTCGACGAAGGGAAGGATCGCGTCGCCATAGGCGCCGAGCACGACGGCGGCCTCCTTGCCGCAGGCGGCGGCCAGGCGGGCGACCCCGATGCTCGCGCCGAGACAGTCGAGGTCGGGTGTGCGGTGCCCCATCACGAAGACGCGGTCGCTTTCGCGGAACATGTCCTCGAGGGCATGCGAGACGACGCGGGAGCGGACGCGGTTGTGCTTCTCGACGGCCTGCGTGGTGCCGCCGAAGAACGTGAAGTTCTCCTTGCGGAACACGACGGCCTGGTCTCCGCCGCGGCCGAGGGCGATGTCGAGACAGTTCTGCGCATGCTCCAGCCGGTCTCCGGGCGTCTCCCCGTCGACGCCGACGCCGATGCTCAGCGTGGGCGGAATGCGGTTCCCGGAACGGATCTCGCGGATGCGGTCGAGGATATCGTAGCGCTTGGCTTCGAGGGCCTTCAGGAAGCGGACCTCGAAGACCAGCAGGTATCGGTCCTTCTCGAGACGGGAGACCATGCCGCGGGTGAATCCGGACCAGTCCTTCAGGGAGCGCTCGATGTCGAGCAGGACCTGGGGACGGTTTCCCTCGGGCGTCTCGCGGACGAGGTCCTCGTAGTTGTCGACGAGCAGCAGCGCCGTGGCCTCGCGGCGGCCTTCCAGGGACTCGATGCGCTCCTCGTAGGAGGTCACGTCCTCGAAATAGAGGGTAAAGATCCGTTCGGAACGGCCCATCAGCATCGTGGCCTGGCGGCCTCGATGGTCCGTCACCGTGGAGACCACGTCGAAACGACGGCCGCCCGCCTCGACGCGGCGGACCTCGGTGCCGCCGTCCGCGCAGAGACCCGCCACCGTGAATCCCGGAACCGCTTCGTCGACGGTGCGTCCGAGAACGTCCCTGCGCCCGGCGAGGGCCAGGAAGGCGTCATTGGCCATCAGCACGGCGCCGTCCTCGCGGACGAGTGCGACCGGGCGCGGGTAATCGGACATGACCTTGCGGAACGTCGTGTCGAGGAGATTCCGGAACGTGCCGAGAACGCCCTCCGCATTGCGGCGGATCCGGCGTCGGAGGACCAGATGCACCGGAAGGACGACGACCGCCATGGCGATCAGGACCCAGCCGGATGCGTGGAGCTGGGCGAGAAGATAGAGTCCGGAAAGGATCAATGCAATGACGAGCAGAACCACATAGAGGTCCGCCAGCTCGCTGTGGAGCAGTTCTCGCGTCAATAGACGCAGCATTTCCTGTCGCTGGCTTTTCCTCCGCGGGACCACGGGACCTCCTCCACAACAGGGGGTCCGGGGGTTCGAAGGATCCCGGACCTGCGATTCAACGCAATTATAGCACAATCGAAGAAGGCTCCGGAGGCACTCGCGGCCCTAGGGCCGGGCGCACTCCGGAGCCGCGTTCCGGGCGTTCGGGCGAGCGGGGTTCAGTCGCCGGCGAACGGAAGCAGGGCGATCAGACGGGCGCGCTTGATCGCGACGGTCAGTTCGCGCTGGTGGGGTGCGCAGTTGCCGGACATGCGCTTGGGAAGAATCTTTCCGCGCTCGGAAACGAACTTCTTGATGCGGCTGTCCTTGTAGTCGATATGCGCGATCTTGTCGGCGCAGAAGGCGCAGACCTTGCGGCGCGTCCTTCTGGGACGCATGCCCCCTCTGCCTTCCTTATCTCCGGAATCGCGGGAACCGCGGTTGTCTCTACGTTCGGCCATCTTGGGAATCCTCCTTTCGGGTTGTTGGGTCTACAGGTCGAAGGGAAGCGACGTGTCGTCATCCGGAGCCGGGAAGAATCCATCCCCTCCGGAGCTCTTCACCGGCGCCGCGCCCGGCTGCTGCGGGGCTTCGTAGCCTCCGCCGCCCTGGGAGCTCTTGCTGTCGACGAACTCGACATCGTCCACGATCACTTCGGTCACGGTCTGCTTGCGGCCTTCCTTGTCGTCGTACTTCCGGGTCTGGATGTTGCCGATCACGAGGATCTTGGAACCCTTGTGGAAGTACTTGGCGACGAATTCGGCCTGCTGGCGCCACGCGACGCAATTGATGAAATCTGTCTGCTTTTCTTCGCCGGGCTTCTGGAACCGGCGGTCGATCGCGATGCTGAAAGAGCAGACGGCCGTATGGTTCTGGGCAGTGGTCCGCATCTCGGGGTCCCTCGTGAGGCGCCCCATCAGGAATGCCTTGTTCATGACCTTATTCCTCTTCCTTGCGGATGACCATGAACCGAAGTACGCCTTCGGTGATCTTCAGCACGCGCTCGAGTTCCTTGGGGAATCCGGGCCCCGCGCGGAAGGTCGTGAGGGTATAATAGCCCTCTTTCTGGTCGTTTACCTCGTACGCGAGCCTCTTCCGGCCCCAATCGTCGATGCTGACGATTTCGGCGGCGGACTCGACCAGGGCCTTGATCTTCGCAGAGGTGGCGGCTAGGCCTTCCTCTCCGAGCGCAGGGCTCAGCACGGTCACGACTTCATATGTCCTATTCAATGTGTCACCTCCTCCCGGACTGAACGGCCCCGCAGCTTGTGCGGAGCAAGGGAAGTGAAAGGCCTCGCGCTCGACCCCGTGAGGGGCAGGTTAGTGGCGCGGGCAACAGAGAATATAGCACGGAAGGACGAGTCAGCGCAATACCCGCTTGAGGAAGGTGCGCGTGCGCTCCTGCCTCGGAGCTTCGAAGATCACCGCGGGGACGTCGTCCTCGACGATGACGCCGGCGTCCATGAAGACGACGCGGTCCGCGACCTCGGCCGCGAAGGCCATCTCGTGGGTCACGACCAGCATCGTGAGTCCGGTGTGCGCGAGGTCCTTCATGACCTTCAGCACCTCCCCGACCATCTCGGGGTCGAGGGCGCTGGTGGGTTCGTCGAACAGCAGG
This sequence comes from uncultured Oscillospiraceae bacterium, assembly GCA_964579735.1. Lineage (GTDB taxonomy): Bacteria > Bacillota > Clostridia > Saccharofermentanales > UBA5734 > CAILLO01. Next base: position 30,933 of record CAZOHH010000016.1, on the reverse strand, counting down.
GCCTCGGGCTCCATGGAGAGCGCGCGGGCTATGGCGACCCTCTGCTTCTGGCCGCCGGAGATCTGCGAAGGCCGGGCGTGGATGAAGCCCGCCATGCCGACCTTCTCGAGATACTGCATGGCCTTGTCCACGGCTACCTTCCGGCTGCGCTTCAGGACCTTCATCTGCCCGACGACGCAGTTCTCGAGGACGTTCAGGTTGTTGAAGAGGTTGAACTGCTGGAAGACCATTCCGACCGAGGCCCGGTGGACCGACAGCGGGATGGAGCCGTCGAGGATGTTGCGGCCGTGGTGCAGGATATCTCCGCTCGTGGGACGCTCCAGCAGGTTCACGCAGCGGAGCAGGGTGGACTTGCCGGAACCGCTGGCGCCGATGATGCAGACGACCTCGCCCTTCCGAACCGTGAAGTCGATGTCCTTCAGGACCTCGTTGGTCCCGAAGCATTTGCTGAGGTGGCGGATCTCCAGGATCGGCTCGTCCACGTCAGACCCCTCCCTGGATGCGGATCTCGGACTCCGGCCTCGTCTGGGAGCCGTGGATCGTATAGGTCGAGGACCCCTCCATCCTGCGCTCGATCAGCCGCAGGATCCGGGTGACCGTGAAGGTGAGGACGAAATAGACGAGGGAAGTGATGAAGAACACGGGGAAGTACTGGTAGTTGTTCCCGGCGACGCTCTTCGACGTGAAGAAGAGTTCCGTCACGGAGATGACGTTCAGGACCGAGGTGTCCTTGATGTTGATGACGAACTCGTTTCCAAGAGCGGGCAGGATGTTTCGCACCGCCTGGGGGAGCACGACGTGGGACATGGTCTGGCCGTGGGTCATCCCGATGGAATGGGCGGCTTCGGTCTGGCCCTTGTCGATGGACAGGATGCCTCCTCGGACGATCTCCGCCATATAGGCGCCCGTGTTGATGGAGACGATGACGAATCCCGCCAGAATGGGGTCCAGGTAGAGCGAGAAGGCCATGGCGGCGCCATAATAGATGACCATGGCCTGCACGATCATGGGTGTTCCGCGGAAGATCTCGATGTACGAGACCAGCAGGAAGTCGAACGCCTTCCGGAGGACCCGGCCCGGGAGACGGGTACGCGGGTCCTTCGGAATGGTGCGGACGATGCCGACGAGCAGGCCGATGGCGAAGCCGACCAGCGTACCGGAAATCGAGATCAGCAAGGTGACGCCGGCACCGGTGACGAACTGGAGCCAGTAGCGGTCGACGATGTAGACGACCCACTCCCAGAAGGAGCGGTCGATCGCGACGGCGGCTAGAGCGAGATACGTCATACCGTGCGGCTTCCGACTAGTTGGAGCTGGGCTGGTTCTTGATGGCGGTGTCCATGAGCGCCGTACGCTGATCTTCCGTGAGACCGGCGAGGATCTTGTCGATCTTCGTGATGAGGTCGGCCTGGCCCTTCTTCAGACCGACGGCCACGGCCACGTCGTCGTCGGACGTCGAGAAGCCCTTGCCTGCGGCGAACTTGACCATGACGAAATTGGGGTTGGCCGCGGCCGCCGAAACGCCTTCGGGGCGCTCGGAGACGTAGGCGTCGATGATGCCGGATTCCAGCGCGACGCGCATGGCCGGGAAATCATCCTTCGCGGTCTGGGCGAGGACGCCGGGGATCTGGTCGATGACGGTGTAGTGGAAGGTGCTGAGCTGGGCGGTGACCTTGGCGCCCGAGAAGTCCGAAAGGGAGGTGGCGTTCTCGTACTTGCCGCCCTTCTTGACGACGAGGACGAGTTCCGAGCGGTAGTAGTTGGCGGTGAAGTCGATGGTCTGCTTGCGGTCGGCCGTCGGGCTCATGCCGGCGATGATGGCGTCGATGGTGCCGGACTGGAGAGCCGGGACCAGACCGTCCCAGGAGGTCTTCACGATGACGAGCTTCTTGCCGAGACCCTTGGCGATCAGCTTGGCGACTTCGACGTCATAGCCTCCCGCATAATCGCTTGTGCCGGCGATCAGCACGGCACCGTTGGAGGCATCGGTCTGCGTCCAGTTGAACGGGGCGTAGCCGCACTCGAGGCCGACGCGGAATTCGTCGGATCCGCCGGCCGCGCAACCGGTCGCGACGAGGGAAAGGGCGGCCATCAGGGTCAGTACGAGCAGAAGGGCGATCGTCTTTTTCATCTTCTTCAGCCTCCATCGCTGTCCATGAAAGGGAGGCTCCGCCGGCCACCGGCGATGCCTCCCCACACCATAGCAAAACATGCATATTCTTGCAAGAACTATGTATAAAATCCGCTGTCAGCGAGGCTTCAACCTTGAGGCTTCTTCTTCATGTCCATGCAGCGGGCGTACTTGCTCATTTCCTCGGGTACCACGGGGAACCGGCGGACGAGTTCGCGGCCGAGTTCGATCAAGTCGCGTACGTCGCCCTCCTTGAGTTCGAGTTCCATCTCCTCCATGGGAATGGAGCGGTCGGCGGCGGAGAGCGTTCCGAAGTCGAACGCGGCTTCGATCAGGGTGTCCTGGCATGCGACCATCATGGCCAGGCGGTCGAACTCCGTCCGGCAGACTTCGACGAGGTCCTCGTCGCCGACGGCGTCGAGCAGTTCCTTCAGGACTCCTTCGGAGTCTCCGTCGAGCAGGTCGGCGGTGGCGAAGACGGGCAGGTCGGGGTTGTCGTCCTCCTGGGAGAGGTTCCACTCCAGCCGTTGATGGAGACCCCCGCTCACCTTGCCCCGCGCCTTGATCGAGGCGATGTAGTCGTCTCCCTCGAGTCGGATGCGATAGGCGGCATGCTTGGCGTGAAGACGGCCGTCCGCCGTGTCGTAGTAGACGGCCACCATGTGCGTTTCCTCGGGGGTTTCCGGCAGCACGAGCGACTGGAACCATTCATCCGCGAGGAGGATATCCCTGCCCCTCGGATCGAGGAAACGCAATTTCAATTCGGTCTCCAAAAAGGACCCTCCTTTGAATGTCCTCCCGTCTACCCGACGAGCAGGACTTCCAGTTCATCGACGAGGGCGGCGAACTCCACCATCGCGGCTTCCACGGAAGCTGGCGTCGTCATGTCGACGCCGGCGCGGCGGAGCGTATCCGCCGGATAATCGGAGCCTCCGGCTCCGAGGAACTCCAGATAGCGCTCGACGACGGGCGCGCCCTTCTCAAGGACGGCGCGACTGATCGCGGCGGCCGCGGAGAATCCGGTCGCATACTTGAACACGTAGAAAGCGGAGTAGAAATGAGGGATGCGGGCCCATTCCCACTTCATGTACGGGTCGATGTCGACGTCGGGTCCGAAGTATCGGGACAACAGGTCCCCATAGATTCCACAGAGGGTCTCCGCCGTGAGCGGAGCGCCCTTCTCGGCCTCTTCATGCACGCGCTGCTCGAACGAAGCGAACATGGTCTGGCGGAAAACGCTGCCGCGGGCCTCCTCGAGGAAATGGTTGATCAGGAAGGCCTTCTCCGTCCTTCCCTCCGGGGAGGAGACGTCGCACTGGGCGAGGAGGTGGCGCAGGAGCAGGTTTTCATTGACCGTGGAGGCGATTTCCGCAAGAAAGGTCGGGTAGTGCGCATCGGCATAGTGCCGACGATTGGAATAAAGCGAGTGCAGGCAGTGCCCGGCCTCGTGGGCCAGGGTGAAGACGTCGTTCACGCGGCCGGAGTAGTTGAGCAGCATGAACGGGTGGCTCTTGTAGGTGCCCCACGCGTAGGCGCCGTTGGTCTTGCCCTCGGTCTCGTAGACGTCGATCCAACGGTCGGTCAGGAGGCGTTCCAAGTCCTTCAGGTAGGCGGCTCCGAGCGGAGCGAGCCCCTGGCGGACGAGGTCGCAGGCCTGGTCGAAGGTGAACTCGCGGTCCGACGTGTCGACGATGGGGACATAGCAGTCGGAGATGCGGAGACGGTCCAGCCCCATGACCTTCTTGCGCAAGGCAAGATAGCGGTGCAGGACGGGCAGGTTCGCTTCGACGGTCGAGACCAGGTTGGTATGGATGTCGTGGGGAAGCGCGTCGCCGAACAGCGCCGCGTCGAGGCAGGTCCCGTGCCCACGGGCCTTGGCGAAGAAGATGTCGGACTTGACGCTTGCCGCGTAGAGAGCCGAGATGGTGTTGCCAAGCCCGGCGTATGCGGAGTGCATGCGTTCGAATGCCTCGGCTCGGACTCGCCCGTCGCGGTTTTCGCGCAGCGCGCCGAAGCGGCCGTGCGTGAGCTCGAGGGTATCCCCGTTCTCGTCGACGATGGACCCGAGTTTCAGGTCGACGTTGTCGATCATCGTGAAGGCTTCCGAAATCCCTTCGGACATGGGTCCGGCCATGGACAGCAAGCGTTCCTCCCTTTCGGAGAGGACATGGTCGCGCCGTCGGATGATATCCTCCAGGACGTGGCGGTAGGGCGAAAGGCCGGGGATGACCTCCATCCAGCCGCGGAGTCGGGCCTCTTCCAGTCCGGTGATCTCGGGGACGATGAAGGACGTCTCCGTGGAGATCCGGTAGAACTCGCCCATGGCGCGGTCGGCGAGACCCTGGTTCCTGGATATGGAATTGTCCTCGTCCTTGCGCATGCGCGCATAGGTGAATAGTTCCATCATGCGGGAGGAGAGGTCGGTCTCCAGATCGAGACATTCGGCGAGCACCTCTCCGTCGTTTAGACGGCCTCGGAAGGAAGCAAGTCGCGCGGACAGCGGTGGAATCTCCTCGAAGGAGGTCTCCCACGCTTGATCGGAGGGGAAGATGTCCTCGAGCCTCCATAGGTAACGGGTCTCGATTTCAGCGCGTTTGCGGATAGCTTCGGGCATTTTGGATTCCTACCTTTCCTAGGTTCGGTCGTGGTCTGGGCGGTTCTTGATGCCCGCTCCGCCGAAGATCGCCGTGGCGTTGACATGGAGGACAGGCTGGCCCTCGGCGGGAGTGCCGGGGTTGGAAGTGCGGTTGTCGACGCCACCGAAGATCGGCGTGCTGGAAACCTGGAGCACCCAGTTCTCCGGAACGATCACGTCGGCGCCGCCGAAGAGTGCCGTGATGTCGACGCGAGCCCCCTCGGGGGACAGCTTCGCATCGCGGAGGTCGAGGGAGGAGCCGCCGAAGATGGCGGTGACCTCGGCGAAGCGGAATTCCTGGGAGGCGTTGCGGGCGTCATGGCCGCTGAATGCGCTGAAGACGTGCGCGTCCGCCGCCGTGCCTGCGGGACGAGCGGGACCGGATCCGAAGCCGGCCGAGGATGTGGAACCGCCTGAGGCGGGACGCCTTCCACGGAAGGCCGACGCGAAAACGAGGACGGCGATCACGAAGAGGACGAAAGGCAGGAACAAACCGGGTCGGGTCCAGCCGAGCTTGTCGGCGAGAATCCAGACGCCGGCGAGAGAAAGGAGCAGGTTGAAGGTGAAGTTGCCCCCCGAGAAGAGCCCGACGACACCGATCAGGATAAGCGCCGCGGGCCACCAGAGGCTGGCGAAATCGGCGATGTTCTGGAAGAACTGTCCGGGAAAGAGCGCATCGGCGGCGAAGAGCGCAGCGACGATCAGCAGGATGATACCGACGGTGATACGACCGGATACGTGTTTCATTGCATGCCTCCTTCTTCTCCCTTGCATCATGGAGCGTCAGCCAGCGAACTGCGTAAAGATGCAGCACGGCGATGATTCATGATTATAGCACATCATGGAAGTTGGAGAGGTGCGTGGAGGGCACGTTCTAGGGGATGGACACCCATCGGACCGCGGTCCGGGCGACCACGACGAGGCGGCCGTCACTGGTGAATCCAAGGGAGAGGACGTCCGCTTCCATGGTCCTGCGTAGCACCTGCACTCCCTTTGTCACATCGACGACGGTGACGACCGCACCGCTGGCCGTGGCGACGAGGTCCTCCCGGGCGGCAACGGCACCGAGCGCGGAGGGCAGGGTGTAGGTCGGTCCCTCCACGCCGCCACGGATTGCAGCGACGAGGTTTCCAGTCTCGGCAGAGTCGGCGCGGATCCAGACCGGCCCCCGCGAAGTCGCAAGAACGGTTCGGATGCCGGCCGCATCCTTGCGGTAGGCGACCTCACCGGCACGCGTGCCACCTAGGAAGGCGACGATGGCATCCTCACCGCAGAGGACGGTGCGGCCGAGTTCGTCGTAGACGATCAGCGGGAGAGCGGGTCCGGGGTCGAGAACCCGTTCGGCGAGGTCTCCCCCTGCGATCGTGAAGGAGCGGAGCAGGGGATGCGCCGAGGCGCCGTCGGTATAGAGCGCGCTGACGTCGAGGCGGGTCCCGGTGGGGTCGACGGCGGCCGACAGCACGTAGCCGGTCTCGGAGGACATCCATTGGAAGAGAAGGGATCCGGTCGTGTCGTATACGCCGACGATTCCCTTGTAGCCGGGTTCGTCGGAAAGGACGACGATGTGGCCGGAGGCGGAGGCCGTGACCGCATCGATATGGCCGTCGGTCTTTCCGGACCAGTCCAGCCCGTCCGCGTCGAAGACCGCGAAAGTGAACCCACCCACGTCATGGACGACAAGACGCCCTTCGGTCGCGTTGCCGACGGGCGTCTGCATTTCGATGGGGGAAGTCCAGAGCGTCTTGCCCTCGGCATCTAGCCGGGAGACTGAATCCGAGGAGACCCGGACGACGCCGTCCAGAAAGGGAACCATGTCCACCGCTTCGTTGAAATCGCACAGGAATCCTACATCGTTCGCTGCGCCATCGGTCGGCTTCCCTGCGGGCGTCTGGCCGGTCAGAGCGGGCAGCAGCAGGACAGCGGCCAACGCAAGGGCCATGAGGCCCAGCGCGATCCCCGCGGTGGCGATCAGGCTGTTGCGCCCGGCCGTAGCGGCGGTGCGCTCGCCCATGTCGCGTCAGCCCGCCGCGGTGGGCGCGGGGGTCGGCGTTGCGTAGATGCCGTCCACGGCGTTGGCCATGGCATCCACCAGCTTTTCATAAGCCGGAAGGAGTCCTAGGTTGGTGGGTTCCGTAGAGTAGAAATCCTTCCGGTTGATCACGAATCCCGTGTAGACGCCGTTGTTGAAGACATAGTATCCGTCGCGGGACGTCTTCGTGAAGGTCAGCGTCGTGACGATGCCGGTGCCCTTCGCCGTATACGCTATCCGGATATCGGCCGTGTCGGCAGGGGTCGCATCGAGTTCGAAGCGCTCCACGATCTTGCTGATCACGGAGACATAGAAGCTCCGGAAGTAGGAGTCGCCGCTGCCGTTCACGACCTTGGCGTCCTTCCCGTTGATCTTGAATGTCCCGCTTTCGTCCGCCTGGTCGACGGTCGTGTCGATTTCGGCGAGGATGTGCTTGCCGTCGATGTCGATGTCGATCTTCGCGACCTCCCAGATGTTGGGGAGATAGATGATCTTGTTGATCAGGTTGAGCAAGCTCGAATCGATGTTCGCGAGTCCGCCCATGGACATCTTGAAGACAACGGGGGTCGCGCTGCTCAGGGCGTAGCTGGTGCCGGACCCGGCGTCGTCGCCGATCTTGATGGTCACTTCACCGGTCGCGCTCTTCAGGATCAGCGTGTATCGGGGGGTGTCGAGACCGTATTTGGACAAGTCCATGGGGGCGAGTTCGACGTAGGCGGTCGGGGAGATGGCGACGACCTGACCGATCAGGGTGGACAGGTTGGTCGGATCGGCTAGAACCGCGATCGGCTTCTTGATCTGCCAGGTCTTCGAGGTGTCCGAACCTTCCAGGACGGCCAGGATGTCTGCGTTGTCGCCCTCGCGGAGAAGTTCGAAGGACAGGACGCTTTCCGCGGTCATGCCGTTGATGGGAACTGTCTTGTCGATGAGATCGAGGGGGGTCTGCATCGCATAGTTGTAGGACGAGGAGGTGGCGATGCATATGCGGCGGGTGTCATCGAGCATCACATAGTAACCGGACCCGCCAGGAGCGAGGTCGCCATACTTGAGCACGTGCGTCATACCGTCACGCATGCGGAGGGTCAGGGTGACCTTGGGCTCCGCGAGTCCGAAGGAGGCGAGGTCGCTCGCGTCGGTGGCGACTTCCGTCAGCGCCGAAACGGATAGCAGGTTCTTCGCGAGATAGCTCACTGAATTCGCGACGTAGGGGTAGCCGCTCGGGTCGGCCACGGACCACGTATAGGTCGCGGCCGCGCCTCCCGTTCCGTCGACCTTGGTCGCCAGCAGGGCGAATCGGACGTTCGGGTTGAGGATGGTCACCGTGGCGACGTCCGCTTCCGCATACTTCATCACGGGGTCGGGGCCCGGCGTCGGCGTCGGTGTAAGTTCCACCGCCGTGGGCATGAACTGCTTGACGGCCACGAGAATGAGGATCAGGCCCACCAGCACGATGCCGAAGATGCCCAGGGATCTCCATGGTTTCATGTTCGATGCTCCTTTACGGTCTCCGATCGGAACAGATCACAGGTGGCGTCTTCTACGGAAGACCAGCAGGGCTGCGAGCAGCAGGCCGAGGGGAATCAGCGCGGCCACGAGGATTTCGGCGATCAGAGCCGAGGAGGCGTTGCCGGCGGTGAGGGAGTAGCTCGGGAGTGGCTTGGCGGGAATGTAGAGGCTGTTCGCCGAGGCGTCGATCAACCATTCCATGGCATAGTAGATGAAGTACTGGTTGTACTGGGAGTAGCTGCCCAGCTTCGTGAGGGCGGCGTCGCTGACGAGGCTGCTGCTTCCAAGGACGACGACCTTCGCCGTCTTGGTGCTGCCTGTCGTCCAACCCTTGTTTTCCGCGGCGAGGCCGAGGATCTGGGTGCCTTCGATGCTCGGGGAGTTGGCATCGCCATTGGCTTCGGAGATACCCCCCGCGGAAGTCTGGAGAATCGGGCTGGTCGTGAGCCAGGTGAGGGTGTTCGCCACGGGGATGAGACGGCGCGCGCTGCCGAGGATCAGCTGGTAGGCCTGGCTGGCCACCGGGCTCGTCGGGACTTCAGCGAGGAAAGTGTAGGGGTCCTGCGCGAAGCGGCGGCCGGTATCGCTTTCCCGGACGCGATCGCGTGTGATCTCGATGTTGAATTCGGACAGGAGGATGTTCATCTCCGGGTAGGCGCTGTCGTTGAAGCCGCAGAAGAGGAGCATGCGTCCGCCGCCGTGGAGATAGGTCTTCAGGAGAGTGCCTTCGGTCGAGGAGATGTCGAGGATGGGGTCGAGGAAGGCCACCATCGCCGCGTCGTCCGGGATCTTGGAGACGGTGCGGATGTCGAGGGTCTTGGTGTCGAAGTTGTTGGTCTTCAGGATCTTGGCGAACTGCACGTAGTCGGTCTGGAAGTCCGATTCGTCATGTCCGGTCACGAAGTAGACGACGGGCGTCACCTTCGAGGAGACATACTGGATCGCGCCGCTGACGGCCTGTTCGGCGATCAGGCCCGAGTTGGTGTAGCTGTAGCCGTAGGAATCGGCGGTCAGCGCGTACATCTCGGACAGGGTGACGATCTTGCTCTTGCCGCTCGCCTCGTCCACGAAGATGTAGCTGCCGGCCGAGGAGTCGGTCAGCCCCAGGACGCCGTCCGGGTCGAGTTCCTTGATGATGCCGGGGACCTTCACCGGGTTGACGTACTCGACGGAAAGCTTTCCGCTGGATAGCTTCACGTATTCGTCGAGGAGGATCGGCACTTCGCCGACCTGGGCGCCGGTGTTCGACACCGAGTAGCTGTTGAGGAAGCTCGAATAGACGGAGCTCCAGCTGGCGCGGTCGAAGAGGGCGACGATGCGTATCTTGTCCGTCAGCTTCGTCAGGATGGTCTTCGTCGTATCGCTGATGGAGTAGGATTGCGTCGGCGTCCAGTCGAAGGTGGTCGCGCTGCCCAGGAGGTTCTGGAAGACGAGGTTGATGACGAGGACGATCGCGATGAAGAGGACGATGCTCGACAGGGAGAAGACCCGCAGGTTCTTCGCCCTGCGGTCGACCTTGACCTTCGCGAGGCCGCCGCGCTTGACGGGTTTCGCCTCGAAGTCCTCGACGGGAAGATCTTCCTTCTGGTTCTTGAAGTCCGCTGCACTCATCGTATCACCCCTGACTCCAGCGACGCTTCTCGATCATCCTGACGGTGAGGAACAGGAAGATCGCGACGACGCTGAGGAAATATAGAATCGGTGCCAGTTCGAAGACGCCCTTGGCGAAGTTGTCCAGGCGGGTCATCGGGTTGACCCAGTTCACGGCCTCGGTCACGGCCGCGGAGGCGTTTGAAAGCTGCAGGTCCGTCAGGCCGAAGATATTGACGGTCGAAAGGAGGCTCGATACGAGCCCGCCGATGATCGAGGCGACCAGTTGGAACAGCATCAGGACGACGACGGTAGTGACGGAGATCACGGCCGCGATGACCTGGTTCTCGGTCATCGAGGAGGCGAAGACACCGACCGCGAGGAAGGCGGCGCCGAGTCCGATGAAGCCGATGTAGACTCCGATCGCCTTGGCGTCGACGTTGCCGCCGAAAGCTACGGTGAGGATGGGGAAGATGAAGGAACTGGCGATCATGGTCATGAAGACGCTGAACACGGCCAGATACTTGCCGAACACGATCTCCCATACGGATGCGGGGGAAGTGAGGAGCAGGATCTCCGTGCCGTTCTTGCGGTCTTCGGAGAAGATCCTCATGGTGATCAGCGGAATGAGAAGAATGAAGACCACCCACTCGAAGGCGCCGATCTGTCCGCCGATGTCGGAGACGTTGTTGCCGATGTCGCCGGTGTAGTAGATGCCGTTCAGGAACATGTAGATCGCGAGGACGACATAGCCGATCGGGGAACGGAAGAAGGAGGCATAGTCCCTGCGCAGGATGGCGTTGATTCTCTTCATCTTACTTGTCCCCCTTCCCTGTGGAGGCGTTGCCGGTGACCTGGAGGAAGATCTCCTCCAGGGACATGTCGAGCGGCCGCATCTCGAGGATGGCGTAGGAGGCGCGGGCCATCTCGAAGAACACCGGCTTGCGCACGTCCGTATCGCTTTCGCTCTCGACGAGGAAATAGTTGATGCCGCCTTCCTTCTCGGAAAGGTGCTCGGCGGTGCGGACGCCCGGGATGTGGCGGAGGCGGGTGATGACGTCGCGCTGGGGTCCTTCGACGGCGATCTGGAGCCGCGTGGACTTCGAGAATCGGCGGGACAGGTTCTCGGCGGTGTCGACGGCGGCGATGACGCCCTTGTTGATGATGATGATCCGGTCGCAGACCGCACTGACTTCCGTGAGGATATGGGAGCTGAGGATCACGGTGTGCTTGCGGCCGAGGTCCTTGACCAGGCTGCGGATCTCGATGATCTGCTTGGGGTCGAGGCCGATGGTGGGTTCGTCCAGAACGAGGACCTCCGGGTTCCCGACGAGCGCCTGGGCGATTCCGACGCGCTGGCGGTAGCCCTTCGACAGGTTCTTGGTGAGGCGGTTCGCCACGTCGGAGATGCGGACCAGCCGCATGATCTCGGCGAGGTGCTTGGCACGGTCGGCCTTCGGGACACCTTTCAGTTCGCAGACGAACCGCAGGTACTCGAGGACGGTCATGTCGAGGTACAGCGGCGGATTCTCCGGGAGGTATCCGATGCAGGCCTTCGCCTTCTGCGGCTCCTCGAGGATATCGAAGCCGTTGATCTTGACGCTGCCCGCCGTGGCCGAGAGGAAACCGGTGAGGATGTTCATCGTGGTGCTCTTGCCGGCGCCGTTCGGGCCGAGGAAGCCAAGGATCTCCCCTTGGTTGACGGTGAAGCTGATGTCGTTCACCGCACGGATCGGGCCATAATGTTTGACCAGGTTTTTAATCTCGATCATACGAGTCCCTCCTCGTCCGCCGTCTTGGTTTTGTCGCAGCGGGCGCGTCCGAGAACGAATTATACAGAAAGTCTCGGACGGATACAATGAATAGGTTGTGAACGATTATGTCAGGCCGGAAACCCCACTCGATAGGCGATTCCAGGGTTCATGGATTTCGGGCGGCCTGCAGGATGCGGGCTCGAAACACGGGCGACCCGTCCGAAAGGCGTCCTTCCACGAGAGCCGTCCCTCCGGAAGGTGTCCCGACGTAGAGGAGCGCCTCGTCCGAAAGGCGGAGTTCGGACAGGTAGTTCACGTCGATGCCGATGACCGGATCGGGGTCGCCCTCGGCGGTCTGGAGCGCGTCATGGAGAAAAGCGCGTGCATGTGCAGGCGGTCGCGCTGGTCCGTGTCCGTGCCGCGCACCTCGTAGACGTAGGTGCCATGCCGGGAAAGGGCCCCGGACGCCTTCGCGCCGGGGCCCGTGCCGTCCGCCATGGGAATCTTCCCCAGAGGATCAACCTCCATTGGCGGCGTCGTCCACTTTCTTCTGGATCGCGGCGTCGACCTTGCTCGTGGCGTGGGCCTCCATGATTCGGAGGTCCTTGCGCCCGATGACGACGATGATGCCGGCGACGAGGAAGAGGGACATGATGCCGAGGATGCCGTAGGCCGGATTGCCGGTGACGCCGCGCAGGAACGCGTAGAGCGCCGGGCCGAGGACGGCGGCGAACTTGCCGAAGATGTCGAAGAAGCCGAAGTACTCGTTGGACTTCTCCGGCGGGATGATCTTTCCGAAGAAGGAGCGGGAAAGGGCCTGGATGCCGCCCTGCACGCTGCCGACCAGCACGGCCACGATCCAGAACAGGATCTGGGAGACCGCGAGGGGCAGGAAGCCCATGATGAAGCCGACCGTGCAGATCACGAAGTAGACGCCGATCGCGTAGCCGATCATGGCGACCGTCCCGAATCTCTTCGACATGCGGCCGAACAGGATGGCGCAGGGGAACGCGACGAGCTGCGTCACCATCAGCGCGAGGATCATTCCCGTCGTATCGAGTCCGAGCGTGGCGCCGTAGGCCGTCGCCATGTTGATGACCGTGTTGACGCCGTCGATGTAGAAGAAGTACGCGAGTACGAAGACCCGGATGCCCTTGTTGGAGACGATGCCCATGAAGGTCCGGCCGATTCGGCCGAAAGTGCCGGCGAAGAGCTTCGCGGGGCGCTCCTCGTAATGCGTCTGCTTGACGTTCTTCAGGATCGGGATGCTGAAAAGGCCCCACCAGAAGACGACGATGGCGATGGCGATCTTCGCGGCGAGCACGCTGCTGATGCCGAGGGACTCGCCGGTCATGACGATGCCGATTGCGAAGAGGAAGGGGATCGTGCTTCCGCCGATGTAGCCGAGGCCGTATCCGTAGGTGGAGACGCGGTCCATGCGGTCGGCGGTGGTGACGTCGGTCAGGAAGGAGTCGTAGAAGAGGTTGGCGCCCATGAAGCCCATGTAGGAGAACATGTATCCGACGAGCAGGTACTCCCATCTGTCGGAGAAGATGATCGTGGCGGTGGAGGCGATGCCGATGGCGAGGAAGATGCTGAAGAGCTTCTTCTTCATCCCCTTGTAGTCGCCGATGGAGCCGAGGAACGGGGCGAAGAGGGCCATCACGAGCGTGGCGATCGAGGTGCCGATTCCCCACCAGTAGTCGCCGGAGGCCCCTGCCGCCGTGGCGACGCTGACGAAGTAGATCGGGAGGATGGCGGCGACGATGATGGTGGAATGCGAGGAGTTGGCCCAGTCGTAGAAGATCCAGCTCAGTTCCTGTTTCGTGAAACGGTCCTTGCGCGCCATGGATCCACCTCTTTCTCTGGCCGCCGTCGTCGACGGTCGACCTGCAGGTCCGGGGGCTGGTCGAGGGGGCGGACTAGTCGAACTTCACCCGTGCAGGGTTGAAGCGGCGGAAATTCTGGACCATGCGGTCATCGGGCTCGAACAGGACCATCACGCGGTCCCCTTTGTACTGGGTGATGATGAACCAGCAGTCCGGCGCCTTCGGGCTGCCGGAATAGTCGAGCAGCTTGAAGGTGCCCTTCGCGAATTCAGCGTAATTGGGCCCATTGCGCTTGGCGCAGATCTCGAAATCCTTGGCCTTGGCGGTGAAGACGCGCTTGCGCTTGCGCTGGGACACGATCTGGTCGATGTCGAGGTCCATGTTGGTGACGATGTACTCGAACTCGAGGTTCTGTCCGGTGATCAGCCACCACGTCCCGAAGCCGATGCCGGCCACGAGGAAGAAGGAGACGCTCTGGAAGAACGGACCGACGGTGGGGATGTTCGGCAGGACGCCAAGCACCACCGCCATCAGGATCAGAGCCAGAAAGACGACGCCGGTCGTCTTGAGGCGTTCGGCTGGGGATTTTCTGCGGGCGACGATCTTTTCCATGAAGGAATCCATTTCGTGAACCTCCGTCTATCCGAATAGGGCCTGTACCTGCTCGTAAGCCTTGGGCGTCCCGATATCGTAGCATTCGCCGTCGAAGACATAGGCGCGCACCTCGTGGAACTTGAAGAGCCAGGACGGGAAGTAGCCGGGTGCGTCGGGCTTGTTCCCCTCGTCGAGGTAGACTCGGATCAGCGGCAAGGTCGCGCGGTTGTAGAAGTAGGTCGCGAAGATCGCGATATCGGAGACGGGCTCCTGGGGCTTCTCGACCATGTCCAGGACGAGACCGTCCTCGCCGAGCGTGGCGACGGCCATGCGCCGCAGATCGTCCTTGTCCTCGATCCGCTTGCCGAGAACGGTGTCGGAGCCTGTTCGACGATAGAACGCATAGGCATCCGCAAGGCGATAGGTGAAGAGGTTGTCCCCGGCGATGATGACGACATCCTCGTCGATCTGGAGCTGGTCGATGCAGAACTGCATGTCGCCTATGGCGCCGAGCTTGTTCGAGTCATCGGTGGAGCCGTCGTCGAGAAGGACGATCTGCTTCCGTCCGCCCTGCCGGATGCGGTCCTCGGCCCAGCCTTCGAATTGCTCGATGAAGAGGTGGTTGCTCACGACGACGATCTCGTCGACTTCCTCGAGAGTGTCGATCTCATCGGCGATGTAGTCCAGAATGGGTCTCCCGGCGACGGGGAGAAGGGCCTTGGCGCGGTCCACGGTCAATGGGTGGAGGCGGGTGGCGTAGCCAGCGGCGAGGATGATCGCTTTCACTTTTCGGGTTTCCTCCAACGGAAATATTGGTATAGGTGGCATTGTATCATACCGTTGTACAGCTTTCTGCGCTTGTCCGCAGGCGCGCCCGCGAGCCGTTCGAAGTCCTCGACGGCGGAGAGGACGGCGACGCGGCCGCCCACGGGAGCGGAACCTCGGTCGAGGAACGTCCGTCCGATGCCGCGAGCGATTTCAGCGGCCGCTTTCGGGTCCAGAAGACGCTCGCCGTAGGGTGGGTTGCACAGGATGAGCCGGCGGCCCGAGCCCGTCCATTCGGTCAGGGCGTGCGGGGTGAGAGCCATGGCGTCCCCGGCGCGCAGGCCGACGAGGCCCTCCACTCCAGCGCGGGTGGCGTTCTTCGCCGCCAGCGAAACGGCAGCCGCGTCCAGATCGCTCCCGAAGACGAAGCGCCGGCCGTCCGCGGCGTGGTCGCGGGCCGTGCGCAGGCGAGGGCGGGAAAATTCGGCGGCCTCCTCGCGGGCGGCCGCGAAGACGGACAAGCCGATGGAGGGCCAGCGTTCGCAGGCGAAACGGCGACCTGCGCCGGGGGCGATGCCGCAGGCGATCATGGCGGCTTCGACCGGCAGGGTGCCCGACCCGCAGAAGGGATCGACGAGGACCTCGTCTCCGAAGGGACGCCATTTCATGAGCATGACCATGGCGGCCGCGAGCGTCTCGCGCAACGGCGCCTCGGTGGCGAAGGGCCGATAACCGCGTTTGTGGAGCGGGTCGCCTGAGGTGTCGAGCATCAGGGAGGCGACGTCGTCCACGATCGTGAACTGGACGCGGCAAAGCGCGACCTGCTCGTCCTCCGGGAGGACCGCCCCCGGAGCAAGGCGGAGGCGCGGCCGCAGGCGCTCGACGATCGCCTTCTTGATGATGCTCTGGCAGGCCGGGAGGCTCTCGAGGCGGGAGCCGCGCGTGCTTCCCTTCACCGGGAAGGATGCGCCGGGCGCGATGAAGTCCTCCCAGGGAAGCGAGACGGTTCCTTCGAAGAGGGAATCGAAATCGGGGGCGTCGAAGCGCCCGAGCTCGATGAGGACGCGCTCGCCGGTGCGCAGCCAGAGGTTGGCGTCGGCCACGGCGCGTGCGAATTCTGCCGGTGGGGTCGTGAGGGACACGCGGCCATTTCCTGTTTCGATACGTTCCGGCGCATGCCCGAGGGCTTCCAGTTCATCCGCCACCACCGCCTCGAGGCCGAGCAGTGCGGGTACGACGATGCGGGTCATGCCACGACCGGCGGGGGTGGGGACGAAGGAGGCGCTGCAGGCGGCGTCCGGGTTCCCGCGGCGGTCCTGCGGGCCTTGGCGCGGCGGCGGGCGCGCATGAGCCGGACGATGCCGAAGACGACTCCCCCGACCACGACCAGCGGGAGAAGGACGTTCGCGAGGAAGATCAGGAGATATCCGACGGCGTTCGCGACGAAGGCGGCCGATGCGCGGAATCCATTCGATATGCCCTTCCACAGCTCGGAGCCGGTGATGACGCGCAGTCCCTGGTTCTCGCCGACCAGCGTTGCGGTGGGTTCCAGGGTGGCGGTCAGCGTAGCCATGTCGACCAGCGCGTCCCAGAGCCGGATCTGGCCCTTCAGCTGCTCGATCGACTGCTGGACCTTGTCGAGTTCGGCTCGGACGAGGAGCGTATCCTGCACCGTCGTCGCCGTCTTCATGATGCCGAGCAGCTGGGTCTCCTGGGCGAGGGCGTTGGTGAGGCGGGCCTGGGCGTCATAGTAGGCCTCGGTGACGTCCTCGGTCGAGGTCTGCGTGGAGACGACCCTGCCGAAGTCGGAGAGCTTCGCGAGCAGCACGTCCATTTCGGCGGCCGGAATCCTGAGAATCAGGACGGCGCGGAAACGCGCGTCGGAAAGTTCGACCAGGGATGACCCCGAGACATATCCGCCGAGGGCTTCGACAGCCGCCGTCAGGCGCGCCGCGGAATCCTTGACGTCATCGGATTCCAGCGAAGCGGCCGCGGTTCCGATCACCTTGCGGTCGATGCCGGTCGAGGGGGCGGCGCTCTTGTCCACTTTGGACTCGGTTCCCCCCTTGTCGAAGTTGTCGTTTCCGCCGGTGCCGGGCGAGTTCGGTTGAAAATTCGGTGCGGAGCAGGCGGCGCCGAGGACGAGGAATGCGAAGAGGAGCAGCAGGACGAGGATCCGGGCCGTGCGGCTTGCGCTTGCGTGGTTCGGGGTGGTCATGTGAATCCCTCCTTCGGAGGCGGTGGACGGGTCCTTCCGTCCGGGGTGACGGTGTCGATACGCTGGACGGGGGCGTCCGGTTCCCTGGGGGCGTGGATCAGGCGAGCAGGGCAAGCGTGAACATGATGGTGACCGAGGAGAGGATCCAGCCTCCTATGATATCGGTGAACCAGTGCATGTCCAGATACAAGCGGCCGAAGGAAGTGAATGCGGACATGAGGAGCAGATAAACGGAAACGGCTATGGCGACGGCGACGGGTACGTGGGTGGACAGCAGGAAGGGGGCGAGGACCGCGAAGGTCAGGCTGCCTGCCGCATGACCGCTGGGGTAGGAGCCGGACTGCATGATCACGTGGGCGGTGTCGTGGGGGGGACGTACGCGTGCGGAAGCACCCTTCGTGACGGAGACGATGGCGGTCTGCAGGAAAAGCGCGACGAGAAGAGCGGTGGAAGCCCGCCAGTCCTTCCAGACGAAGCCCAGGAGGAGTGCGATTCCCGAGACCTGCACGGAGGCGGCCGGGAGGTCGTAGTACTTGTGGGTGAAGATGAAGAACGGACGCATCCACGGGCGGCGCATGCGGTGGACGACGCGGCGTGCGGCGGCGTTGATCCGATGGAGACGCTTGTAGATCACGGCGAGCACGGTATAGATGCAGAGCAGGACCGCGGCGGTGGCCAGGAAGTCGAGGGGCAGGAGGTTCTTGAAATTCATGCGTTCTCGTCCTCCCTCGGCGGCATCGACGCCGGCGGGGCGGAAGGCCCTTCTCCGGACAGGGTCAGTATATCGCAATCCGGCGTCGGGCGCGACGGGTGCGGAAAGACCCCATGCATTGCATCTCCTTCCCGCATGGCGTACTATCGAATCGACGGGTGTCCTCATCGGGACATCGCGCCGCGTACCTATACAATCGAACAAGGCAGCGGAGAAAGATGCGGGAGAGCGCCGTCCGGAAGGGTGGCCGCCGAAGGGGGAAGCCGGAACGGTTTGTCGGCCGTACGGGGAAGCTTTCAGGCAAAGGGACCGCATCCCGACCGCACTCTGAAAAGCCCGGGAAGGGCACCGAAGGAGCAAGGCGCGAACGCGTGCCGAATCTCTCAGGTCACGAAACAGAGGAGGACGACGAGGTTTTCTTGTCGTCCTCCTTTTTGTTGTCTAGGGAGGACGGCGATGCGAAGGAGGATCCGACATGACCGAGCACGCGCCCCCTCCACCATCCCCTGCCTCCGCCCCTTCCCCGGTTCCGGCACCGGCATCCGCCCTCCGGCGGACGCCCCTTCACGGGGAGCATCTCGCCCTCGGAGCCCGGATGGTCGACTATGCCGGATTCGACCTGCCCGTCCAGTATGTCGGCATCCTCGAGGAGCACCGGGCGGTCCGCACGGGCGCCGGCCTGTTCGACGTCTCGCACATGGGCGAGGGGTTCGTCTCCGGGCCCGGCGCCCTTCCGTTCCTGCAGCACCTGCTCGTGAACGACGTCTCCAGAGCCGATGGCCTGAAGGCCGTCTATTCCCCCATGTGCCGCGAAGACGGCGGCACGGTCGATGACCTGATCGTATACCGCATGGAATCCGAGACCTACCTGCTCGTCGTGAATGCGGCGAACACGGCCAAGGACCTCGCCTGGATCCGGGAATCGGCCGAAGCCTTCGCATCCACCCACTCCGCGGGGAGGGTCCTCATCGAGGACGCCTCCTCCCGTTACGCCCAGATCGCCCTCCAGGGTCCACTCGCCCGACGTCTCCTTACCTCCGTGCCCGGTTTCGCCGATGCGGCCGCCATAGGCCGCTTCAAGCACGTCGACGTCGCGGTTCCAGCGGGCGTCCTTGGTCCTCGGTCCGGACCCGTTCTCGTGTCCCGCACCGGCTATACCGGCGAAGACGGCTACGAGCTCTATCTCGCCCCCGAGGACGCCCCCGCGCTCTGGCGCATGCTCGTCTCCCTCGGAGCCGTTCCCGCTGGGCTCGGCGCCCGGGACTCCCTGCGCTTCGAGGCCGCCCTCCCCCTCTACGGCCACGAGCTGTCCGATACGATATCGCCGATCGAAGCCGGCCTCACGCGCTTCGTCTCCTTCACGAAGCCCTCCTTCGCCGGACGAACCGCCCTCCTTCGCCAATACACGCAGGGACCCTCCCGCCGCCTGGTCGGACTGGCATCGCTCGGCAAGGTCGTTCCCCGCGCCGACTACCCTGTCCTCTCCGGAACGCGGCCGGTGGGCCACGTCACGTCCGGCCTCTTCTCCCCCACGCTCAACCGCGGACTCGCCATGGCCCTGGTGGAGTCCCTTCTCGGCAACGCCCCCGTCGCACCGATTCCCGAATGCGCCATCCGGATCCGCGAGCGCGACGAGCCTTTCGAGATGGTCCCGCTCCCTTTCCATCGCAAGCCGAAGTCCCTCTGAATCCCCAGACGCTTCAGCCCCGCCGCTTCCGCCGCAACCCGACGGAACCAGCCCCCCAGGAGGTATGCGCCATGACCGCGATTCCCAAGGACCGTTCCTATACGCCCAGCCACGAGTGGATCCGCATCGAGGGCGCCGTCGCTTCGATCGGCATCACCGACCACGCCCAGCACGAACTCGGCGATCTGGTCTTCGTGGACCCCGCGCCCGTCGGCAAGGTCCTGCGCGTCGGCGACTCCATCGCTACCTTGGAGTCGGTCAAGGCCGCCTCGGATGCCTACACTCCCCTCGCCGGAACCGTGCTGACCTCCAACCGCGCGCTCTACGACGACCCGTCCCTGCTCAACAGCGACCCCTACGGCCAGCCGCTCGTCGTGCTCACCATCGCGGAAGGAACCTCCCCCGCCGAAGGACTCCTCGACGCCGCAGCCTACGCGGCGCTCATCGGATCGAAGGAGTGACCTCCATGGCAGCACCCGGGTATGTCCCCACCACCGCCTCCGAGCGCGCCGCGATGCTGCGCGACGTCGGCCTTCCCGCGGACGCCGGCCTGTCGGCCAGCATCCCCGAAGCGATTCGCCTGCGCGGGTCCATCGGCCTCCCTTCCCCGCTCGACGCCCTGTCCCTTGCGTCCCACATGCAGCGCCTGTCCGACCGGAATCTCGCGGCCGACCGCGTGCCCTGCTTCCTCGGTGCGGGAGCGTACGACCATTTCGTCCCTGCCGCCGTCGACTCGCTCGTCTCGCGACAGGAGTTCGCCACCGCCTATACCCCCTATCAGCCCGAGATCAGCCAGGGAACGCTTCAGGCCATCTTCGAATACCAGAGCACGATCTGCGCGTTGACCGGACTCGATGTCTCCAACTCCTCCATGTACGACGGCGCCACGGCCGCGGCCGAAGCCATGCTCATGGCCCACCACCACACCGGACGCCGCCGCGTTCTCGCCGCCGCCTCCCTGCACCCCGACACCCTTCGCGTACTCGCCACCTACGCCTCCTTCACGGGTCTTTCCGTGGAGGCCTGCGACGAGTCGGGCGCCCCCCTCGCGCCCGGCACGTCTCTCGTCGACGTGGCCGCCGTCTTCGTCCAGAGCCCCGACTTCTTCGGCCGCATCCACGACCTCGCCGCGCCGGCCGCCTTCGCGCACTCCCTCGGCGCGCTGTCCATCGCCGTCTGCGACCCCCTCTCGCTCGCCGTCCTGCGCACTCCGGGCGAATGCGGCGCCGACATCGCCGTCGGCGAGACCCAGCCGCTGGGCCAGCGACTTTCGTTCGGCGGCCCCTGGGCCGGCTACCTCGCGGCGCGCGAGGCCCTGCTCCGCCGTATGCCCGGGCGCATCGCAGGCGAGACCGTCGACCGTCAGGGCCGCCGCGGCTTCGTCCTGACGCTCCAGCCCAGAGAGCAGCACATCCGCCGCGAGAAGGCGACGTCCAACCTCTGCACCAACCAGGCGCTCTGCGCCCTCGCGGTCACCATCCACTGCGCCCTCGCCGGGCCGGGCGGCCTCGCCGAAGCGGCGCGGCAGTGCATCGCCAAGGTGGATTACCTGAGGTCCCGCCTCGCGGCGACCGGTGTCTTCGAACCCCTCCACGACGGACCCCTGTTCCGCGAGTGCGCCGTCCGCGTAAAGGGCGGTGATGTGCCGGCGCTGAACCACGCGCTCCTCGAGAAGGGCATGGTCGGAGGTCTCGACCTCGGCGCGGTCGACGAGACGCACGCGGGATGCTGGCTGGTCGCCGTGACCGAAAAGCGCACGCGCGCCGAGATCGACGCCTTCGTCGACGCATCGGCCTCTTTCGTGAAAGGGGTGGCACGGTGAACACGCCGACGGCTTCCAGAGAGAAGACGCTCCTGATCTTCGAACGCGGCGCGCCCGGACGCGGCACGCGGCTCTACCCCGGATGCGACGTCCCCGACTGCGCCCTCGATCCCGCATTGCTGCGCGGATCCCCACCCGCGCTCGCCGAGGTCTCCGAAGTCGAAGCCGTGCGCCACTACACCTGGCTGTCGACCCGGAACTTCGGCGTCGACACCGGCTTCTATCCCCTCGGCTCCTGTACCATGAAGTACAACCCCAAGGAGAACGAGGCCTTCGCCCGGCTGCCCGGTTTCGCAGGCGTCCACCCCTTGCAGGACCCCGCGACGGCCCAAGGATGCCTCTCCCTGATGTACGATCTCTCCGATTGGCTTTCGAGGATCTGCGGAATGGCGGCCTTCACCCTGCAGCCGGCAGCGGGAGCCCATGGCGAACTCACCGGGCTGCTGTGCATCCGTGCCTACCACCGGAACCGCGGCGACGCGAAGCGCACCGTGGTGCTGGTTCCCGACTCCGCCCACGGAACGAATCCCGCGTCGGCCGCGATGGCGGGGCTCGAAGTCCGCGAAGTGCCCTCCGGCCCCGACGGGATGGTCGACCTCGACGCCCTCGACGGGCTGCTCGGCGAAGACGTCGCCGCCCTGATGCTGACCAACCCCAACACGCTGGGCCTGTTCGAGCGGAACATCGTCGAGATCGCGCGCCGGGTCCACGCCGCCGGCGGCCTGCTGTACTATGACGGAGCCAACGCCAACGCCATCCTCATGCAGTCCCGTCCCGGCGACATGGGCTTCGACGTCGTCCACCTGAACCTGCACAAGACCTTCTCGACTCCTCATGGCGGTGGTGGACCGGGGGCCGGTCCGGTCGGTGTCTCCGAGCGGCTGTTCCCCTTCCTGCCCACCCCCATCGTCGTGAAGGACTCCGACGGCTTCTTCCGACTGGATTCCGACCGACCGCTTTCCATCGGGTCCGTCCGCTCGTTCTACGGGAATTTCGGCGTCCTCGTGCGCGCCTACGCGTATATCCTTCGCAACGGGGAAGCCGGGCTCGCCGAAGTCTCCGAGGCCGCGGTCGCGAACGCTTCCTACCTGCGCGAGCGTCTCAAGGGCCCCTTCACGCTCCCCTACGAGGCGCCCTCCATGCACGAATTCGTCTTGTCGGGACTGTCGCAGAAGGAGGCGGGGTGCTCGACCCTCGACATGGCCAAGAGACTGATCGACTACGGATACCACCCTCCGACGATCTACTTCCCACTGGTCGTCAAGGAGGCCATGATGATCGAGCCGACGGAGACCGAAACCCGCGAGACGCTCGACGCCTTCGCCGACGCGTTGCTGCGAATCGCAGGGGAAGTGGGCTCGGATCCGGACCTCCTCCACGATGCTCCCCACGACACGCCCGTCACGCGGCTCGACGAGCTGCGCGCGGCGCGGACGCCGGTTCTGCGTTGGAAGCCCGGGGTCGTGCGAGGAGACCGCTAGAGCGTCGGAAGGCCTGTGAATTCAAGGATGCGGATCGCATCGTAATTCAGGCCGAGGAAGAAGACGACGAACATCGCGACCGCGAAGACGAGGCAGAGTGCCGCGTCCAGGCGATCACGCCGCACGGAGCCGCGGAAGACGGCATAGACGTGGAGCAGGAGTCCGGTGACGCCTGAGAGAGACAGGAAGAAAAGGGTGCCGTCCGCTCCGACGGGCGCGGTGCTCATGACGTAGAGTCCATAATTGTGGAAAAGACGCGAGAGCGCGGAACTTCCGAGGAAGTAGGCCGCCGCCCAGAGCAACGCGGGCAGCAGCACGTCGAGGTAGACCAGCCAGAGCCACCCGCGGCCGAAGCCGGGCAGCCAGAATCCGTTGCGCTTCTTCACAGGCGCGGTTTCCGGGGAGACCGAAGGATTCCGTTCCATGTTCGATTCCTCCTCCATCCGTGGCAGGTCATGACAATGCGGAGGTCGCGCCGCCCAGGGTCTTCATCCATTTCTTCATCCCGTCGGTGGCGACCATCTTTCCGTCGTTGGTGATCCAGACCGCTTCGAGTCCCGGTATGGTTGCGACGAGTGCGGCTCCTTCCTCGTAGGGAAGCAGGAAGAGCGTCGTGGACATGAAGTCGGCGATGCCGCTGTCGGTATAGGAGACGGCGACGGCGCGGAAGTAATCCGCAGGCATCAGGGTGGCCGGGTCGACGAGGTGGCAGTAGCGCTTTCCGTCCACGGTGTAGAAGCGCTGGTAGTCGCCGCTCGTGACGAAGGAGGTGTCGTGGAGGAAGACGATGTCGAGAGGCGCGTCGGAGGGGTTCTGCGCGTCTCCGTCCGGGTTCTGGATGCCGACGCCCCAGCGTTGGCGGACTCCGTCGAGCGGGCGTCCCACGAGGCGGATGTTGCCTCCGCCGTCGACGATGACGGAGCCGAGTCCGGCCTTCTCGAGTTCAAGTGCGACGACCTCGCAGGCGTAGCCCTTGGCGACGGCGCCGAGGTCGAGAATCATTCCCTTCTCGGAGACGAAGATCGTGCCGTTCGCTTCATCGAGGATGACCTTGGAGATGTCGCAGTGCTTGCCGGCTTCGGTCAGATCGGCCATCGGCGGCAGTTCGGCGGACTCGGGATTCTCGATGCCGCGGTCCCGGTATTCCTTCCAGATGGCCGTCACCGGTCCCATGGCGATGTTGCACTTGCCGCCGGTCTTCCCGTACCACTCCTTGGCCATCTTCACGAGGCCGATCAACTCCTTGCCGACGGCGACGGGAGCGATGCCGGCCTGGTCGTTGATGGACTTCGCGTTGACGACTCCTTCATAGGAATGATAGATGTCGAAAAGCTGGTTCAACTCGATGAAGCGGGCTTCGCCATCCTTCGCATACGTGTTGAATTCCGCTTCGGAGCGCGCGTAACCCATGAACTGGATCAGCGTGTCGAAGGTGCCGTAGAACTGGTAGGTGTATTTCGCATACGTCACGTCCGTCTGGCATGCCGTGAGCCCGAAGACGGTGGACAGCAGGATCGCGGTGATGAGGGACGAGGCGGCGAGTCGCTTGAAGGAGATCATCGGTTCATCCTTTCGTCATGGGAAACGGACTTCCCCGAGTATATCAGCGCCGCCCCGAAAAAAGAACCCTCCGGGATTTCCGGAGGGTTCCTTCGAGGGAAGACGCTCGTCTTCCGGAATCGGATTACTTCGCGTTGGCGATCGCTTCCTGCGCGACGACGAGGAAGTCGGCGATGCCGACGGAGACCTTGCCGTTCAGGTCGGCTTCGTCAGCGACCTTGCCCTCGGACTCGGAATCCTTGGTCTTCATGTTCTTGATCTGGTCGGAGGTCTTGCCGACCATCCAGGCTTCGATCGCGGCGGACTGCTCGAACCATTCCTTGCCGATGGCGGAAGCCTTGAGCATGCCGTAGTCCATGCCGAGCTCGACCTTGGTCTTGCCGGCGACGGCCTTGTCGGAGGTGATCTTGCCTTCGGCGTTGAACTTGATCTTGACCTGGGCGGTGTCGATGCGGATGCCGAGGACCTTGCCGTTGGCGTCCACGGTGACGGCGGCCATCATCGTGTCGGCCTGGGCGGTTCCGTCGACGGGAGCGCCGTCCTTCTCGGAGACGTCCTTGGATTTTTCGATGGAGATCGAATGGCCGAGACCGGTCTTGGTGGTGGTGGTCGCGGCGCAGCCCGCGAGGAGCAGGACGACGAGGGTGACGATCATGATCTTCTTCAGCATGGGGTATCCTCCTGTGGTTTGTTGTCTCCGTGGGATTGGAGTCCGCAGCTGGCTGAGTCACGGACTGAAACGAAAGGATTATATCATAACGGTAACGGCTGATACCAGTGTCTCGCATTGAAAAATCTTGTCGGCTTTTATAAGGATTCTCATATTCTTTTCAACCTCCGCAGGACGGGGGCGGCCGCGGCGGCCGTCGGAACGCCCGTGAGAAGCCCGACGAGAAGCAGCATGGGAAGATAGGACGTCACGAGCGACAGGTCCTGCAGGATCAGGCAGGCCGCGGCGACCTGCCCGACGTTGTGCGCGGCGGCTCCGGCCATGCTGACGCCGTAGATCGAGAATGTCCGCCCATCCCCGAGGTGGAGGAGGGCCATGACTCCCAGCGCGGCCATCCCGCCGAATAGCGAGAAGAGGAGCGAGGCCGGTCCGAGGAAGAGCGCGGAAAGCAGGCAGCGGACCACGACGATGGCGGCCGCGTCGAGGAATCCGAGACGGTAGATGGCGAAGAGCGTGACGATGTTGGCCAAGCCCAGCTTGATGCCGGGGACGGGAATCAACAGGTTCAAGGGGATCCATCGTTCGACGATGGAGAGGACGACGGCGAGCGAGACCAGCACGCCGTTGGCGACCAGCCGCTTCACATCCGCGGAGACGACGTGGGGGTGCTGCGTGACGGGCGTCTCGCCCTTTCTCCGGCTCATCCGGTGACGACGTCCACGTCGCCGGAGTCGCCGAGCATGCGGAGAAGCAGGTGGCCCGGGACGCAGGCGGCGACCTGCGGTGGACGACTGATCCATCCGGTCTGCACGCAGACCTTGTCGGGGCAGTCGGCTTCCCCGAACCTTATCCGGCCGGATCCCGTGAGGATCGTGAAATGATAGCCCTCCGACTCGACATCATATGCTGCGTCCTTCTGGAGGTCGGCGGACGTAAACGACCGGACCGTCGTACCATCGTGAACGAGGACCGCGCCTGTGGCGACGGAGGACGAGACGAGACCCGGCACGCCCCAAAGACCTACGGCGAGAGCGACGACGGCCACGACGACGAGGAGGTCCCCGAATCGGAGTACCTTCCATGCGGAGGGCGTCCCGCTTCTCTTCTTGAGTCCGTTTGCAGCATCAGTCATGGAGAATCACCTCGTATCGGTAACCCGCCTCGGTACCGGTGAAACGGAAGCGGTCCGCCAGCCCTTCGGTGACGGCGACGAGTCCGTCCGTGGTCACGAAGACCGCCTCGAACCCACCGTTCGCGCGCCAGAAGTCGGTCGCGCGGTCCAGGCCCATCACGAAGAGCGCGGTGGAATAGGCGTCTCCCATTGTACCACTTCCGCAGACGATGGCTGCCGAACGCAGACCGGAACGCGCCGGCGCGCCGGTGTCCGGGTCGAGCAGGTGATGGAACCGGACGCCGTCCGCCATGAAGAAGCGCTCGTAGTCGCCGGAGACGATGAGGTACTCGTCTTCGGAGTCCACCGTTCCCACGTATTCGGACGGGGTTCCCGCCGGGTCGCGGATGCCGACGCGCCAGCGCTCTCCGGAAGGCTTGCGTCCGACGACGGCCACGTTGCCACCCAGCGAGAGCAACGCGGAGCGGACTCCGGCATCCTCGAGGAGTCCCACGGCGACCTCGGAGGCGTAGCCCTTCCCGATTCCACCGAGATCCACCGAGGAGCCCTCGTCTGCGAGCCGCGCAGAGCGAGGCACGGGCGTTCCGGCCGCAAAGCCGGGCAAGTGACGACTGGCAGGTCGGAAGTCTCCAAGAGTCAGTCCGTCGATGCCGACGAGTTCGAGGAGAGGAGCGATCTCGGAGTCGGGAACGACGCGCTCCTTGCCGGACCCGATGCCCCAGAGGTCGATCAAGGGACCGAGAGTGGGGTCGAAGGTGCCTCCCGTCTTCTTCGCGAAAGCCGAAGATGCAGCCAGGACGGCGCCGGCATCCTCGGTCAGAATCACGGGAGTGGACGTTCCCGCGGCGGTATT
This sequence comes from uncultured Oscillospiraceae bacterium, assembly GCA_964579735.1. Taxonomy (GTDB): domain Bacteria; phylum Bacillota; class Clostridia; order Saccharofermentanales; family UBA5734; genus CAILLO01. The sequence continues at coordinate 3,965 of CAZOHH010000016.1, read as the reverse complement.
CAGGAGTTCGATCGGACTTCCCGCATGGATTCGCGAGAGTTCCGCGTCCAATCCGAGGATCGCTGCTTCCACGTCGGCGAGTGCCTCGTCCGCGCCTTGCCCATAGGCTTTCAGGGTCATGACCGTATCCATGGCGAAGAAGTCCCTCGAAGCCTCCGGCGTCGCAGCGCAACCTACAGCCAGAATCGCCGGCAGGAATGCGAGGAGGAGCCGGGCCAGAACGACGGAGCCTCTGGTGCGATTCCGCCGGATCAGGGAAGGATCCTCAGGATTCGCTCGACCAGTCGGTCGGGTCCGTCCCTGGAAGCGTCGACCGAGAAGTCCGCATAGCGCTCGTAGAGGGGGGCGCGTTCGGCAAGGAGGTCGGCCAGCGTCGTTCCCTCCTCGGCAACCACGCCGCGACGGCGAAGGTCTCCCGTCCTACGCGCAAGGGAAGCGGCATCGGTCCTCAGGTAGATGACCGCGCCCAGGCTGCGGAGCCGCTCCATGGCGGCCGCGCTGTAGACCACGCTGCCTCCGGTCGAGATGACGGCGTTCTCGGGTGGATCCATGGCAAGCACGGCCTCCTCCTCGCGGAGCAGGAAGCCTTCCCTGCCTTCGCGCTCCAGAATCACGCGAACGGGAACACCCCAACGTTCCTGCAGGAGACGATCGGTGTCGATGAAACGCGTGCCCAGAAACAGAGCGAGCCTTCGCCCTACGGTACTCTTTCCTGCGCCCGGCATTCCAATCAGTACGATCCGGGGCATCCGACAGCCTCCTTCATCAGACGACGCGGTCGCCGCCTTCGGATTCCGCCGCGAGGACCTTTTTCTCCAGCAAAGGAAGAAGCAGGCCTTCCGTCGGGCAGGTCGGAACCTCGATGTGGATGGCGACGCTCGCTGTCACGGGCACGGTCATTCCATCCTTCGGGATCTCGAGGCGAGCGATGCGGCCGCGGATCCGTTCGGCGACGGTCTGAACGCCTGCGTTGCCGGTGTTCCGCATCACCACGAGGAATGAATTCTCGCTGGAGCGTGCGACCCAGTCCTGTTCCACGCGCATGCTTCTCTGAAGCATCTCGCCGGCCACTCGGAGAACGGCATCGCAGAATGCGTCTCCATGGCGGGAGCGCAGTCGCGCGAAACCGTCGATGGAGATCAGGACCAGGGAGAGGGGATAGCGTGTCGAATGGGCGCGGTCCAGTTCGCGGGGAAGCCGCACCTCGACGGAGTTCCGGTCGAGCAGGCCCGTCAAGGCGTCGATGGTGGAAGCGTGATCCGCCTGGTCGAAGAGGGACTGGAGTTCCGTTGCGTCGATCGAATCCCCGCTCGCCGCGACGAGGTTTCCGGTGAGATTGTGGAGAAGTTCGACGACGATGCCGCGTCCGCCGGTCTGGAAGGGAATGGCGCTGGAGAGATACATGGTGCCTTTGTGGAAAAGCATCCGGGACAACCGCCGGTTCTCGCGGAATGCGCGCGCTGCAAGACAGTCGCGGCAGGTATCCTCGCCGCTCCAGAATCCGTTGCAGGGAAAGGGAGAGGGCGCGGCACCCGTGCTGACGCGCTCCAGCACTTTTCGTGCGACGGGGTCCACGATGCGCATCACGTCGAACAGTTCACCGCTTTGCGCCATGAAGGCAAGGACACGATCGATGGAACCTTCGTCGGCAGGGTCGTAGGCCTTCGTTGACATGGGGTCACCTCCACGGGGCAGATTCGCGAGTGTCCTCATCCTATCACATCTACGCCCCAGTGGATGCGGTCATCGGTCGGATTCGAGAAGAGAGAGGAATTCATGCTGGTCGAGGATTCGAATCCTTCGACCTTCCCCGATCAGGTCCTCCGCCTTGGACCGGCGGGTGCGGGGCGGGCCGGCAGTGGCCAGGACGGAAGAGCCTCCCGGCGAGCGCCCTCTCCTTCGTGCGGGTTCCGCGGCAACGGCCGCGTGGGCATGGGTCGCGGCGTGCGCAGGGGCGTGCGCAGCGGTGTGCGCTGGGGTGTGAGCGTGGTCGTGCGGGTGGGAGGTGCCGTGCGTGGGTGGGAGGGGGGCGGGTGCGGTCGGCGCGGCATCCCCGGTCCCGATCCGGCTTTTGCCTTCCACGAAATAGTCGGTCATGAAGTTGACTCCGCGGACCACCCGTCCACCCTTCTCGCGGACGGCCCGCTCGACTTCGGCGCGGCTCATGCCGTCGATTTCGCCCTCGATGCTGAGCACCGTGCCGAAAAAGGGATGGAGTCGCCGCACCGGCCCGTTCCTCGCATCCCCGCTCCCCGCGGCCTCCCGCGGAATGGGGATGGTGATGCGGGAAAGCTCCTTTTCCTTGCGGGGAAGATGCGTCCGCGAGGAGATCGGCGCCATGGACAATCCATATCGGGCGATCATGGCGGACAGGTCCGTCTCGCCGCTCTCCAGAAGGACCCGGTTGACGATCTCAGCGCTGGCCTTCGCATCGGAGCGGGCGTCGTGGAGGTCGAGGCGGATGCCCAGAACCGCGGAGGCGGAGGCGAGACCCGCCTTGCGTCCGGGCATGAACTTCTCATAGAGTTTCTGGGAGCACAGGATCGGATTGTCGGGCGGAGCGACGCCCTTGCGAGCGCAGAAATCGCGGACCGACATGGCCTCCGAACCGGAATTGTGCGCGACCCATGGGCGATCGCCGGCGATGGCGCGGAGGCGGGCGAGGATGTCGGCGAAGGTCTTCGCATCCTGGACGTCGTATGGGCGGATGCCGTGGACCTGGATGCTGGCGGGCTCGAAGAAGTCCGGGAAAGGCCTGCAAAGCCAATAGCCCGTCGTCACGACGCGGCCCTTGTCGGCGATCGCATAGCCGACCGCGCAGACGCTGCAGGGGTTGTTGTTCGCGGACTCGAAGTCGACCGCGATGAAACGCGTCCCAACACCGGGGTGCCGATGCAGCTTCAGGAACGCCGGGAGGAGTCGGACGCGGTCCCGGAGCCTCATGGACGCACCTTCTCATCCAGAGCGCCGGCGTCCGGCAGGATCTTCTCGAAGATGCCGACGCCGAGGAGCCGGCCGAACTTCCGGCCGACCTCGCGCAGCGAGCCGCAGGGCACATAGCCCAAGGAGCGGAAGAGGGATATGCTGCGCTCGTTCTCCTCGGTCACATAGGCGATCAGCGCGTGGAATCCCTGCTCCGCGGCGAATCGCTCGAGGAAGCGCAGGGCCTTGCCGCCTCTCCCCTCCCCGGTCCGTCCCGGAGCGAGGTAGACGTGGACGGAGGCCGTCGCATCGTAAGCCTCTCGGGGACTGTAGCGGGAGATGCCGACATACCCGTCCACTTTCCCGGCCGCTTCGTCGAGAAGCACGAACGTGCGGCAGCGCGGATCTCCGTGGAAGACGAGTGAGCGGACTTCCTCGAGTGCCTGCTCCGCGATGTGGAACGTGGCCGTCGATGTTCGGACGTAGTGGTTGTAGATCCGGAGGATATCCGGAAGATGCTCTTCACGGACCTCTTCGAGAATCAGACCCTCGGACTCGTATCGAACCATGCCTCAAGGCCTCCCGTCGTTCATCGGTGATATGTCCGGCCGAGGTCCCGGAGCCAGGGTGCGGCGATGCGCGTGAATTCCTCGAGGTTCTCCCTCTTGAATCGGAAACGCCAGTTTCCCGTAGGGGTGGAAGGGGTGTTCATCCGAGTGTCCGTCCCGAACCCGAGCAGGTCCTGGAGCGGGACGATGGCGAGGCAGGAGGGGGAAGCCCACAAGGTGCGGACCAGGTTTCGCGTCGAGGGGCTGTCCGCACCCCCGCGGCCCCATTCGCCTGCTGGGATTCCGCAGTAGGAGAGGATTCGCGCGCGTTCCGCTTCGGATGCGCCGTAAAGCCAGCCCAGCGCGGTGTCGTTGTCGTGCGTGCCCGTATAGGCGATGGAATTGCGGACATGGTTGTGCGGGAGATGCACGCTGTCGCCATCGTCGAGGAAAGCGAACTGCAGCACCCGCATTCCGGGGAACCCCGTTGCGGCC
>CAZOHH010000015.1:0-37303 GCA_964579735.1 uncultured Oscillospiraceae bacterium | reverse complement strand
ATCGTCCGAAGACCGGCTCCCATTCTCAGTTCCTTCTACCTTGCCACGCAGGAAGCCTTGCGATACACCGAGCTTCCGGTATATGGCCTGATCTGCGACGTCGAGTTCAATCGCGTCTGGCTTCCGACGAATCCGAAGCATCCACGTCAGATCCACCTTGTCCCCACCTTGAGAACTGCGGACAGGATGATCGCAACCGGAGCCATTCCCAAGAACATCCACGTGACCGGGTATCCTCTGCCCGTGGAGAACACCGGACCGGATGGATCCATACTTCGGGAGGATTCGTCCGTGCGGAACAGACGACTCTCGGCCGGCGCTTCCCAACCCAGGACGCTCATGTTCTGCATCGGTGGAGCCGGGGCTCAGCTTGGAACGGCTTTTCAACTTCTCGATGCATTGTCTCCCGGCATACGGGAAGGGAAGTACCGTTTCATCGTCTCCTGCGGAACGAATTCTGGTGTGCGGGATGCCGTGCGAAGAAAAATCATTCGCCTTGGCTTCGACGAGACTCAGGCTTCGGTCGTCCATGGCATACGAAAAGCGGATTATTTCCAAGCATTCAACCTTGCACTCCGGATCACGGACCTGCTCGTCACCAAGCCCTCTGAACTCGTTTTCTACTGTGGACTCGGTCTTCCCTTGCTGCTGACTTCGCCTCTCGGTCATCAGGAGGTCAAGAACTCCGATTGGCTGCTTGGCATCGGAGCAGGAGAGTACCTCGATCGCAGGGACTTCCCCCGTTATCTGGAAGATGGAATCAATTCAGGCCGATTCGTCGATATGGCCGGAAGAGGTCTTGCCACTGGAAATGCGGGAGCGGTGGACCGGATTCTGCAGATCGTCCACGGGAATTGAACGAAAAGGCCGGAACTCGAGTTCCGGCCTTTGTATCCTACTGGTGGGGATGAAGGGACTCGAACCCTTACGACATCTCTGTCAACAGATTTTGAGTCTGCCGCGTCTGCCGGTTCCGCCACATCCCCATATCGGCCAAGGATCTGCCGAGCAGGCAAATCTTATCACGGTGTCTTGAAAAGTGTCAAACGTTTCGGTATGATTCACTGAGATGACCTTTTAACCGGTCCTGCGAGTCCGGAAGGGTTGGCTGCCTCGAGTACGTACCATACGCTTCGTTGGATTCGCCGACGTATGCGTCCCTGGCGGGTGAGTGCCGGTCATGCCTTCTGCACCAAAGCAGGAGGCTTTTTTTGAAAGCCGGACCCGAAGGTCGAAGGAGGCAGGCATGACCGAAAAAGCTCTCCTGATGGACAAGGTAGCGATGGACAGGGCGTTGGTCCGCATCGCGCACGAAGTCATCGAGCGCAACAAGGGCATCGAAGACGTCGCCCTGATAGGCATCCAACGACGTGGGGTACCGCTGGCCAACCGCATCGCGGACCATATCTCACGGATCGAGGGGCATCGCCCCGAGACCGGATTCCTCGACATCACCTTCTACCGCGATGATCTCAGCATGCTGTCCGAGCACCCGCTCGTGAACGGGACGTCAATCCACTTTCCGGTGAATGGAAAGAAGATCGTCCTGGTGGACGACGTCCTCTATACCGGCCGCACTGCCCGCGCCGCCATCGAAGCGCTCTTCGACATGGGCCGTCCCTCCGGGATCCAGCTCGCCGTGCTCGTCGACCGCGGACACCGCGAGCTTCCGGTACGCGCGGATTATACCGGAAAGAACGTACCGACATCGAAAACGGAACTGGTTCACGTTTCCGTCGAGGAAATCGATGGGATCGACAGCGTCCACCTCTTCGAAAGGGGGGACGAACATGCTGCTGCGCAGTAAGGACCTTCTCGGCATGAAGGAGCTCGAGGCGGATGAAATCGACCTGATCCTCGAGAGCGCCGCGACCATGAAACGGATCCTCGACTCCAACAACAAGAAGACGGCTCACCTGCAGGGCCGTTCGATCGTGACCCTGTTCTACGAGAACAGCACGCGCACCCGCCTCTCCTTCGAGATGGCCTCCAAATTCATGGGCGCGGCATCGGCGAACATCTCGAGTTCCGGAAGCAGCGTTCAGAAGGGGGAAAGCCTTCTCGACACGGTGCGGACCATCGACCGCTGTGCCACCGACATCCTCGTGATGCGCCACCCCCAGTCCGGCGCCCCCCACGGAATCGCTTCGAAGATCCGGGCCTCGGTGGTCAACGCCGGAGATGGCATGAATGAACATCCGACGCAGGCGCTGCTCGACTTCTTCACGATGAAGGAACGTTACGGGAAGCTCGAGGGACTCGAGGTCGCCATCGTCGGAGACATCCTCCACAGCCGTGTCGCCCGAAGCAATCTCTGGGGCCTGCAGAAGATGGGCGCCCACGTCCGGCTTGCAGGTCCGCCGACACTGATGCCCAGGGAAGTAGGTCGAACCGGAGCCAGGATCTGCCATAGCGTCGATGAAGCTCTCGAAGGCGCCGATGTCGTCATGGGCCTCCGCGTCCAGCTCGAACGTCAGAAGAGCGCGTTGTTTCCGTCGATTCCCGAGTATGCCCGATTCTTCGGGATCACACTGGACCGCTTGGCGCTGGCGAAGCCCGGAGCCCTCCTGATGCACCCTGGGCCGTGCAACCATGGGGTCGAGATGCCGACGCTGGTCTACGAAAGTCCTCAATCCGTCATCGACGAGCAGGTGACCAATGGGGTCGCCGTCCGCATGGCCATCCTATACCTGCTCATGACAAGGAGGAACGCATGATGCGCACGCTGATCCGTGGAGGCCGCGTCGTCGACCCCTCCTCCTGCTTCGATGGAATCGCCGATGTCCTGATCGTGGACGGTTGCATCTCCGACGTCCGGACGAACCTCCCCGAAAGAGAAGGGGATCTCATTCTTTCCGCTGCCGACCGCATCGTCGTGCCCGGCCTCGTCGACCCTCACTGCCACCTTCGCGACCCGGGCTTCGAGTATCGGGAGGACATCGCCACAGGTACGCGAGCCGCGGCCGTCGGAGGATTCACCTCGGTAGCCTGCATGCCGAACACGAATCCCGTGTGCGACAATGCGACCGTCGTCGAATACATCCTGTCCAAGACCCGCCGCCCGGGTGTGGTCAACGTCTTTCCGATCGGCGCGGTCAGCCGAGGGCTCGCCGGCACTGAACTTGCGGATATCGGGCTCATGGCAGAAGCCGGCATCGTCGCGGTCTCCGATGACGGAAAACCCGTAGCGAGCGCCGACATGATGCGAAAGGCTCTCCAATATGCCTCCGGCTTCGGAATCCCCGTGATCTCCCACTGCGAAGAGCCGAGTCTCTCCGCCGGGGGTCAGATGAACGAAGGATTCGTCTCGACCGTCCTCGGTCTCCGGGGCATCCCAGCGACCGCCGAGGACCTGATGACCTCCCGGGAGATCCTGCTGGCCGAGTATCTCGATGTGCCGGTCCACATCGCCCATGTGAGCACCGCAGGTTCCATCGCCATGATCCGAGCCGCCAAGCTCCGTGGCGTGAAGGTGACTTGCGAAACCTGCCCGCATTATTTCCTCCTGACCGACGAAGCCTGCCTGGGCTTCAACACGCTGGCCAAGGTCAACCCGCCCCTTCGGTCTTCCCGGGATGTGGCGGCGGTGCTCGAGGGCATCGCCGACGGCACGGTCGATATGCTGGCGACGGACCATGCGCCGCATCACGCCGACGAGAAGGACATCGAGTTCGCCCTGGCGAACTCCGGCATCGATGGATTCGAAAGCGCATTCGGCTTGTCCTACACGCGCTTGGTGGAAGGCGGCATCGTTTCGCTTTCACGCTTCGTCGAGCTCATGTCCCTGGCCCCTTCACGCCTCCTGCGAATCGGACGCGGAACCCTGGGCATCGGAGCTCCGGCGGATATCACGATCTTCGAAACCGGGGGTCCATGGATCTTCCATCGCGCCGAAATGGTCTCCAAGTCGAAGAATTCACCCTTCGACGGCGCGCATTCCACTGCACGAGTGGTCGCGACCCTGGTCAACGGCAGGATCGTCTATGAAACGGGAGGAGTGAGATGACCCATTTCGCCGACCGCCTGTTCGCCGCAGTCGACCGGGTTGGAAACCCTACGGTCCTCGGGCTCGACCCGAAGCTGGAATATGTACCGGGCTCGATCCGCGAGCGCGCCTCGAAAACGAATTCCGACCCTGCGAAGGCCTCCGCAGAGGCATTGCTGGAGTTCAATCGCAGGCTGATCGACGCGGTATCCGGTGTCGTCGCGGTCATCAAGCCGCAGTTCGCCTATTACGAGATGTACGGCCCCCACGGAATGCAGTGCCTCGCCGATACGATCCACTACGCTCAGGCTCAGGGAATGGTCGTCATCGCAGACGCCAAGCGCAACGACATCGGTCCTACCGCCGAGGCCTATGCAAAAGGAATCCTCGGCGAGACGACCCTCGTGGACGACACGCTCCGAACGTTCCTCGGCGCCGATGCGGTGACCCTCAACGGGTACCTCGGCATCGACGGAATCGCCCCCTTCCTTGCAACCTGCGACCGGCTTGGAAAAGGCATATTCGTTCTGGTCCGCACATCGAACCCTTCCGCGGTCGATTTCCAGGACCTGCCGCTCGCAGACGGTCGACCCTTCTATGAGGCCGTCGCCTCCAAAGTGGACGAATGGGGTGCGACGCGCGTCTCCGATTCCGGCTACTCGAGCGTCGGTGCCGTCGTCGGCGCGACCTGGCCGGAACAGGCGAGGCGCCTGAGGACATTGATGCCGCGGACCATCATCCTCGTACCCGGATACGGCGCGCAAGGCGCGACCGCGGATGATGCCGCCGCGAATTTCGACGGGCAGGGGAGAGGGGCGGTCGTCAACGCATCGCGCAGCCTCATGTGCGCCCATGCGCTGCCCGTCCATGAGGGGCGCCTGACGGCGGAGGATTTCGAGTCGGCTGCCCGCACCGAGGCGCTCCGCATGCAGAAGGACCTCATGGAAGCCGCAAGGAGGAGATTGAACCATGCCTAGACTCCCGGAGATCCGAAAGGTACTGGTCATCGGCTCGGGGCCGATCATCATCGGACAGGCCGCCGAATTCGACTATGCGGGAACCCAGGCCTGTCGCGCACTGAAAGCCGAAGGCATCGAGGTCGTTCTGGTCAACAGCAACCCGGCGACGATCATGACCGATCGGGAGATGGCGGACCGCGTCTACCTCGAACCCCTCCACATCGATGTCGTGAAGAGGATCATCCTCGATGAGAAGGTCGACGGCCTCCTCGCCTCCATGGGTGGACAGACCGGTCTCAACTTCGCCATGGAGCTCTCCGAGAGCGGATTCCTGGACGAAGCCGGAGTCAAGCTGCTCGGAACACCGGCCAAGGGAATCCGCATGGGCGAGGACCGCGAGGAGTTCCGGGATGCGATGATGCGCATCGGCGAACCGTGCATCCCCTCCGGCACCGTCATGAACATTCCAGACGCTATCTTGAAGGCCGAGGAGATCGGTTACCCCGTCATCGTTCGGCCCGCCTTCACCCTCGGAGGCACCGGGGGCGGAATCGCAGAGGACGAAACGGCCCTGCGCGAGTTCGCGGCCACCGGCCTCGCTGCCAGTCGCGTCGGACAGATCCTCGTCGAGCGCGGCATCGCAGGCTGGAAGGAAATCGAGTTCGAGGCCGTTCGCGACGCCAAGGGAAACGTCATCACCATCTGCAGCATGGAGAACATCGACCCTGTCGGCGTGCATACCGGTGACAGCATCGTCGTCGCTCCGGCACAGACCCTGACCGATGTCGAGTATCAGACCCTGCGCACGGCTTCGCTCAAGATCGTGACCGAACTCGGCATCGTCGGGGGGTGCAATGTCCAATACGCGCAGCATCCCACGAGTTCCGAGTATGCCGTCATCGAGGTCAACCCACGCCTTTCGCGCTCCTCCGCGCTGGCTTCGAAAGCCACCGGATATCCCATCGCCAAGGTCGCGGCCCGGATCGCCATCGGATATGGCCTGGACGAGATCCGCAACGAAGTCACCGGCTCCACCTACGCATGCTTCGAACCCACCCTCGACTACATCGTCACCAAGATTCCCCGCTGGCCCTTCGACAAGTTCATCCGCGCACGCCGGACTCTCGGCACCCAGATGAAGGCCACGGGAGAGGTCATGTCCATCTCCAACACCTTCGAGGGGTCCTTCATGAAGGCCATCCGATCCCTCGAAACGGGTTTCGTCGGTCTGGAACTGCCGGCCCTGACGGCACTCTCCGACGACGAACTTCGGCTACGCCTGCCGGTCATCGATGACCTCCGCATCTTCGTGGTTGCCGAGGCGCTCCGCCGCGACACGACCATTGAGGCCGTGCACGACGTCACCCGGATCGACCCGTTCTTCCTTGGAAAGATTCGAAACATCGTCCGGCTCGAACAGGAATTCAGATCCTTCCGCGGACGTTCCGCCGCGACGATCCCCTTTGCGACATTGCGTCAAGCGAAGCAGTGGGGATTCACGGATGCGTGGATGGCTCGAATGGCCGGCTGCACCCCCAAGGAAGTCACGGCTCTTCGCAAGGACGCGGGGCTCGTCGTCTCCTACAAGATGGTGGATACCTGCGCCGCCGAATTCGCCGCTGCCACGCCGTACTTCTACTCGACCTACGACGGCGAGAACGAGGCGATCCCCTCCGACCGAAAGAAGGTCCTCGTCCTCGGCTCCGGCCCCATCCGCATCGGCCAGGGCATCGAATTCGACTACTGTTCCGTCCACTCCGTCTGGGCATTGCGCGAACTAGGCTACGAGGCCATCATCGCCAACAGCAACCCAGAGACGGTCTCCACCGACTTCGACACTTCGGACCGACTCTATTTCGAGCCGCTGACACCCGAGGACGTCGAGGCCATCATCGATAACGAGAAGCCCATCGGCGCCATCTGCCAGTTCGGAGGGCAGACCGCCATCAAGCTGATCAAACCCATCGCCGCGACCGGCCTCCCGATCCTCGGCACCTCCCCCGATGACGTCGATGCCGCCGAAGACCGCGAGAGATTCGACGCGATTCTGGAGCAGTGCGGGATTCCCCGCCCCGATGGCCGCATGGTCTTCACGGCCGAAGAAGCCCTCGCCGCAGCCGATGCGCTCGGCTACCCCGTGCTGCTGCGCCCTTCCTACGTGCTCGGCGGCCAGGGGATGGTCATCACGTACAGCGACAACGACGTCCGCGAGTACATGGAGATCATCAACCTCACCGAGCAGGAGCACCCGATTCTCGTCGACAAGTACCTCTGTGGTGTCGAACTCGAAGTGGACGCGGTCTCCGATGGCACCGACATCCTCATCCCCGGCATCATGGAGCATCTCGAGCGCGCCGGCATCCACTCGGGCGACTCGATCTCGATCTTTCCCGCCTACATCTCCGAACGCATCCGGGAGACCCTCATCGACTACACCGGGCGGCTGGCGCGGGCCCTGCACATCGTCGGTCTGCTGAACATCCAGTTCATCCTCTTCAACGACCGGGTCTACGTCATCGAGGTCAACCCGCGCTCCAGCCGCACCGTGCCCTATATCAGCAAGGTGACGGGCATCCCCCTGGTCATGATGGCCACGCGCGTCATGCTGGGCGAAAAGGTCGCTGACCTTGGGTTCGGCACAGGCTTGTATGCCCGCTACCCGGCTGTCTACGCGATCAAGGCGCCGGTCTTCTCCTTCGAGAAGCTTCACGACGTCGACACGAGCCTCGGCCCGGAGATGAAGAGCACAGGGGAGGTTCTCGGCCTCTCCGTGGATTATGGCGAGGCGATGTTCAAGGCCATCCTCGCCTCCAACTTCCGTTTCCCGAAGCGAGGGGACGGGATCCTGCTGACCGTGCGGGACAGCGATAAGCCCGACCTGCTTCCCCTGGCCTTCCGCCTCGCGGCCATGGGCTTCGAGCTTTATGGCACCGGCGGTACCGCCCATTATCTCAATCTCCACGGCGTTCCGACCAACTCCGTTCGTACCATCGACGAGCCTTCGCCCAACATCCTCGATCTCGTCGCGAGCGGCCGTGCTCGGCTTCTCGTCAACACGCCGACGCGGAGCCGTCAGCCCGAGCGCGATGGCTTCAAGCTCCGTCGCAAGTGCATCGAACACGGCATTCCCACCATCACGTCGCTGGATACGCTCTTTGCAGTGACCGCCTGTCTGGAACGGGACCTCAAGACCACGGACCTCGATATATTCGAGATCGGTGAATTCGCCGAGATCGTGCGCCAGACAAGGTCCAATATCCTCCCGCTCAAGGAGATGCCGGATCAGAACGGCATGTTGAAGAAGTGATCATGGAGGCCGCGGTGAATGGAAAGCGGGGAGGTTAAGGGAATGGAACGGATCCTGGAATACATCGGAACCGTTCGCTCGGTCGATTGGATCGCGCCCTTCCAGTGCCGCATGGTCATCCACTGCCCCGAGATAGCCGCAGGCGCTCTTCCGGGTCAATTCGCGGAAGTGGACTGCACTCCCGTGCCCGAGGGCTCCATGCGCGTCCTGAACGCTTCCAGGGCCCCCTTCCTCCGCCGTCCCATCAGTTTCTGCGATATCGACGTCCCGGCTGGCACCTTCACGCTGGTCTTCAGGGCCCAAGGAGCCGGTACGCTTGCTCTTTCTCGTTTCCGCGCAGGCGATCGGATCTCCGTCCTCGGACCCCTGGGACATGGCTTCCGGATTCCTACGACCGGCTCCTGCATCGCGGTCGGAGGCGGAATCGGCGTCTACCCGCTGCTTCACCTGCTCAGAACCTGCTCCGCGCGCGGACTCGGAACCACCGCCATCTGTGGATACCGAAGCGTGGAGGACGCATTCCTGATGGACGAGTTCCGCTCTGCCGCGGACGAGACCTTCTTCGCATCCGACTCCGGAGGTCTGGACTTCTCCGGGCATGCCGCCGCCGCGCTCGCCGCCCACTGGTCCACCCGCGGCACTTCCGGGCCAGTCACGGTTTTCACCTGCGGCCCCGTTCCGATGATGAAAGCCGTCGCCGAGTTGGCCGAGACGGCCGGCCACGCCTGCCAGGTCTCCCTCGAGGAACGCATGGGCTGCGGAACCGGCATATGCCTCGTCTGCGCCTGTGAGATCCGCAACAGGGGGACCGGAGGAACCGAATTCAAGCGATGCTGCACCGAAGGTCCCGTCTTCGAAGCCGGAGAGGTGGTATGGGAATGACAGCGAGTCCAGACCTATCCGTTCGGATCGGAAGGACCGTCCTGAAGAACCCCGTGATCGCAGCGTCGGGCACGTTCGGCTTTGGAAGGGAGTTGTGCGACGTCTTCGATCTCTCGATGCTCGGCGGCATCAGCTCGAAGGGAATCACGCCCGAACCTCGTCGTGGGAATCCTCCTCCACGCATCGCAGAGACGGCTTCGGGCATGCTCAACAGCGTCGGTCTCCAGAATCCGGGCCTGGAGCGTTTCCTGGAAGTGGAACTGCCGTACATGCTTGCCCTTGGCACGACCGTGATCGCCAACATCGCGGGGAACACGGTCGAGGACTATCAAGCCATGTGCCGTCGATTGGACGATACCCTCGTCGATGTGATCGAGCTCAACCTCTCGTGCCCGAACGTCAAGGAGGGATGCATGGCCTTCGGAAGCACCCATGCCGGGGTCCTTCAACTCGTCCGATCCGTACGTCCACTGACAGGGAAGCCGTTGTGGGTCAAATTGACACCGAACACGCTCGACATCCGGGAAACCGCGATGGCAGCGGAAGCCGCCGGCGCAGACGCGGTCAGCCTCGTCAACACGCTGCTCGGAATGGCCATCGATATCCGTACGCGGCGGCCGATCCTACGAAACAACACAGGCGGACTCTCCGGCCCCGCAATCAAGCCCATCGCCCTCCGCATGGTCCAGGAAGCCTATAAAGCCGTCGGCATCCCCATCATCGGCATGGGTGGAATCATGACCTGGGAGGACGCCGTGGAATTTCTCCTTGCAGGAGCCTCGGCAGTCCAGATCGGCACCGCGAATTTGGTAAACCCGACAGCCTGTCGTGACGTCATAAATGGGTTGCGCGAATACGCCGCGGATTCTCGATTGGAGCGCATCTCCAGCCTGACCGGCGCCTTGAGACTCTGGTAGGAGGGAAGAAGACCATGGAAGAAAGTCTCGATCCGATTCTGGATGCCCTCTTCACGACCGAGGCCATACAAGTCTGTCCAGCGGATGCTCCTTTCTGGTATACGTCGGGCAAATTCGGACCCTATTACGTCAACACCCACTATCTCATCGGTGGAAAGAAAACCGCAGACGAGGCCCTTTCCGTGATCGACTCGGCGGTTTCATCGAAGCTGCAATGCCCCAAGCGGCTTGGAGACCTGTTCCAGCGTGCGGAACACGAGAGCCCCACCTATCGTGCTTCGATCCTCGCCCTCGTCGAGGCGGTCCGCGCACTTCACGGGAAGACTCCTTTCGATGCGATTTCCGGCGGCGAAAGAAGGGATTGGTACTTCAGCCTGCAGGTGGCCCGACACATGGGTCTACCGCATGTGAGCCTCTTCAAGGACCTTTCCGCGGTCCTTACGGATTCAGCCGACGCGAACGATGCCAGACTCCTTCACCCCGGTGACCTCCGTGGGAAGCGCGTCCTCCATATCGTGGACATCGTGACCGAAGCCTCCAGCTACATTCGTGCATGGATTCCTGCATTGAAGGGTCTGGATGCGGTTTTCGAGGATACGCTTTCCGTCGTCGATCGCGACCAGGGCGGAGAGAACGTACTGGCCGCTCAGAAGATCCGGCTTCACTCCCTGGCGGTCATCCACCCCGAGCTCTTCCATGAAGCTTTCCGACAGGGCTGGATCGATTCCGCACAGAACGACATGGTCCAGCGTTTCATGGCGGACCCGGACGGGTTCATGCATGATTTCATGGCGAGGCACCCCGATTTCCTGCAGCGTACTCTGGCCGCAGGCGGAAAGAACGCGGAAAAGGCAAGATTGGCCATGGAAAAGCACTATGTCTAACGCCCCTTCCGTGGATACGGCCGTCTTGCCCGACTACGAACTGGTCCGCTCGCACAGGAGGACCTTGGCCATCCACGTCCTGCCGGATGGTCGTCTGGAAGTACGCGCACCTCTTCGAACCCCTGTCCGAACGATTTCCGCATTCGTGGCATCCAAAAGCGCATGGATCGTGAAGGCCCTTGGAAATCGTACGCGCAATTCCGAACGTGTCCTTTGGAGAGAAGGGCCACTGCGTGAGGGGGATGTGGTGCACATGCGCGGCATCCCGCATCAAGTGAAGACGGTTCCGCGCAGATCCCGTGCCGACAGAATCCATGCCGTCCCTGCCGGAACGCAGGAATCCATGGCGGATGTCCTGATACCCGTGCGTGAAGAAGAAGACACCACAAGAAGACAACTCCTCGAATGGTATCGGCACGACTTGGCCGAACGCGTCCGACTTGCCCTTCCGGAGGCGACTCACCGCGTGGGTGCGACGCCGTCCATCGTCACGTTGCGCTTGGCCCGTTCGCGCTGGGGCAGCTGCGGAAGCAAGGGACGGATCAGCCTCAATCTGCTCTGTTCCGCTTTGCCGGATCGATTGTTCGAATATGTCCTTATCCACGAACTATGCCATTTGGTCCATCTCGACCATGGACGCGCATTCTGGACAAGGCTCCTGTCCGTATTGCCGGACGCCGTGGAACGTCGACGGGAGCTTCGAGGCTGGTATCTTCGATAGGCGTTCTGCTATCATGGTGGAAAGTCCATAGGAATGGAGAGCATGGAGCATCGTGCATCGTGAACCGCAGATCGTACCCCGGGAGGAGATTCTTCGCCAAAGGAGCGTCATGGCAACGGTTCGTGCCATGTCCGGCCCCCTCGGCCTGCGCTACCATGTGATGACCTTCGGTTGCCAGATGAACGAGAACGACTCCGAGAAACTGGCGGGCATGCTGGAGGAAATGGGTTATGTGCAGGGCTCGGGATCCGAGGACGCCGATCTGGTCGTGGTCAATACATGCAGTGTCCGTGAGAATGCGGACGGACGATTCTACGGAAACCTGGGCATCCTCCGCAGTATCCGGGAGAAGACGCGCCCCGGAATGATCGTCGCCCTGTGCGGATGCATGATGAAGCAATCGACCGTCGTCGACAGGATCCGAAGAAGCCATTCCTTCGTCGACCTCGTCTTCGGACCTTCCGACCTGCACCGATTCCCCGAGATGCTATACCGCCGTCTGACCGAGGAACGCCGAATCTATGAGGTCGGCACCGAGGACCCCATCGCCGAGGGGCTGCCCATCGTGCGCGGTTTCCGTTACCGGGCCTTGTCGACCATCATGTACGGATGCGACAACTTCTGTACGTATTGCATCGTCCCCTACGTCCGGGGGAGGGAGCGAAGCCGTCCCATGGAGGCCGTTCTCACGGAACTCCGTGGCATCGCCGCCGAAGGTTTCCGCGAGGTTCTCCTCCTCGGTCAGAACGTCAATGCCTATGGAAAGGACCTGGAGGAAGGCGATTTCGCGACTCTGCTCGAGGAGACCGCTCGGATTCCGGGAATTCGGCGGATCCGCTTCATGACCTCTCACCCGAGGGACATGTCCTTGCACCTTCTCGACGTCATGTCGTCGTATCCCACCATCTGCCCACACCTCCATCTGCCTCTGCAGTCCGGCAGCGATGAAATCCTGCGGCGCATGAATCGTGGATATGATCGAGGAGAGTACTTGCGTCTCGTCAAGGAGGCCCGTGCCCGGATGCCTGGAATCGCTCTCTCCACCGACCTGATCGTCGGATTCCCAGGGGAAACGGAAGCGGATTTCGCAGAAACCCTCGATCTGATGGACCGGGTCCGATTCGACAGTGCCTTCACATTCCAGTACTCCATCCGTCCCGGGACCCCGGCTGCGACGATGGAGGGACAGATCGACCCGAAGACCGTCACCGAGCGCTTCGGACGTCTCGTCGAAATGCAGAACGAGCATTGCCTCGCATCGAACCGCTCCATCGAAGGGACGCTGCAGGAAGTGCTCGTCGAAGGTCGCGATGCCGCCGGGACCGGACGCTGCAGCGGTCGCACTCCGCACAATCGCCTCGTCCACTTCCAGTCTCCCAATGGGCCAGAAGGGGCCGATGCGGTCCTTCCAGAAGGCACTCTGGTTCGGGTACTCGTGAAGAAAGCCCACTCCTTCTCCCTCGAAGCCGAGTGGAAGGAGACGTTGCCATGATGCGGCAGGAATCCTTTCTTCCATCCGGTGGCGCACCTCCGACGACGCCCATGATGCAGCAGTACTTCGAGCTGAAAAGCCGTTGGCCCGACTGTATCCTGTTCTTCCGATTGGGCGATTTCTACGAGATGTTCTTCGAGGACGCGCGGCTGGCCTCCCGCGAGCTGGAATTGACGCTGACCGGCCGCGATTGCGGAATGGAGGAGCGCGCCCCCATGTGCGGGGTTCCCTACCATGCAGCCGAGGTGTATATCTCTCGTCTGGTCTCCCGCGGATACAAGGTAGCCATCTGTGAACAGGTTGAGGACCCTGCTCTGTCGAAGGGTCTGGTTCGGCGCGACGTGGTCCGCGTCGTTTCACCCGGTACGGTCACCGATACGGCCATGCTCGATGAGAAGCGCAACAACTGGATTCTTTGCGTATTCCGCAGCGGGCGCTGCTACGGGCTCGCGGCCGCCGACCTGACGACCGGGTCGTTCGATGCGACATGGCTCGTGACGGGCGCTACCGACGCCAAGCTCTTCGATGAGATCGCCCGATATGCTCCCTCGGAAATCCTCTCGAATCCTGCCTTCCACGAGGACCCGATTCTCGTGGCTAGATTGGAGGCGCGATCCACGGCCTTTCTAGGTCGTGCGACCGAAGCATCTTTCTCGGAGACCATCACGGAGCCCTATCTACATCGACTCCTTTCTCCGGAGCAGCTGGCTTCCTTCGCAGCGAACCCTTCCTCGATGGTCCTCTGGGGTCAGGCTGCGGGGGCTCTGGCGACTTACCTTTCTGAAACGCAACGCACCGACCCGTCGCATTTCCATGCCTTGCGACTGTATTCGGTCGACGATTTCATGACGCTGGATGCTTCGGCCCGGAAGAACCTTGAAATCACCGAATCCCTGCGGGACCGCTCCCGGAAAGGCACGCTCCTCTGGGCCGTGGACCGGACCGTCACTTCCATGGGTGGAAGGCTGCTGCGTCGCATTCTCGAACAGCCGCTGCTCAATGTCCATGATATCCGCCTGCGTCAGGACGCCGTATCAGACATGAAGGATCGCTTCCTGGACCGTCAGGAACTGCGCGAAGCTCTCAAAGGACTCGCAGATATCGAACGACTCACTGGGAAGGCCGCGTTGGGAAGCCTGAATGCACGAGAGGCCGTCGCCCTTCGGTTCGCGTTGTCCCGACTTCCGTATCTTCGTGAACTTTCCTCCCGCTTCCACGGGCTGATGCTGGACGGACTTCTCGAGGCGCTGGACCTCGTGCCGGACCTGGCCGCCCAGCTTGAATCCGCCCTGGCGGATGATCCACCGATCGGCTTGAAGGAGGGAGGACTGATCCGCGCCGGCTTCCATGGAGAAGTGGACCGTCTGCGCTCGGCCGCGACCGATGGCAAAGGTTGGATCGCCGCTCTGGAGACATCGGAACGGGAACGGACCGGCATCCGCAGCCTGAAGGTCGGCTACAACCGCATCTTCGGCTACTACATCGAGGTCACGAAATCCAACCTGGCACAGGTTCCCGAAGATTACCAGAGGCGACAGACCACTGCGAACGGCGAGCGATACGTCACTCCGGCTCTCAAGGAAATGGAGGATACGATCCTCGGCGCCGAACAGAAATCCATACAGCTCGAGTACGATCTCTTCTGCGGTCTTCGTGAAAGCATATCCGCTGAATCCAAGCGTCTTCTCGACACCGCAGCCGCGGTATCCCACCTGGATCTTTTCGCATCCCTTGCAGAACTGGCGGATCGAGAAGGGTACTGCAGACCCGAAGTGGACCTCTCCGAAGCCCTTGAGATCGCCGATGGCCGTCACCCCGTGGTCGAGCAGGTGCTCGGTGCCGGTCGGTTCGTTCCCAATGATACGGCTCTCGATCTAAAGGAGAACCGCCTGATGATCCTCACCGGCCCCAATATGGCTGGGAAGTCCACCTATATGCGGCAGGTGGCCCTGATCGCCCTGCTGGCCCAGACCGGGTCCTTCGTACCGGCGCGGAGCGCCCGCATCGGCATCGTGGACCGCATCTACACGCGGGTGGGTGCTTCGGACGACCTGGCGTCCGGACAGTCCACCTTCATGGTGGAGATGACGGAAGTCGCCGGAATCCTGGCCACCGCGACTCGGCGGAGTCTACTGGTGCTCGATGAAATCGGGCGCGGAACCAGCACCTACGACGGCCTTTCCATCGCCTGGGCCGTGATCGAATATGTCTCCGACTCGGACCTGATCGGGGCGAGAACCCTTTTCGCGACGCACTACCACGAGCTCACGGATCTGGAGGGTCTCGTTGGCGGCGTCGTCAACTATCGTGTCGCAGTCGACGAACGTTCCGGCGAAGTCGTCTTCCTCCATCGCATCGAAAAGGGAGGCTCGGACAACAGCTACGGCATCGAGGTCGCACGTCTAGCCGGTGTTCCCGATGCCGTTGTGCAGAGATCCAAGGAGCTGCTTGCGACGCTGGAGAGGGAACGCGGTGTCCGAGACCGACTCAAGGTGCGCAAGGGTGCCGCAAGACCCATGGATGGCCAGATCGACCTCTTCGCCGCCTCCATGGCCTTGAAATCCGCGGATGGACTGCTGGACGAGCTCAAGGCCCTGGAAGTCTCGAAGATGACTCCGCTGGATGCCTTGAATGTGCTCTATGACCTGCAGCAGCGCGCAAGGCGCAATCCTCGGAACGGATGACAGGAGGGACCGCCATGGGCAGGATCCATCTTCTTGATGAAATCACCGCCAACAGCATCGCCGCGGGCGAAGTCGTCGACCGACCCGCCTCCGTGGTCAAGGAGCTCTGTGAAAACGCCATCGACGCCGGCGCATCGGTTCTCGTCGTGGAGATCCGAAACGGCGGCGTCGCCTTGATATCCGTATCGGACAACGGAGTCGGCATGGATCCGGAGGATGCACTTGCCGCTTTTGGACGGCACGCCACCAGCAAGATCTCGACGATCGACGACCTCGACAACATCGCGACGCTCGGTTTCCGCGGCGAGGCACTCGCCAGCATCTCCGCCGTCTCGAAGGTGACGCTCACGACAAGGCGCATCGAATCCGATACCGGGACACTGGTCCGCTATGAAGGGGGCCATCTCCTTCAGCATTCGCAGACGGGGTGCCCCGAAGGGACGAGAATCGTCGTGGAGAACCTCTTCTTCAACACGCCGGCCCGGTTCAAGTTCCTCAAGAAGGATTCCACAGAAGCCTCCCAGGTGTCGGATGTACTCGGGCGAATGGCTCTGGCTTGCCCAGGCGTATCGTTCCGACTCGTATCCAACGGAGTCGAAGTCCTTCATTCTCCTGGAAACAACGACCTGAAGAGCGCGATCTTCTCCGTCTATGGACGCGAGACTGCGGAATCCCTCGTGCCCATCGACTCCTCCGACTCCGTCGTCCATGTCTCCGGATTCGTCGGCCAACCCTCCTTCGCCCGCAAGTCGCGCCAGACCCAGACGCTGTTCGTCAATGGTCGTCTCGTACGATCGAAGTCCGTGACCTCGGCCATCGACCGCGCTTTCGATACGTTGCTGATGAAGGACCGCTTCGCCTTTTCAGTCCTTTCCCTCGGCGTTCCACCCAACCTCGTCGATGTCAACGTCCACCCCCAGAAGATGGAGGTCCGGTTCTGGAACGATGGCGAAGTCTTCTCGGCGGTGCACGGCGCCATCCGAAAGGCACTGCTTGCCGGCATCCACATCCCGCAGGGCCAGAAGGGCAGGGAAGAGGCTTCCCCCTCCTCGGATCCGATTCCGTCCCCGTCTCGAACTCCCCTCTATGACCAGGTTCCCATTACGCCGATCCATGTGAAGGAAACCGATTCGTTTCCTTCGTCCCCACTCCAGTTCCCGGTCGGCACGACGAACGTTTCCGGGAAAGAACCTTCGGCTGGATCCACACGGCCCACGTCTTCGATGTCGAACCCGATCCAGCCTCCCCGCATCGAACACCTGAAGGACGCGCGGTTCGTGGGACGGCTCTTCCAGACCTATCTTGTGCTGGAACTCGGCGAGGACCTCCTGCTGGTAGACCAGCATGCCGCCCACGAGAGAATCCTCTACGAACGACTGGTACAGCGGTTCGATCGGCACGAGACGATTTCGCAGCCGCTTCTGGAGCCACTGGTCATCGAAATGTCCCCATCCGACCTCTCGATCGCAATGGACTCGGAGGAGGTCCTCAAGGGTCTCGGCTTCGACTTCGAGTCCTTCGGTCCGCATTCTCTCATGCTGCGCACGGTTCCGGTCCCGTACCGCGCCCTGGAGCCCAAAGCCGCCTTCCTGGCCGCAGTCGACGGACTCGAGGGCGCAACGCCCTCCGACCCTGAATCCATCCACGAGCTTCTCCACACCGTTGCCTGCAAGGCCGCCGTAAAGGCCCACGACTCCCTCGACGACAGGGAAGCGGAAGCCCTCCTGAAGGACCTCCAGGTCATCGAGAATCCCTATACGTGTCCACATGGACGCCCGGTCATCATCCGAATCCCGAAGCACG
Organism: uncultured Oscillospiraceae bacterium; assembly: GCA_964579735.1. Classification (GTDB taxonomy): domain Bacteria; phylum Bacillota; class Clostridia; order Saccharofermentanales; family UBA5734; genus CAILLO01. The sequence goes on along the minus strand of CAZOHH010000015.1, from coordinate 19,669 downwards.
AACTGGAGAAGCGTTTCAAGAGGATCGTCTGATGCGCCCTCGCGTCCTCGTCGTCACCGGCCCGACCGCAAGTGGCAAGACCTCCGCGGCGCTTGAAGTGTGTCTCCGTCTGGGTGGAGAGCTTGTCTCCGCCGATTCCATGCAGGTCTACCGAGGGATGGATATCGGAACCGCGAAGTCCATCCTTGAGGAGCGCAAAGGGGTACCCCATCACCTGATCGACGTCATCGACCCGAACTGCCCTTTCAGCGTCGCGGATTATGCATTGCTTGCACGCGCTGCGATTCGGGAAGTCCTGGAGCGCGGCAGGATTCCCGTCGTTTGCGGAGGAACTGGGCAGTACATTTCCGCATTGGTCGACGAGTTGACCTTCCACTCGTCCCCTCCGGACGAGATCGTCCGGAAGAGACTCCACTCCGAAGCAGAATCCCTTGGGAATGACGCGATGCTCGAACGGTTGCGCCTCATCGACCCGGAGTCGGCGGCCCGACTGCATCCCAACGACCGTCGCCGTATTCTGCGCGCGCTGGAAATCCATGAATCCACAGGCCGAACCTTGAGTGAGATGAATCGGCTTTCCCATCCGGCTGAAAAGGAATTCGATTTCAAGACTTTCGTCCTGAATCCGGACAAGGAAACCTTGTATCAGCGATGTGATCAACGCGTCGACCTGATGCTCGAGATGGGACTCCTCGATGAAATCGAAAGGCTGATTGCTCAGGGCGTATCTCCGACCGCGCAATCGATGCAGGCTATCGGATACAAGCAGCTTCTGGAATTCAGGGCAGGGAAGAGCACCCTGCCGGAAAGCATCGAGCAGGTCAAGAAGGCGACGCGAAACTATGCGAAGCGCCAGCTGACTTGGTTTCGGGGTTTGAAGGAAGCATCCTGGATCCAATCGGATCCGACATCCCCATCCGGAATACCGGTTCGGATCCTGTCGGAATTCATCCTGTAAAGACAGAATGACATATATCCGTTCTGAACTCCACACAAAAGACGGTGCACCGTCACACCGAGGCATGCATATCGGATAGAATATCTCCACGCCTACCCTGAAACGGGGGGCGAATCGGTTGACGGAGGATGACATCATGAGCAGCACGCCAATGAATGTGCAGGAAATCTATCTCAACAAGTTACGTAGAAGCGAGACACAGGCCAGGGTTCACCTCATCGACGGCACGCAGCGGATCGGACGTCTCGTCGTCTTCGATTCGGCCGTCATCATCCTGCAGGTCAATGGAACTGAAGTCACCTTCTTCAAGAACAATCTGATCATGATCGAACCCATGGATCCGGACTTCCGGGTATTCGGCGAGGAAAACCGGTTGGAACCGTTCAAACCGTATGCGACTGGATCGGACAAGAATCCAGCGCAGGGGGAAGGCGGACTCCCGTTGGGGGAGAGCATGGTCTTCCGCATACCACGGCTAAAGCGATCGTACGAGCCTTACTACCCGTCCTAGGATACGTGTGTCCGCATCCACGGGGATGGGTCTGAAATCAGGATTACGGGGTTGAAGGACATAGGAATCCCCCTCTTTGGCAAGCACCTTCACGGTGGCGTCGTCGCCGATCAACGCGACGACGACGTCCCCAGGAGTGGCTTGATTCTGTCTGCGAACGAGGACCAGGTCTCCCGAAAGAATTCCTGCTTCTCTCATGCTGTCCCCGCGAACTTCCAACAGGAAGGATTCGGCATCCTGAGGAACGAAGGAAGAAGGAAGCTCATAATAGCGCTCGATGTTCTGCTGGGCGAGAATGGGGATACCGGCGGTCACTACACCCAGAAGCGGGACTTCCGTCAATCGAGGATCAGGCGTTGAGCCAAGGCTGATCGCACGACGGCGGCCGCTTGCGACTTCGAGTCGGCCCGAATCCTGCAGACGCTGGAGGTGACTGTGCACGGTAGACGTGGACTTGATGCCGGTTGCATCGCAGATTTCCCTTACAGAAGGCGCATAACCCTCCTGCCGGACGAAATCGGTGATGAAATCGAAGATCAGGGTAGCCGTGGAGGTGAGGTTCTTGCGTGTGAAGGGTCGAGTGGTCATATGTGCCTCCAATCCGCTGAACGAAGCCATGGCCGGTCAGCAGCATGTTCGTTTCGTCCATTATATCGTTCGATGCGTCCGTGGTCAAACATATGTTCGGATTCGAGAGTCGTCGTCGACAAAGGTGTCGAAACCTAGGTCGACTCTGATATAATCCCTTTGAACCGAACCGGCCTCGACGAGGACCGGTTCGGGGATACGGAGGTCCTTCGACATGCTCTTCGGAGTCTTGCCCCGATTCGAGAATATCGGTATCAAGTGGCGCAGCCGGAAAACCGATATCATGCAAAGAAGAATCGCACTCGCTCAGGAAAGGAAAACGCCTGGGTTCGACGGAAAGACGCGTTTTGTCCTTCGGCTCTATTCGCCGATAGGAAGACCAAGAATCTATCGATTGAAGGGATATACGACCCTTCGCAAAGTGAATCGCAAACTGCATGCGGGAAGAGCCCAACGAAGTCTCTGGAAGGTTCTGATTTTTGCGCTGGTCGTTCTGGCAGCTGCGTATTTCCTTTTACGCCTCGATCCTTTCCGTGATATGTCCGAAATCTTCCGGATGATCGGAATCGCACCCTGAAAGACAGGTTCCGTACTGTTCAGTCTTTTAGCATCCCCTCTATTAGTCAAAATTATCATTTTACGCAATTGGCGTCATAAGAAAAGCGGGATGCTTCCATCCCGCTTCGTGTGTCCCCCCTACTTCAGGACCAGATAGCCTTCGTGGGCCAGCAGTTCTGCGGTCAGGACGGCTCCTCCAGCTGCTCCGCGAAGCGTATTGTGGGACAGACAGGTGAACTTCCAATCGAAGATCGCATCCTCTCTCAGACGTCCGAGGGTGACGGCCATTCCGTGCTCGCGGTCTCGGTCGAGCAGCGGCTGAGGACGATTGTCTTCTTCCATGTAGTTCAGGAATTGCTTAGGAGCGCTGGGCAGGGCGAACTTCTGAGGGACTCCCTGGAAATCTTTCCAAAGCGTCAGGATGTCTTCCTTCGTCGGCTTGCGGTCGAAACTCACGGATACCGCCGCGGTATGGCCCTCGGCAACGGCCACGCGGTAGCATTGCGCCGAGATGCGTGGAGAGGTCGCGTTGTGGATCTCTCCGTCCATCAGGGTACCCCAGATGCGCAGGGGCTCCTTTTCACTCTTCTCCTCTTCCCCACCGATATAGGGAATCAGGTTTCCGACCATCTCCGGCCAGTCCGAAAAAGTCTTGCCGGCTCCTGATATCGCCTGATAGGTACAAACGGAAAGATCCCGAAGGCCAAAGGCACGCAAAGGGTGCAGAGCCGGCACGTAACTCTGGATCGAACAATTGGGCTTGGCGGTGATGAAGCCGATGCGCGTTCCGAGACGGCGACGCTGCATGGGAATGACTTCCGCATGTTCTGGGTTCAGTTCGGGGATGATCACCGGGACGTCGGGCGTCCATCGGTGGGCGGAGTTGTTGGAGACGACCGGAGTCTCCCGAAGGGCCATTCGTTCCTCGAGGGCCTTGATCTCGTCCTTCTTCATGTCGACCGCGCAGAAGACGAAATCGACGTCGTCGCAGAACGCATCGATATCCGTGATGCTTCGTACGGTCATTCCTTTCACCGCTTCGGGCATGGGACGATCGATCTTCCACCTTCCCTCCACCGCTTCCAGGAAAGTCTTTCCCGCTGAACGTTCCGAGGCCGCTATGGCGACCGTCTCGAACCAGGGGTGTCCATCGAGAATGGAGAGGAATCTCTGACCTACGAACCCAGTGCCTCCGACGATGCCGACTCTGAATTTCCTTTGTGCCATGTTGCTCTTCTTCCCTGCCCTTTCGATTGATATGTCTCCACCATGTGGACATATGTCTTCCGTTGGCGTATTCTACCATAGGTTCCAGATTGCACGCAACCCATTCTACAGAATATCCTTATAGAAATCCCTATAGAATCGAAGCTGCGGCAGACAACGCACTCCTCCAAGGCTACAATGAGAATACCCGGTTCAAGCAAGGAGGCGCAAGTGGAGGAACAGAACATGTTTCCAATCCTGGATGGGTTCCTGGGCTATCTCCAGGCCATTCGAGGGCGCTCCCCCCTGACGATACGTGAATACCGCTATGACCTCCAGATGTTCTTCCGCTTTATGAAGCGCCTCCGCAACCCTTCTCTCTCCACCCTCCCTTTCCAGGAAACCCCGATCGATGACATCGACGATGAATTCGTCCGCGCAGTGACCCTAAACGATCTCTATGCCTTCGTGACGTGGATGAGCCGCGACCGCAAGGCCGCAGCCGCCACAAGAGCCCGGAAAGTCGCGACCCTGCGGAGTTTCTTCAAGTATCTGAAGACCAAGGCGAGACTCATCACCGATGACCCGGCTTCGGAACTGGACACTCCCAGGAGAATCAAACGCCTTCCCAGGCACCTATCGCTCGACGAAAGCCGTCGGCTTCTGACGGCGGCGTCCGGCACCGAACAGGCCTATCCCGAGAGGGACTACTGCATCCTGACGCTGTTCCTCAACTGCGGACTGCGGCTTTCCGAACTCTGCAGCATCGACTTGGGTCGGATCCGCGATGAGTCCCTTACGGTCATCGGCAAGGGCGCCAAGGAGCGCACGGTCTATCTGAATGGCAGCTGCCTCGACGCGCTCGAGCAATGGATGGCCGCAAGAACGAAGTTGACGGCCAAGGATCGAGACGCGCTTTTCCTGAGCCGCCGTGGAACCCGTATCAGTACCAAGATGGTCCAGTACATCGTGAAGCGATATATCCGTTCCGCCGGACTCGACCCATCACGGTATTCCACGCATAAGCTTCGTCACACCGCTGCGACCTTGATGTACAAGTATGGCCATGTCGATATCCGATCGCTGCAACGCATCCTCGGTCATGAAAGCATCGCGACGACCGAAATCTACACCCATGTGGACGAGGATATGCTCCATCAGGCCGTGGAGAGCAACCCCCTGGCCTCTGAACGGCGCTCGCACACGACGGACTGAATCGATCAGAAGTCTTCGTTCGACGGGAAGTCCGGAGTGTAGCTTTCCGAGGCGCTTCCCTTCTCCTGCAGCCATAGATTCGAAAGACCAAGCGCTTCCGCATGATCGGTGGCTTTTACATATTCGTAGGTCGTCAGGCGCCGGGAGAGGGATGGGTAGCCTTCGATGCCGTCCAGTGCTCCGTAGAGAGGCGTGTACTGGCGCATGAGGGATATCGGTGTATCCAGAGGCAGGTGCGCCGATATCCAGTCCAGGATGGCGAAAGTCTCCGACAGCAGTCCGGGCAGGACCAGGTGTCGTATGGCGAGACCTCGCACCAACCGAGTTCCTTCATAACGATTGCTCCCCACGATGTCATGCATGCTCTGGATGGCTTTCGTCGCCACCTGAAAGTAGTCCCCGACGCCGCAGAGGTCCCGGGAGATCTTCGTGGAGTGATACTTCAAGTCCGGAAGGAATACGTCGACGGTCGAAGCCACCATGGCGAGGGTTTCGGGGAGTTCGTACCCACTGGAGTTCCATACGACGGGTATGGACAATCCAAGGGATCGTGCCAGCCGAACGACAGCCACGAGATCCTCGGTGAAATGGGTGGGCGATACCAGATCGATGTTTTCAGCGCCCTGCCGCTGGAGATCGAGCAACCGCTCCGAGAGATCGGAAGGCGAGAGGTCTCTTCCACGGTCTTCCGCGCTGACGGGACGATTCTGGCAGAAGACGCATCGAAGACTGCATCCCGTGAAGAACACGGCGCCGCTTCCACCCTCCCCTGCCAGGAAAGGTTCCTCCCAAGGGTGGATCATGATGCGCGCGACGCGAAGGAAACCGCAAGGAGCGGAGGTCCGGCATTGGCCAGACACTCCGCTCCTTCGGTCCGCCCCGCAGACGCGGGGGCAGAGTCTGCAGCCGTCCGACTCAGACGGCTTCGATGAAGCGCTTGTAGGCAAGGTAGGTGTAGTAGATGTCGATCTTGCTGGTCACTTCGAACGGGCCATGCATCGATAGAACGGGAACGCCGCAATCCAGCACCTCGATGCCGAGGTTGGCCATGTACTTCGCAATCGTACCGCCTCCCCCCGCGTCGACCTTTCCGAGTTCGCCGGTCTGCCATGGGATGCCATTGGCGTCGAGGGACCGGATCACGGAGGAATAGAACTCCGCGTTCGCGTCACTCGCGTCGTTCTTTCCACGATGGCCCGTGTACTTCTCGAGGACGATGCCGTGGCCCAGATACGCCGAATTCTTGGGGTCGGATACCGAGGCGAAGGTCGGATCGTAGCCTACGCTGACGTCTGCGGACAGCATCCGGGAATTCTCGAGGCACTTCTGGAATCCAAGTTCGTCATATCCCCCGGAGGTGCGTGCGAACAGGTCGGCGAGGAAGTTGATGTAGAGTCGGGACTTCGCGCCGGTGTTTCCATCGCTTCCGATTTCTTCCTTGTCGGAGAGAAGGCAGATGCAGGTCTTGTCCGGGCGTTCCTGGTCGGTCACGGCGACGAGCGCCGGGAAGGAGCAGACTCGGTCGTCCTGGCCATAGGCGCCGACGAAGCTGCGGTCGAATCCGAGGTCCCGGGAGCGGAAGGCCGGGACGATCTCGAGTTCGGCGGATACGAGATCCTTCTCCGTGATGCCGTACGTGTCATGGAGGTGCTTCATGACGCCCAACTTGAAGCGGCCGGACTGGTCCTTGTCCCCATAGGGGAGGCTGCCGACGAGCAGGTTCAGTTCCTCGCCCTTTACGGTTTCATTGGCCTTGCGTGCCATCTGTTCCATGCCGAGGTGAGGGAGCAGGTCGGTGATCGTGAAGACGGGATCCTCGTCCTTCTCACCGATGCAGAGGGTGACCTTGGTTCCGTCGCCTCGAACGACGATACCGTGCAAGGCCAACGGCATGGAGACCCACTGGTACTTCTTGATTCCGCCGTAGTAATGCGTCTTGAAGAAGACCATGTCCGAATCTTCGTACACGGGCACTGGTTTGAGATCGATTCGGGGGGAGTCGATATGGGCACCGAGGATGTTGAGACCCTGGGTGGCCGGCTTCTTGCCGACGACTGCGACGACGAGACCCTTTCCGCGAATGCTTCGGTAGACCTTGGCACCGGGTTTCAGGACAGGTCCCGCCTTTTCGATATCTACGAATCCGAGGGCTTCGACTGTCTCGATCGAGGCGATCACGACTTCGCGTTCGGTCTTGCCGAGATCGAGGAAGCGTCGATATTCCTCTGCGAATTCGAACGCCGTCTCCCGGTCGTCCAGACTGGAGGTGTCCCAGAGGTTGGGATATTCATGGAACAGTTTTTCCTTGAGTTCCTTGACCGCTTCCTTGGATGGACCCTTGGCAACCTTCGGAGCGGATTTCTTTACGGTCACGGCGGGCTTCTTCGCAGCGGCGGCCGGTTTGGCTGTCTTGGAGGCGGCAGGGGTCGTGTTCTTCTTCACAGGCATGTCTTCTACCTCCTGAAGGGGTTCCATCTGCTTCAATGGGCCGATCGCCCGATTGCCATGCGTTTGCACGCCAGTTCATTATAGAGTATTTTCGTACACAGGAACAAGGGAGGACACCGTCCGATGCTGTATGACACCCATACCCATACCCGTCGGTTCTCCGCGGATTCTCATCTCGACATCGACATCCTCCTGGACCGAGCGTCCGAGATGGGTCTCGCCGGAGTCGCCGTCACCGACCATTTCGAGCCGGACTACCCGGATCCGAACTTCTCGACGACATTCGATGTGCCCGAGTACCTTGCATATCTTCGCGATGCAGATCGCAGCGCTTCTGGAGGTCTTCAGGTCCTCCGCGGAATCGAGTTCGGTTTCCTGCCCTTCCACGGTCCGCGTCTCGATGAAATCGCCCACAACGGTGGCTTCGATGGAATCATCTCCTCCGTGCACATGCTCGACGGAATGGACCCCTATTTCACGAAGGAGATCTACGCTCCCGGCCGCAGGGCCGTCTATGGGGGCTTCCTCGAACAGATGGTCCACATGCTCCGAGTCACGCGCTCCTTCGATATCCTGGGACACTACGATTACGTCTCCCGTTATGCCCCGTATCCGGACAAGAAGATGAAGTATCGCGACGCCCCCGACGTTTTCGACGAGGTCTTCCGGCTGTGCATCGAGACCGGACGAAGCCTGGAACTGAATACGCGCACAGGATATAGATTGCTGGATGAAGGCGTATCCGACTGGCTGCCCGATGCTGAAATCCTCCGTCGCTACCGCGAGCTGGGAGGAGAACAGGTCAGCGTAGGTTCCGATACCCATCAGTCGGAAACCGTCGGCCGATCGATTCCGGAATATCGCGAATGGATCATGGGATTCGGTTTTCCCGGCATCACGGTCTACATCGATCGGAAACCCGTTCTCACCTGATCGGGGAGCCTTCGACGGCCTCCGTCATTCGGCTTCGTGGGCGTCCTCATCGAGGTCCGCGAAAATCTCGCGGTTGGAATCGTTCATCATCCCATGCTTCTCGTAGTACTCCTTGAGTGCGGCTTTGACCGCCTGCTCCGCGAGCAGGGAACAGTGCATCTTGTTTGCAGGAAGTCCATCCAGCGCTTCCGCGACGGCCTTGTTCGACAATTGAAGCGCTTCGTCGAGGGATTTTCCGATGACCATCTCCGTGGCCATGCTGCTGGTGGCGATTGCAGAACCGCAGCCGAAGGTCTTGAACTTCGCATCGACGATCACACCGTCTTCGATCTTCAGGAATATCCGCATGATGTCGCCGCACTTGGCGTTCCCAACGGTTCCCACGGCATCGGCATTCTCGATTTCGCCCATGTTCCGGGGATGCATGAAATGATCCATGACCTTCTCGCTATACATCCTATTGGTCCTTCTTCCCTGTCGTCTTCAGATATTCGTCATAGAGGGGAGACATCTCCCTCAACCGGTCCACGACCTTGACGAGGGCTTCGAATAGCAGTTCTACATCTTCTGTCGCGTTGTTCTTCCCGAAGGAGACACGGAGCGACCCGTGGGCGATCTCATGGGGCAACCCGATTGCGAGAAGCACGTGGGAGGGGTCGAGGGACCCCGACGTGCAGGCCGAACCGGAGGAGCAGGCGAATCCATACATGTCGAGCAATAACAGGAGCGATTCGCCTTCGATGAATTGGAAGGAGATGTTGGCGTTTCCAGGAAGCCTCTTCGTGCGGTGTCCATTCAGGCGCGTGTGCGGGATTCCGCCAAGGATGCGATCGATGGCGGCATCGCGCAGCAACGTCAGACGAGCCGCATTCTCAGGCTGCTCTGCAGCGGCGAGCTCGAAGGCTTTCCCGAATCCGACGATCCCTGGAACGTTTTCCGTCCCCGCACGGCGCCTTCGTTCCTGAGCGCCACCGTCCATGATGCTTGGAAGCCGGACTCCCTTGCGGATATAGAGTGCACCGACACCTTTCGGGCCTCCGATCTTGTGGGCCGAGAACGAGCATAGGTCGATCGGAAGCCTCTTCATGTCGAGGGCGATAGCTCCCGCGGCTTGGACGGCATCGCTGTGGAAAAGCACACCCTTCGCGCGGCAGATCCGACCGATTTCCTCAACGGGTTGAATCGTGCCGATTTCATTGTTCGCCATCATGATGCTGACGAGAATCGTATCGGGCCTCAGCGCCTTTTCAACATCCAAAGGGTCTACGATTCCCTGATCGTCCACGGGTATGTACGTGACTTCGAAGCCCCGTTTCGCCAGGGCCTCGCAACTGTGCAGAACCGCATGATGTTCGATCGCGGAGGTGATGATATGTCGGCCCTTCTTCTCGAGGGACTGCGCAATGCCCTTGACCGCCCAGTTGTCGGCCTCGGTTCCGCTCCCGGTGAACGCGATTTCCGAAGGTTCTGCGCCGATGGCGCGGGCAACTCTTTCCCGAGCCTCTTCGACGGCCTTTCTGGCTTCCCTTCCGCCTTCGTACAGTGAAGAAGGGTTCCCGTAGATTTCCGTGAAGTAGGGAATCATCGCCTCGAGAACTTCAGGTCGCACCTTCGTCGTGGCGGCGTTGTCCAGATATGTGATTCGTCTTCCGTCGTGGGCCATGGAGTCCTTCCTCGGCGCGATTCATATTGTGCTGGAGCGGGAACGCGCATCCGCTCTTTATCAGACCCACTCTACCCTTGAAGGCCCGAAAGTGGAGTAACCCCAGTTACATGGGGCTTCCAGGGCAGTTGGACAGACAGGGATTCAGGAAGGAAAGGGAAGCGTGGAGCCTGCATGGGGCATGACGATCACTCCGCGACCCGTATGGTGTGTCCTCAACGCTTCGTCGACGGCGGATTGGAGGTCGGAAAAGGGTTCCATCATCCTGTGGCAGGCGGCATCGAGCGGCAGTTCGGATACGAGGATGATCCTGCACTTGTTGCGGACCATGGCGATGGCCGCGGCCTTGTGGCCGCCCAGTTGAAAGTCCTTTCGAATCCGGGAGAGGGTCTCGTCCGGAGAACAGGCGTCTCGCAGCCAGTTCTCGAAGACATGCTCCCCTAGACCCTCTGAACAGGAGGCGGCCAGGATGATGCAGCCCCCTTCCCTTACGGCATGTTGAGCATTGTCCAGCGCCTTCTGGGCCTGATAGAGGTTGATGTCCTTTGGAAATCCGCCAGGTGAAGCGACGACGACGTCGGCCAGATGCGGAATCGGAATCTTGTACATCGCATCGAGAAGGCGACACCCGGCTCGATGGGCTTGGATGGGGTGCCCGGCCACTGCATGGACGACGCGCTTTTCCTCATCGAGGATGACGTTGAGGATCCAGTCGATGCCACAGAGGCGACCTGCCTCCTCGATATCCTCGCGGATGGGATTCCCATCGATTCGGCCCGCAGCGGCGGCGGGTTCCACCATGCGACTATGGTTGGCTTGAATCGCGGAACGGGTCGATACCCCGGGCATGATGGCCTTGGCCCCCCCGCTGTAGCCCGCGAAGTAGTGCATTTCGATGTTGCCGAGGCAAATCCGGCGGTCGGCGCGTGCGACGGGACCGAATACATCGACCGGGGTCCCGCGCGAAGTCGTTCCCAACCGCACCATGTCGTCCTCGTGGCTGTCGAGGACCGTGAGAGTGTCGTAGAGGGCAGGACCTACGAGCTTTCGCTTCTCATCTTCGGTGTGGGGGCGGTGGCTTCCTAGGCCGAAAACGATCGTGATTCGGTTGCGCGGCACTCCCGCTGCGTCCAGCTCCTCGAGAATCGGAGGCAAGGCCAGTGCCGTGGGCATCGGTCGGGTGATGTCGCTGGTGACGATGCAGACGGAGTCTCCTGCCATGACGACATCACGGAGCCTCGGTGCGCCAATGGGATCCGACAGGGCACGACGGATCTCCGGTTCTCCGGTCAAGCCGACGGGTACATCATTGGCCTTCAACTCCAGAAGAAGGTCGGACTCGTCCAGCATGAAGGTGCGGGAACCGCGGCCGAAGCCGATTTCGAACGAACGAAGCATCAGGTCTTCCTCTCCCTCTTCTTGTCGAGCCATTCCTTGATCCTGGCTTCGTATCCATTGGTATCCGGTTCGTAGTAATGCGTACCTCGGACCTCCTCTGGCAGATACTCCAGGTCCACGATATGACCGGGGAAATCGTGGGCGTATTGATAGCCTTTTCCATAGCCCAGTTCGGCCATGCCCTTGGCCGGCGCGTTCCGCAGGTGCATCGGGACTTCGCCTGTCCTCCGAGACGCAACGTCGGCAAGCGCCTTCTCGATGGCAAGATAGGATGCGTTGGACTTCGGGCTGGTTGCCACCATGATGGCCGCTTCGGCGAGAATGATACGGGCCTCTGGCATGCCGACGGCCATGATGGCCTGATAGGCGGCCATGGCGACTTGAATCGCGGATGGGTTGGCCATTCCGACGTCCTCGGCAGCGCAGATGGTGATGCGTCGAGCGAGGAATTCGATGTCTTCGCCCGCGTGCAGGGCGCGAGCCAGATAGAATACGGTTGCATCCGGATCACTGCCGCGCATCGACTTGATGAAGGCGCTGATGTTGTCGTAATGGCTCTCCCCATCGTGGTCGAAGGCGATCGAGCGTTTCTGCATGCAGTCCTCGAGCACGGGAACGTCCACATGGATGCGCCCGTTCGCGGAAATGGGGGTCGTCACGGATGCGAGCTCGAGACCATTCAAGGCGATTCGAGCATCTCCGTTGCAACGGTCGCAGAGGAATGCGAACGCCTCTTCTTCCACGTCGAGGGGAAGGGTACCAAGACCTCTCTCCCCGTCTACCAGTGTGGCATGAAGGATCTTCAGGATGTCGGCCTCAGCGAGTGGTTGCAGCTGGAAGACGGTGGAACGCGAAATCAGAGCCTTGTTCACTTCGAAGAACGGGTTTTCCGTCGTGGCGCCAACCAGAATCAGCGTGCCGTCCTCGACATTGGGAAGAAGCGCGTCCTGTTGCGACTTGTTGAAGCGATGGATTTCGTCGATAAAGAGGACAGTACGTCCTGAAGGGTTCATCAGTAGATTCTGAGCGTCCAGGATGACTCTCTTGATATCGGCGATACCGGACGTCACGGCATTGAGCTTCTGGAACCCCGATTTGGTCGTTCGGGCGATGACACGCGCGAGGGAGGTCTTTCCTGTTCCTGGGGGCCCGTAAAGGATGATGGAACTCAGTCGGTCCGCTTCGATCATGCGCCGGAGCATGCGTCCAGGCCCCAGGATATGCTCCTGTCCGACGAATTCGTCCAGCGTCCGAGGGACCATGCGGTAGGCTAGGGGTTCCTTGCGGTCCGTCATGGCGTCCATGGGACTCCTCTCAGGGTAGATCCGGATACAGGGGGTGTCCCGCAAGCAGCGTGGCAACGCGTGAGCGTATCTCGACCTTCTTCGTGTCGAATTCTTCCAGCGTCAGCCGGATCAGAGCGGCGATCTCTACCATGTCCTTTTCGACCATGCCACGAGATGTAACAGCGGGCGTTCCTAGGCGGATTCCACTGGTCACGAAAGGAGATTGCGTGTCGAAAGGAATGCCGTTCTTGTTGCAGGTGATATCGACCGCATCGAGGCGGAGCTGCATCTCCTTGCCGGTAACTCCGGTGCCCGCCAGATCGACGAGCATCAGGTGGTTGTCCGTGCCGCCGGAGACGAGTCTGAACCCTTGGTCGATCAATGAGCTGGCCAGAGCGGAGGCGTTCGCAAGGACTTTTCGCTGGTAGAGCTTGAAATCATCCTGCAGGGCTTCCTGGAAGGCGACGGCTTTTCCGGCGATCACATGCATGAGGGGACCACCCTGTATGCCAGGGAATATGGCGGAGTCGATTCGTTGAGCATGCTCCTTGCGACAGAGGATCAGACCGCCGCGGGGGCCTCTCAACGTCTTGTGCGTGGTCGTCGTCACGAAATCCGCGAAGGGCACGGGATCAGGGTGGAGTCCTGCCGCGACGAGTCCGGCGATATGGGCCATGTCGACGAAGAGATAGGCCCCGCAGGCGTCCGCCACTTTGCGGAAGCGCTCGAAATCGAGCGAACGTGGGTAGGCGCTGGCACCGGCGATGATGAGCTTGGGCTTGTGCTTCAGGGCGGTCTCGAGCAGCTTGTCGAAGTCGATGCGCTCGGTTTTCGGGTCGACGCCATAGGAAACGGCCTTGAAATACCGCCCCGAGATGTTCTTGGCCATTCCATGGGTGAGGTGGCCCCCATGGGAAAGATCCATGCCGAGAAAGGTGTCTCCGGGTTCGAGAACGGAGAAGAACACGGCCATGTTCGCCTGGGCGCCGGAGTGCGCCTGGACGTTGGCATGTTCGGCACCGAACAACTTCTTCGCCCGCTCGATCGCCAGCGTCTCGATCACATCCACGTGTTCGCAACCGCCATAGTAGCGCCTACCCGGATATCCTTCCGCATACTTGTTGGTCAGAGGAGTCCCGACGGCTTCGAGGACCGCTTCGCTGACGAAGTTCTCGGATGCGATCAGCTCGATCTTGCCCCGCTGTCGTCCGATTTCGGCCAAAACGGCTACGTAGACATCCGGGTCGGTGCGTTTCATATTGGGATAGTCCATGGAATCCTCCTCGACGTGCGATATCGACTGCGCCATTTTATCATAAGGCGGCGAACAATTCGTCGGGTCCTGGCGGCTGCATCTCGGTTTCAGAGCCTTCCGTCAGGAGGATCCGCCTAGGGTCCAGGGTCAGTGTGCCGATTCGAACGGCGGGAACCCCCATTGTGGCAAGTGCCGCGATCATTCCCGTCGGACGGTCGGTCGCAATCAGCATCGAGCCGCTCGAAATGAGGCGAAGTGGGTCGATGGAGAGTGCCGAGCATATCCGTGAGGTCAATGCGTGGACGGGGATGCTGGCCTTGTCGATGATGCAGCCGAGTCTGGAGGCTTCGGCAAGTTCCCAGACCGCGCCGAGGATACCGCCCTCCGTGGCATCGTGCATGGCGTGAGCCCCTTCCCTGCCTCCGACGATGCCATCGCTGACCACGCTGATGTGGTCGACGAATCTCTTGGCCTCGGCGATTTCGAGGGCTGTCAGTGCATGGGCAAGTGAAGCGGATCGGTCTCCAGCGAGAATCGAGGTCCCTTCGAGACCGGCTGACCGGGTCATGAGGAGCGCATCTCCCGCTTGTCCTCCCGAGGAGGTCACGACGGGGCGTCCTTCCGAAAAGGCTATGGCGGTGGTGTTGACCACGAAGCGGCGCACCGCGTCGCTGATTTCGGTGTGCCCTCCCACGATTTCGACGCGTAGGCTCTCCGCGGCGGATGCGGCCTGGTCCACGAGGTTCGCGATCGACTCCGGAGTGGTCTCCGGAGGGGCGACCAGAGATAGGAGCAGGTAACGGGGTGTGAGGCCGGAACTGGCGATGTCATTGCATGCGACATGAACGGCAATGCGCCCGATATCGGCTTCGGCGCCGGTGATCGGGTCGCAGGTCAGTACGACGAGATCCCCACCGCCTCGAACGACGGCGCAATCGAGACCGGTTCCCGGACCTGTGACCGTTCGGTCGGAAGGCTTCGGAAGCCGATCCAAGACAAGTCTGCGGAGATCCTGGTCGCTGAGTTTCCCGATCCGCATGCTTATCCTCCCACCATACGTATCTCGATACCACGAATGGCCTCTTCCAAGGCTTCCTCCAAGGGCATCCGCGCTTCGAGACGTTCCACATACGGAAGCGAAGGCTTGGTCTTCGGATGCTTCGAGACGAAGATGGTACAGCAGTCCTCGTAGGGTTCGATGGAGGTCTCGAAAGTGTCGATGCGTCGAGCGATCTCGATGGTGGCGTCCTTGTCGATTCCTACGAGTGGTCGAAAAACCGGCATTCCGACGACGACGTCCGTGACCGCGATGGATTCGAGGGTCTGGCTGGCGACCTGGCCCAGACTCTCCCCGGTCACGATGGCCTGACAACGGTTTTCACGTGCGATTCGCTCGGCGATCCGCATCATGGCGCGGCGCATCAGCAAAGTCAGCATGTCTTCCGGGGCACCGTCGCGGAGCATCGTCTGCACACCGGCGAAGGGAACGATATGGAGGCGCAGGCGTCCTGCATAAAGAGAAAGCTTCGTGGCCAGGTCGACTACCTTCTGGAGGGCGCGCTCGCTGGTAAAGGGAATGCTCTGAAAATGGACGCATTCGAGTTCCAGCCCTCGGCTAGCCATCATGTACCCCGCCACAGGACTGTCGATGCCACCGGAGAGGAGAAGCATGGCTTTTCCGGCCGTGCCGACGGGAAGGCCACGGTGACCCTTGACGATGCGGTCGAATAGCAGGATCGTGTCGCGGACTTCCACGCGAAGGGCGATATCGGGGTGATGCACATCGACGGTGAGCTGTTCGGGATACGTCTCGAGAAGACATGCGCCGACTTCCCTGCAGATAGCCGGTGAGTCGAGAGGGAACCGCTTGTCGGATCGACGGGCTTCGATCTTGAAGGTCAACTTCTTTCCGTCTGCGAGAAGGGGTGCGAAATGTTCGACCGCGTGAAAGCGCATCTCTTCGATTCCGCCACGAAAACTCCGTGCCGGGCTGACCGATACGAGACCGAAAACGTAGATCATTCGCCGTATGGCTTCCTCGAAGTCGAAGTGATCGGCATCGGAGGGCTCCAAGCGGACAACGGACTGAGCCCGGATCGCAGCGATCTCCCCAAGGCCCTTGAGGCGCCGGAGGAGATTCGAGACGAGTCGTGCTTCGAAATCGCCTCGATTGAGGCCCTTCAAGGAAATCTCCCCGATCCTCGCAAGGAGGATGCGGTCATAGGTCAGCGTCATGTTCAGGCTCCTTCCGAATCATCCTACCGTTTCGGTAGAATCAAGGCAAGAGATTCGTCCAGGGAGGAAAGAAATACTTCCACCTCCTCCAAGCTGTTCGTGAGCGAGTAGGAAATACGGACGGAAGAACGTGCGATTTCCTCAGGAATCCCCATCGCGAGAAGGACGTGACTGGTCGTCTTCCTCCGCGAAGAACAGGCGGAAACCGAAGAGATGAAGATGTTCTTCGTCGAAAGCGAATTGATGAGAGTTTCCGGGCGAACTCCGGGAAAGGATACGTTCAGGATGCCAGGCAACCCATCGGAAGGAGAATGGACCAAAGGGCGCACCCCGCTGATCCGGTCGAAGCCGGCGATCAGTGCGGAACGAATCGAAGTCGTTCGTTCGTCATATTGTATTCGTTGCATTGCCATCTGCTTTGCGGCAGCGGCCATGCCTGCGACGAGGGGAGGATTCTCGGTTCCGCTTCGAAGGCCTCTCTGCTGACCGCCACCGTGGAGAAGGGGCAGGATCCGAAGGCGTTTCTCGACATAGAGAAGTCCGATTCCTTTCGGGCCGTGGGATTTATGCGCACTGAAGGACGCCAACCGAACCCCCCAACGCTTCAACGGAATCGGAATCTTGCCGTACGACTGGACGCAATCCAAGTGCAGCGTGGTGTTGGGACTTACACGGCGAAGGAGTGCGGAGATCTCGTCCATGGGTTGGATCGCACCCGTTTCATTGTTCACATGGAGCAGGCTGACGAGTGCCGTGTCTTCTCGAAGCGAACCCTCCAGCTCCTCGAGTCGAATTCTTCCCTGTCCGTCCACCCCGACGAAGACTATCTCATATCCTCGCTCTGCAAGGCATTCTAGGGAACGAAGCACGGCAGGGTGTTCCGTGTGCGTCGTGACGATTCGTTTCGGAAGGCGAGGATAAGCTCCCAGATATCCGAAGATCGCCGTGTTGATGGATTCGGTCCCACCGGACGTGAAGATGAGTTCGTCACGTCCTACATCCAATATCGAGGCCAGAGACTCAAGAGAAGAGCGGATGAGGAGCTCCGCCTCGAGACCTGCGCCATGAAGGGAGGCTGGGTTTCCCACGATGTTCGTCATCGCGAAGGACACGGCTTCGGTCGTCTCGGGAAAGGGTGGCGCCGTCGCCGCGGTATCGAAATAGATCATAGCACCCCCGTCAGGTCCGGCCGGTATCCTGAGAAAGTGCGCAGAGGTCAGGACGCAGGACGGCTACGACGTGCTCGCAGAGGTTTCCACTCCGTGAGGACAGGTCGGAGACGGATACGAGCACGGTCTGTCCACGGGAGATATCGAGGACTTCGGACTCTTCGGGTTCCGCGATTCGGACTTCGATGCGGAGGTGCGCCCTCGAGGGGAGATAAGCGTACTTGTTGGCCGTGATGTCGAGCATGCGCCGTCCGAGCTTGAGGTCCTCGATCAAGTTGGGGAACATCCAGAGAGGAACGAAAGACAGGCAGTACGCGTAAGGCTCTTCCTTGGCGGAGCGCAATACCCAGGTCATGCGGGCGTAGGCCTTCTCCGTGGAGATCGGCATCTGCCCGAAGATCCGGTCCAGATCCTCGGATTCCCCATCGATACGCTCAACGGAGAGGAATTCCTTCGCGTCCTGGTTGTCCGCGGACAGCACCGAGAACTGGAATCCATTGAAACCCTTGATTTCGATTCTTTCAGGTTTGCCTGCCAGAAAGGTGCCCTTGCCCTTCACCTTGACGAGAAATCCTTCCGCGACAAGTTCTGCCACGGCCTGGCGAACCGTGGGACGACTGAGGGACGACATCTCGCACAACTCGTTTTCAGAGGGGATCTGACCCTCGGATACATAGACCCCGCTCTGGATTCCGTTGAGGAGTGCATTCTTCAATTGTGCATAGAGTGGCGTGCTACTGTGTTTATCGATTTTCATCGTCATTAAGACCACCTCCTGGTCCATACATGCTGACAGGACCATTCTACCATTGATGCAAGGAAAAGGGCGACCGTTCGACGGTCGCCCTTCTCGAATCCATGGGGGAAGAAAATCAGTCGACGGGCTTGACCTCGCCGTAGTATTCGGTGGCACCGGGCAGATCGACTGAGCCGAGGGCCGAGAAGTCGGACAGGGATGTGGCCTTGACGGATCCGGCGGAGAAGGTGAAGAGGGTATCATTGATGTAGAGTCCTCTTGTGACCATGCGGGAACCCCACATGGATTCCTGGTCGACCTTCGCGAAGATATCGTCATAGCTCTTGAATTCCTGGGTATAGTCGATGATCTTGTTGGCATGAGTGACCAGCCCGCGGATGGTGATGCCACGCTCGGCATCGTAGCCGAGGACGAGGAATCCCTGGAATACGGGTTGCCCATATGCGATAGGGTCGGAGGATTGGTCCTTCGGGACCCGGTTGATGATGATCGGGATGCCGATCACGTTCTTCTCCTTCGAGAATAGCAGAGCCTTCTGGTTGTAGCTGACTTCGGAATACGTGCCGCGGTCACCGAGGGCGAATTTGGCGATTTCACGGGGGTTCGTGGGGTCCGATACATCGAACATCGAGAACTTCATTCCAAGGTAGTACGCCATTTCACCCTGGACGACGGCATCCTTGCCGAAGCCGAGGAGCATTCCGTCCGCATAGGGGTGGAGGTATTCGCTATAGCCTGGAATCTTGAGTTCGCCGGATACCTTCGGCGCTGTCGGTACGGATAGGTCGAGGACGAACAGCGGGTCGGTGGTTCGGAAGGTCACCATGTAGGCCTTGCTGCCGATGAAGCGGACGGATTTGATCGTTTCACGGGAAGCGAGTCCTTCGACCTTTCCGACGACCTTCATGGAGCCGTCCAGCACGTAGACCCCATTCATGGAAGTGTACTTGTCGTTTCTCCAAGCGTCCCCGACCGTAGTCGCGATGCGGAAGTATCCATCGGACTCGTCCATGGAGAACTGGTTGAGGATGTAGCCTGGGACGGAACCCACACCATCTTCGGTGACCTTCGCATCGGAGATGCGGAAGCGGAACACATCCGTGAAGGTCTCGACGACGGGCATCGGGAGAATCTGGAAGACTTCCTTGGATTCGACCACGGTGGTGGTGTCGGGCGATGAAGTGACGTCCGGAGCCGGAGTCGTCGCTTCAGGTGTTACCTGGTCAGGTGCCGTAGGGTCCGTCTCTCCAGAAGTAGGAGGGGTCTCGGTCCCTGTAACGACCGGCGAGGTCGTGGTGTCCTTGGTTTCCTCTCCGGATCCCGAGGAAGAGCCGGGCTCTACTGTGGTGGTATTCGTATCGGTGGTCGTCTCGGCGGCGGGCGTCACTTCCTGCTGTACCCAGCGTCCCACTGCGATATAAAGATAATCGGTTGACGCATACAGGACATTCCCGGCGCCTAGGAGCGCTTTCGTGTCGGCATCCTTGCC
>CAZOHH010000014.1:0-37636 GCA_964579735.1 uncultured Oscillospiraceae bacterium | reverse complement strand
ATCGCCCGCAAGAAACCGGTCGGCGATTTCGCCGCACAGCGTGGAGAACGTCGTGAAGGCACCGAGGAAGCCCACGGCGAGTCCGGCCCGGAGCGCGGGGTGCCTTCGGAGAGCAGGTGCGTCGGCAGTGGCTAGGAGAAGCGCCAGCGCGAAGCAACCCAGCGTGTTCACGAGGAGCGTGGCATGGAAGGCATGGCGAGAAAGAGCCCCGGCTGCTCCACAGAGGGCGATCAGGAGGACGGAGCGGAGGAGGGCGCCCTTCTTCGACATGACCCGATGATAGCATAAAGGACCTGCAACCCCTACGAAGAGGCTGTCGGTCCTTTATTCATATTTCGGGCTTGCTTGTCGAAAGAAATCGATGCGAAGCTAGGCGACGCCCGGAATGGCGCCGGTCATCGGGAACGGATTCACGAAGGTACGGGTCGACAGCTCTCCATCGAGCGTGAGCAGCTGACCGGAGTTGTCCCCGATCAAGCCGAGCCGCTGGACGATCGTGTCTGCGTTGGACTCCTCCTCGACCTGCTCGTTCACGTACCACATCACGAACTGGTAGGTGGCGTGGTCCTTCTCCTGCATCGCGAGGGAGGCGATGTCGTTCAGCAGCGCGGTGACGTGGGCTTCGTGCCGGGCGACATGCTCGAAGAGCGCCTTGGCGGAGTCCCACTCGGACTCCGGCTTGTCTATGGGGTAGTAGGTCGGGTCCGCGCCGCGGTCGAGCAGGAACTTGTAGAGGTGGAGTCCGTGGGCGCTCTCTTCCTGGTACTGTACATATAGCCAGCTGGAGACTCCCTTGAGACCCTTGCGGTCGGCCCAGGCCGACATGGCGAGATAAAGGTAGGCGGAATAGAGTTCCGCGTTCACCTGCTTGCTGATGGATTCGGCGAGATTCGGTCTGATCATGGCTTCGACCTCCTTGTATTGCGTGTTTTCTTCCATCATGCACCTCCTTCGTTGCGGAAAGAAGTGACGGCGGTTACGGAAGTATCGAAGGCAAGGTCGTTGTCCAGGATCAGCGCACTTGAACCCGCAACACCGTGCGCATCTTGTCCGGGGTTGTCCGCCCCGGATTTGAAAGGTAGATCTCGCGGTGCCGGCCCGACGTCCGCGACAGCCCCTGTTCCGCGCAGTACGCCCCGATCCGCTCGAAGCTCGCCGGTTCAGCATCGTAGGGTCCCAAGTGCATCATCTGGACGCAGACACCCTCCGCACGGCGTTCGAAGCGGATGCGCCCCCGAAGGGCCACCGGGATTTTCGCCTCCGTCCTCTCCAGCATCAGCGCCGCAAGTTCCTGCGTCACGAAATCGGGTTGACGGATCATCGCCTCGTAGACCAGCGCGCTCTTGTCGAGCACGGCGTGCCCGGCTTCGTCCACGCGGTCCCTCGCGAAAGGCTCGAGATCCCATACGCCTTCGAGCGGATACACGGAGAACTCATGATAACCCGCCGGCGCCGGCCCCTTCTTCGGCAGGAACTTCACTCCGTAGGACAGGGCGTACAAGGCTCCGACCGCCTCGCCGAACTCCGGCAGGTTGGGGTCCCCCCTCCCTGCGACCACGAAGAAGCCGCACTCCGGAACCTCCACCCGCAAGGGGGTCGCCCCGGGCAGATAAAGCCCCTTCTCATCCTTTTTCCAGTCTCTCTTCCCAACATCCGGCATTTTCTCCATCCTCGCCATCTCTTCCCCTTTACTGGCGGCCCCTTGCCCCTCGGGAGCGTCGACTCCTCCAGAGGCGACTACGACGACGCCTACGACATGAACTGCTTGAAACTCGTCCCGAGCGTGTTGTCCATGACATCGAGGATATTGTTCCCCTTTGGCTCGGACACGGCCTCACGGATGGCGGCGACGTCCTGTCCCACCTGCACGGCGCACGTCACCACGTTGAGATAGACCAGATATCCAACCAGCAGCACCAGCGGAACGCGAAGGAGAAGGAGCTGCCAGTAGCGGTCTTTCCTGTCGTTCCTCGCGGTCTCCCTCCGCTGTCGACGCTGTGCCGAGCCGAGGACGATGGCGAGGACGATCAGGAGGATACCGGGCACCAGCAGCAGAAGGCCGTCGAGCATGAGGCGTCTGGTCATCCGGTCGAACAGGGCGAGCACGAAGTCCAGCAGGAAGGCTGGCTCCATCCCGCCGGTTCCGCCCTGACCCAACGAGCCGAGCCAGTCCGGAATCGCGGCGCGGTAGAGTGTCGAGACCGCGCTGGTCAGGAAGATGCCGAAGCCGGCGAGGAACAGCGGCATCCCGAGCCAGAGGGGTGTGGACCGGACGGAGAAGGAAAAAAGGACGATCAGGGCGATCAGCAGGACCAGAAGCAGCCCCGCTGCCGGAACGACGGCATTCGCGATGTCGAGTCCCCGATTGCGCCCCACCTGGACGATGTTGTCCTCTGTGCCGAACAGACTGGTGACGAACTTGTCGAGCGACAGCCCGGCCTCGGCCTGTTCCAGATTCAACTTGTCCTGGATGGCGATGCGGACGACCCGTACGGTCGCCGACTCCATCGTCGCCGAATCCCGCGGAGCCAGCAATTCCTGGACGATGGCGATCAGCGCCGTGTTGGAAAGCCCAAGACTGGAGATCGCCGATTCGCTTTTCGCGAAGGTCAGGGCGGCTTCGGACGGCGCTCCTTCCTCGAGTCCGCCCCCGGGAAGCTTCTTCAGGGCGTAGGTGAACTTGGCCAGTTCGGCGTCGGAGATGTCGTCGTTGTTCTCCAGGATGCCCGCGATCACGGTATCCTCGAGGCTTGTCAGAAGAGGCGAGACGTCCAGGGTCGGAAGCTGGTCCGAAGCGCCGATGAAGTAGGTTTGGGTCCCTAGCACGATTTTCCGTAGGATTCGGGAGAGCCAGACCGAGTCTATCTCGAGCCCCGTCGAATCCCCCCCGCCCTGCGAAGCCACCAGCTCGTCCGCAAGACCTTCCAGGTCCTTAAGAGAGACGTTGCGGTCGAACTCCGTCTGGAAGACCGCGGCATTTCCAACCGTTGTACTGGCCGCGTGGAGGAAGGCGAGGGACTGGACGAGCAGCATGTAGAGCACGACCAATGGAACAAGAAGAAGAACTCCCAATACCTTCATGAGTGATCTCATCGATCTCCCCCTCCCGTCGCGGTCATCCGCATCGAGCTCATTTCCCTTTGAATCGATTATATCGTGTAAACGCGACAACAGGCTCCCATATCGGGACAAAATGCTCGTCTGCGGGGTCTTGTCGAAAGCGATATAATCGTGGGAAAAGGGACCCACGTCCTTTTCGAGGTGTATGAATGGACAACCACCTTCGTCGCGGCCTCTCCCTACTCCTTCTCGTCGCCTTCACGGTATTCTCCTTGCCTGTCGGCTTCCTCGCGGATTCCTTCGGTCCGGACCCGTTCGCAGCGGCAGATGCCGCATACCGTGCCCAGGTCTCCGCCGTGCAAACCTCGGCGGAGGGTGCCGCTCCAGCCGCACCCTCGTCCTCTCTCGCTTCCGCCGCTTCCGCCGTCGATATGGCTCCGGCCTACCTGGCCGTCTTCTCCCCCTCCGCCTCCTCCAACGCGGTCTTCGCCGCACTCGAGGGCACGCCGTATCGAATGCTCGGGCCGAGCTCCGCTAGGACCTTCCGCGTGACCCCCGCTGACCCGCAGGCTTTCCAAATTTCCTGTGGTACGCTTCTCCTCTCCTTCGAGCCCGAAGGCCGGTCGGAGCTCGCCTCCTCCGACTTCAAGGCCATACCGGCGCCGTCCCTCCCGAGGATCACGAGCGATCCGATTCGTTCCACCCCTCTGGCCGTCTCCGTGAACGACCCCCTGGCATCCCTGCAGTGGGCCCTCGGCGACATGAAGCTCTTCGACGCATGGACCTGGAGCCAGGGTTCGAATTCCGTCAAGGTCGCCGTCATCGACACCGGAATCTTCCGCTCCCATGAGGACTTCGCGGGCACGCAGATCCTCAACGGCTGGGACTGCGTCGCGGAGACGACCGTCACCGGAGACGCGTTCGGCCATGGGACCATGACCTCCGGCGTCATCGCCGCCACGCCCAACAACTCCAAGGGCATCGCCGGAGTCTGCTTCGACGTCACCATCGTCCCCTATCAGGTCTTTCAGACCGTTCCGGATTCAGGCGATCCTGCTGCATTCGACTCGGATATCATCCAGGCACTGTATCTCGCGGCGGATTCCGGCTGTAGTGTCGTCAACCTGAGCCTTGGCACCCCGTCCTACTCCACCGCCGTGAAGAATGCGGTCCAGTATGCGCTGGACAAGGGCTGCATCGTGATCGCAGCCGCCGGAAATTCGAGCAACTCGACACTCCAGTACCCTGCGTCCTACCCCGGCGTCGTCTCCGTCGCCGCGCACGACAGCACGGGAGCACGTTCCTCCTTCTCCACCTACAACAATCTGGTCGATGTCAGCGCGCCGGGAACCTTGATCGAAGTGATGAATCGAACGGGCGGATATGGGCTCGCCAGCGGAACCTCCTTCGCCTCTCCCAATGTCGCCGGCGTCGCGGCCCTTGCGGTCGCCCTGGAACCCACGCTCACGGCCGACCTCTTCTACACGGCCCTGCAGGCCACCAGCGTCGACAAGGGCACCGCCGGTTACGACCCGTATTACGGTTATGGCAACATCGATGCGAATGCGCTACTCGACTGGGTCGACGCCGGGGGTTCCGTCATCCCGACGCCGCCGGTCTCGCAGGACCTCACGCCTTTCGTCGCCTACAGCAACCAGCTCGACAACTACTCGATCGTCAGCGGCGGCATTCCGTACTATTATGCAAAGAGCGACACCGCCTATAGCTTCACGCCGACGGTTTCCGGCGTCTACAACTTCGATTCCATATTGGAGGAAGGCGACCCAGGCGATACGGACATAGAGATATTCGATACGTCGAACGGCGGCATCTCCGTCGCCTTAAGCGACGACCCGAACCCGTTCCATGTCTCCGCTTCGCTGGTCCAGGGTCACGTCTATCGCTTCTATCTGGCCTACTATTTCATCACACCTACCGATTACATTAACCACATCAAGAGGGCCCTCCAGTTCCTCATCACCCCCCCCTCCCTGCTCGAATCGCGCGGCGTAGTCGTCAACGGGGACGGAATCGTCGACAATACGCTGTCCCGGGAATTCTTCACGACTCCATCCAGCGCTGGGAACAAGGTCCTTCTCCTGGACCCCGCCTACAACGACGACCCGTATGTCATCACGCTCAACTCGTCCGCTTTCGACTCCACGACCGGCGGCTGCTTCTTCCTGTTCGACCTCCCGGCCGGCCAGAGTTCGATTCTCCTCGACGCGACCAACCATCACGCGGACTCCGCCTACCACCTGATCTTCGAGGAACTCGCCACGATCACGACCTCCGCAAGCAACACCGAATCTCTGCTTTCAGGTGATTACCTCACCGCAGCGACGTTCACGCCCTCCCAGTCAGGCCAGTACCGTTTCTCGACCACCCAGGCCGATGCCACGATCCAATTCTGCGACACCGAGGGGTCGGGAGAGATCATGAGTTATCTCTCGAGCACCTGTGATGTCACGCTGACGGCGGGGAACCGATACGACTTCTTCGTCTTCACGAGCGGCGCCGCCCTCTCGCAGACCCTGGCCGTCCGAAAACTCTCCTCGGTCGCGACGCTGTCCGCCCTCGCGGTCTCCGTTGGAAGCCTCTCCCCCTCCTTCGCTTCGGGGACGACCTCCTATGCGCTCGAACTCGGCTCCTCCAAGTCTCCGGTCACCTTGACGCCCACCCGGACGGATGCGGTCTCCACGTTCTTCATCGATGGGGCGCGCGTCGACAGCACTTCCATCGACCCGGCGCCGGGGGAGACCAAGGACGTCCTGATCCAGGTCATCGCCGAAGACGGAGTGTCCCAGACCGTCTACACCGTCTCGGTTCACAGACCCTCCGACCAGTGCGCGCTGATCGGCGTCGATGGAGGTCTTTATCCAACTCTGCTGTCTCAGCCTGGGGTCTTCGCCGCGACCCTGCCCAGCGGCACGACCTCCTTGGCGTTCGAGGCCAGCCCGGACGCGACTTGGGCGATCTTCGCCGATTCCGGCTGCACCGTGCCGGTCAACCCCGCCTCGCCGGGACTCGCGGACGGGATGAACACCTTCTACGTCCAGGTCACGGCCGAGAACGGCGTCGACGCGAGAATCTGGCAGGTTCTGCTCGACAGGCTCCCCGCAGCCGGGGCGGGTCCTCTGGCCGCGATGCGCGACATCAAGGGCCGGCCGGTCGCGAGCGGTAGTGCCGCCTTGAGCGATCTGTTCCTTCTGGCATTCGGAAGTGGTCCGTTCACCCTCGCGACGACCCTCGATGGCATCCCCGTCGCGCATGACCTCGCGGACCCCTTCATCGAGAACGGTGTCTACTCAGTCACCGTGACGGATTCTCTTCTGGCTGTGACGACGGTGACATTCACTCTCGCCAAGGTCTACCCTCTCGTCACGGGTGTCGTCGACGGCACGACCTACCATACGTCCGTGACCATCCATTTCGATTCCGGGGAGGCTACCCTGGATGGGGATGTCTTCGCGAACGACTCGAGCGTTTCGAGTCCGGGCGACCACGTGCTCCTCGTCACGAATGCGGATGGCAACACGACCACCGTTCACTTCACGATCGCCTTGGCGGAAATCACTTCCACGGAATACATCTGCAACACCTCGACGGGGTTCATTTCCCTCATCGATCCTGGCACGACGGTTCAGACCCTGCTGGCCGGTCTGGACCAGGGCGGATCCGTCGAAGTCTCCAGCGGCGGCATACCGGTTCCGGGCACCTCCCGGATCGGTACTGGAATGGTCCTGAAGCTGATGGACGGAAGCACGGTCCTGCATTGCCTCACGGTCGTGGTCACGGGTGACGTCAATGGGGACGGGAGGATCACCCTCACCGACTTCGTGCAGGTGAAGGCCCACCTGATGGCCAAGAGCATGCTGGCCGGAGCCTACGGGAAGGCGGCCGACGTGAACGGCGACGGAAAGGTCACGCTGACGGATTTCGTCAAGTTGAAGGCACACCTGATGGGTAAGGTGCTCATCGTCCCGATCTCCTATTGAATCCACTTCCCATGACCTACGAGGAGGAACGCACCATGAAGGGAACCGCTACGAAACGATCCGTGCTTGCCGCTCTGCTCTGTCTTCCCGTACTCCTGATCTCGGCGAACGTCTTTGCCGCGGCACCGGTGGCGAGCGTTGCAGGTCCTGCCTCGATCCGTGCGGGCAGCACGCTGACCGTGACCTTCTACGTGAACGGCACGGGAATCGACGCCGTGCAGGGCGAGATCCGGTACGACGCCAGCCAGCTCACGTACAAGAGCTCCAGCGGCGTGCTCAAGAACTGGGTCTGCACGCCGGACGGGGCGACGGCTGGGAAAGTGACTTTCCTTGGATACGACGACACGGCCGAATCCCCCATCGACGGAAAAATGCAGCTGTTCAAGCTGTCGTTCACCGTGAAGAGCAGCGTAGCTTCAGGCTCAACGATAACCGTCACAGCGACTCAGTTGACGGCAACCGATGGGACGGACGACTTCACCCCGTCGGACGCCTCCTGTTCCGTCCTTGTCGCAGCCGCCCCCACGGCAGGTCCGACTTCGGCGGCGACTCCGACCCTCGAACCCACTGCGGAACCGACCGCCACTCCGACGACGGCACCGACGGACGCGCCGACCGATGCGCCGTCCCCAAGTCCTGAAGCCACCACGACGTCCGCGCCGACCCCGACGCCGTCTCCGACTCCCGGAGCCACGACCCCCAGCGTTCCGATCTGGTTGACGGCGGTCATCGCCCTCGCTTGCGGCGGAGCGGGCTTCCTGCTCGGCGCGCGGTCAGGAAACCGGAGAAGCGCCTGACAGCAGGACCTCTTCCCTACTTCTTCGTACTGTTCTTCAGCTCGGCGAAATAGACGGTATCTTCCTGCTGGATATGCCCGACGACGACCTCCTCGAGGACGAAGACGAAGATGGAGATGGTCTGCGCTTCACCGCGCATGACCTCATCCTTGAGTTCGATCACACGCTTCGCGAGCAACCGGTGGGATGTCCGATGCGCGTCGAGTCCGCTGTAGCGGATGCGCTCGAGGACGGATTCCTCGTAGTCGAAATGCTCCTGGATCTCCTGAAGGATCCTGGCCAGCAGGGCCAGAGCCGGCTCTCTCTGTGATGTCGACAGGGAGAGGGAGATGATTTCGTTGGCGAGGTCCAGTAGACCTCTGTGCTGGCGGTCGATCAACTGGTCTCCCGAATCCCAGTCATGCTTCCAGTCGATGTGGGCGATGGGACGTGGCCTGCGCTTCGCGTCCATGGAGGCCGATACACGGTTGCGGCCCCCTTTCTTCGCATCATACATCGCCTCGTCGACACGGCAGTAGAAAGAGGTGAAGGACTCTTCGGGAAGCCATTCCGCGACGCCGAAGCTGCCGGTCACCATCCGCTCCCGCTCGATTTCGTCGCTCATCGATTGGCGGATCTTTTCAGCCGTGGCCAAGGCACCGTCCAGGTCGGTCTGCGGCAGGACGACGATGAACTCCTCGCCCCCCCAACGCCCGACGAGATCCGAAGAACGCACGACGCGGGCCGCAATTGCAGCCGCACGCTGCAGTACCTTGTCTCCTTCTTCGTGACCGAAGGTGTCGTTGATGGACTTGAAATGGTCCAGGTCGAACATGATGATGGAGAGACGGAGCCCATACCGCTCCGAACGATCGATCTCGAGCTGGATGCGCGACTCGACGTGGCGACGGTTCATGAGTCCGGTCAGGGCGTCGTGGTTGGCCAGTCGGTTGACCTCCTCGAGCGTTTCACTGAGGACAACGGCCTTTGCCGCCAGGGAGGACTCGGTGCGCGACAATGCGATCTGGAAGACGTTGATGGCGGAGATGACGCCCAGGACGGTCAGGAGATGGATGATGTCATTCATCTCCGAAAGCGCGACGCGAGGCATCTCAGCGGTGAGGTCGAACAAGGGAGGCGATCTGAAGCTCAAGACGAAGAACATGGCATCCAGCAAGGCCAGCGACAGCGGCAGCCACCATCGTCGCGTAGCGACGGAAATCGCAGGGAGGAAGGCACAAAGAATCAGGATGCTGTGATAGCCGGACTCGTAGCCGAAGAAGAGCTTCTCGTTGAGGAATACCGGAAGGGAGACGCTGAGGTTCATCAGGATGCTCGCGGCAAGGAAGTGTCCGCTCCGATTCAAGAGGAGAACGGCAACCAGTCCCAATACCGCCACGGCATCGATCAGAATCGCGAATCGAAATGCGGACGCGTTCAATGCGGCATAGAGGACGATGACGACCCCCAACAGGGCTATGCCACAGAAAGCCGCGACATTGGTCACCCTTTTGGCGCGGTTCACGCCAATCTCATTCAAGGCAACGCTTCGGGCCTTCAAGAAGCTGTTGAGCGATTTCTTCATTCCGTACTCTCCTTTGTCATGGGCTGGAAGACGTCTGCTGGAAGGGGTTCCTCGTCCTCCTCCTCGACGGTCGTGGAAAGTTCAAGGGTTTCGCTGGCGTCCTCCGGCTTCAGCTGCCCGACCTGACCGAGGTGGCGCAGGATTTTCCGGCTGCGCGTTCCGACGAGCCGCTCGAGGTCATCCCCAGCCGAATTGAGTTTTTTCTGCGCGCTCTCGAGAACACCGCCGAACTTGACGAATTCCGTCTTCACGGCAGAGAGGAGTTTCCAGACATCACTCGACCGCTTTTCAATGGCCAACGTCTGGAATCCCATCCGCAGGCTGTTCAATAGCGCGGCGAAGGTCGTCGGCCCCGTCACCACGATCTTGTAGTCGTTCTGCAGGGTCTCGAGGAGCTGCGGTCGACGCACCATTTCCGCGTAGAGTCCCTCCACAGGTACGAACAGGATGCCGAAGTCGGTCGTGTCGGGGGGGTGGATGTATTTGTCGTGGATATCCTTCGCGGACTTGCGGAAGGCGAGGTCGAGCGCTCTGCGAGCCGACTCGATGTCGTCGGGGCTTGCGGAATCGTACGCCGCATTCAGAAGGTAATAGGCTTCGACCGGGAATTTCGAATCGACCGGCAGGAAGACGTTTCCCCCATCCGCGTCCTTGCCCGGCAGGCGGATCGCGTACTCGACGACGTCTGCGCTGTTGGGGTTCGTACGGACATTCGCGGCATACTGCTCTGGAGACAGGATCTGCTCGAGGATGGCGCCGAGCTGGTATTCGCCCATGGTGCCGCGCGTCTTCACGTTGGTCAGCACCTTCTTCAGGTCCCCCACGCCGACCGCGAGCGACTGCATCTCGCCGAGACCCTTCTGGACCTGCTCGAGGCGTTCGCTCACCAGCTTGAAGGACTCGCCGAGGCGCTCGTTGAGCGTCTTGCTCAACTTCTCGTCGACCGTGGCCCTCATTTTCTCCAACTTCTCGGCATTGTCGGCCTGCATGAGCTGCAGCCACTTTGTCAGGGCTTCCCGCATGTCGACCAATTGCTTCTCGATGGCCTTGGTCAGGTTGAGCAGCGATTCGTTGTTGGTCTGCATGATCCGGGTCAACTGGTTCATCTGGGCTTCGCCCATCTGCGTCAACTGTCTGGACTGCTCCCCGCGGACGGTCGAGAGTTCCTGCCGCAGCAGCGGGTCCAACCGCTCGACAAGGGTTTCGACGCGCGCCAGCTTCTCCTGGAGTTCACGAAGCCGGGGGTCGCGTGGCGCTTTCCGGAACAGGAGGAAGAGGACCCCCGCGAAGGTCAGGGAGGAGAGTCCGAGGGCGACCCAGGTAGCGAGGTCCACGGAGTTCAAGGCACCGAAGGGCCGGCGCCGGGACGGGCGAGAGCCGAAGCGAGCCTGCGCTTCCGGATATGCCGCAGGTAGAAGACCAGTACGATGCCACCCGCCAGGAACAGCAGGCCGAACAGGATGCCAGCAAGAACGAGCAGAGCCGTGAAGGCAGGATTTGCGAAAAGCACCTGCAGTTGCGGGAGGAGGAGCGAAGGATCGAATTCCACGTCGCCGTAGTACGTTCCGTCGTAGTAGCCGGGGATGCCTGGGATTCCGGGGATGGCGGTGACGACCGTTTCCATCAACAGTCCTTCGCGATGCACGAAATCGAGGATTACGGGGTTCGGAACGGCGAAGGTGATGCCGTCGTAGTCGCCCATGGTGAAGGTGTTCAGTCCGATTACCCTTCCGTCCGACGAGCAGAGCGGGCCCCCGCTGCTGCCGCCATATACCGCCACGTCGGACTGGATGTAGATCTGTCCATCGACGGGTTGGCCGATCACGGAGACGATGCCGCGCGAGACGGTCTGAGGGAGACCAAGGGGGGAGCCGACCGCGTAGGCGTCCATGCCGACATGGATATCCTCGGTGGCGGCGAATTCCGCAGGCGGAGCGCCCACGACGTCCGTCTCCAAAATCGCGAGGTCCAGGACCGAGTCCTGGCGGAGCAGGTATCCCATATAGGTACCGCCGTCGTAGTATATCGTGACCTCGCGCTCGCCGTCGAGGACGTGCGCGTTCGTGAGGACGTGGCCCGAGTCCGTGATGAATACACCGCTTCCCTGATTGAATTCCGTCTCTATCGTGCAGACACTCGACAGAATCCGTTCGACTGGGAATGCGGCATCGGCGGAGACGACCGGACGGACCAAGGCGGGGGAGAGGACGACGAGGGAGAAGACGAGCAGGAGAAGACAACGGAAGCGCTTCCTGTTCAAGGCCGGTCCTCCTTTGAATCGAGGGGTCGACTCCTCCATTATATCGGTTGCGGGATGCTAGGAGAAGCCCGGGAGGAGTCCGGAATGCGCTTCAGACAAGGACATCTTCGTCGTTGCAGAAATAGAAGCGATTGCGGCCGTCACGCTTCGCTGCATAGAGGAGACGGTCGGCCTTCGACAGGAGCTCCTGCGTGGACTCCCCGTCGAAGCGGACGGCGCCTCCGCTGACAGTCAGACGAACGCCTCGGCTGTTCAAGGGCGAAAGCAGGAGGTCCTTACGCAGCCGGTCGACGATGGCGTAAGCGAAATCAGCCGTCACGTCGTACAGGACGACCGCGAACTCGTCGCCTCCCTGTCGGCAAGCGACGTCGGTGGACCGGATGCTCCTCCGGATGGTGTCCGCAACCTCCTTCAGCACCTCGTCGCCGACCGTGTGGCCGAACCCGTCGTTGATCTCCTTGAACCGGTCGACGTCGAACACCAGGAGGTAGAGCTCCTTTCCTTCGGTCAAGGACTGAACCCTTAGGCGTTCGATGGATTCGAGGAGATACCGGTGGTTGTGCAGGTGGGTCAAACCATCCGTGAACGAGAGGTCGTTCAGTTCGGAGAAGATGAGTTTGTACGGCCTCTGGATCCCCTCGACCACGATGGAGAGGTAGATCAGAAAAAAGGCCAGCAGTCTCAGGTAATGACCGGCGAAATTGGCGAGTCCATAGACGTCGCTGTACAGCGTGAAAAGGAATTCCGACAGGATGAGTAGGATGAGAGTGGCGACCATATAGCGCCGAAGCCGTTCGTCGGTGCCGCGTTTCCAACGGTCCAGCAGGAGCAGGCTGGCAAGGAGCACGAGGATGACTGCGTATTCGACGTAACGTTTAAAGGGAGTGAGTCCTGTGCCGACGACGAAGCATACCGGGAAAAGCCGCTCGAAGCTGAGCACAACGGCCGTGACGCCTGCCGTCAGGTATCCGAGGAGCGTCCAGCGGTCACTGACTCTCCCTTTCCGGTCGAGCATCGCGAAAAGAATCGAAACCGAGAAGATAATGTTGAGGATCACCCAAAGCTGCGTCGGAAGGTTCGCGTCGTAGCCCGTGAGGATGTTCATTCCCTTGTAGGTCAAAAGGTGGAGGAAGGTGATCATCGAAGAGACGAGGATACCAGGACCCAGACGAGTCAGGAAGGACGGCTGCGCGAACCTCTTGGCCAGTACGGTCACCGTGAAGATCAGTATGCCGATCAGGACGATGAAAAATTCCAAGGTGACATGGAAAAGGACGTAGTTGAATCGGGAAACGAGATACAGAACAAAACCAAGAAGAAGAGCGATGGGAAGGAATAGGAAGACACGTTTGATATCCTTCACGGCTCGATCCTCTCCTGCGTCCAGACGACGCTCAGCAGTAGGTTAGCAAGATTCGATGATATCAGAATCGCGGGAAAGTCGCAAGCAGGCTATGTCCCCCGGAAGGCGCGCCGGACGCGCGGCCATCTGGACAGAAGGCTCCCGAAGAGCCGGAACCTCCAGATCACGACCCTGCTCCAGGCCGCGTGTTCCAGAGAACTCGAGTTTCCGCCATGGCGACGATGCCGCGTCAGGACCTTGGGCGAAAAAGCCGTGCGCAAGGTGCCGGCGGCTTCCGCGAGCAGCCCGAGCCACATGTCGTGCATGGGCAGGCGTGTCGGGAATGGAAGCGCGACGTCGAGGAGCGATCTTCGGAACCCGAGACTGCACCCCTGGAAGCCGTTCTTCACGAAGTTCTTCATCAGTCCGGGACCGCTCCGGCGTAGGTAGAAGAACGATTCGTCCGTCCTGCGCCCTTCCGCGTCGACCAGTTCCGCATCGGTCTGGAGCAACAAGGTCCGCGGATGCTCCACGAACCAGGTGCGGAAGAAGTCCACCCGTCCAGGCAGCCAGATGTCGTCCTGATCGCAGAGAAGCAAGACATCGCCGTGCGCGTGGCGCAGCGCGTTCTCGTAATTGGCGACAACCCCTCTTCGACTTCCGAAGACAAGCAGAAGCATCCGTTTGTCCTTTGCAGCAGCCTTCTCGAGGAACGCCAACGTCCCGTCCGTCGAGCCGTTGTCCGACACCACGAGCTCATCCTCCGGACCCAGTTGTCGGAGGACGCTCTCCAACTGCACGGGAAGGTATCTCAAGCCATCCAGGGTGGCCATGACCACGGAGATCATGCGAGACGCAACCCCCATTTGCGGAAGTAGTAGGCGAGCGAGCGCAGATGCTTCGAGAACATCCCGAACTTCTTGTAGGAGGAGCGCTGCCACTCGTGGCGCACCATCGCGTCCGGGACGTAGACCGTCCGCGAGACCTGGTTCACGCGGAGAGTCAGGTCGGCATCTTCGGCATAGAGGAAGATCCTTTCGTCGAAGCCGCCCAATTCCCGGAAGAGTTCGGTGCGGAGGGCCATGAGACAACCGGAGGCGAACGGCACGTCGAAGGAGGTCCCGTAGTCATGATCCTGCATCGTATGGTAGGCGTGGCGTTTGGGAAGGAGCGCCGGGAAGGTGAAGCGCAGGAAGAGGTCGAGCACGGTCAGCTGGCGTCGGCAGAGATGCTGGACCGAGCCATCCAGTCCGACGACCTTCGGCACCACCATCCCGACGTCGGGATGGGAAGA
Source organism: uncultured Oscillospiraceae bacterium (assembly GCA_964579735.1). GTDB lineage: Bacteria > Bacillota > Clostridia > Saccharofermentanales > UBA5734 > CAILLO01. Next base: position 23,321 of record CAZOHH010000014.1, on the reverse strand, counting down.
AAGAAAATCGAGAAGTGTCGGGAGGGTGCGGTCGTCGAGCAGCGACACGTCGGGGTTCATCACGATATGCATGGTGGAATCCACCTTCGGCAGCACGAGGTTGTTCGCGGCGCCATATCCGACGTTGCCTTTCGGGGAACGGATCAGGGTCAGGCGGTCGGGGTGACGTGCGACGTGGAGGCCGACGATCTCCAACGTGCGGTCCGTCGAGCCATTGTCGACGACGAAGGCACGACATGGGAATTCCTTCGGCCAGTGCGCCTCGAGAGCCTCCAGCGTGGTGCCGATCACGGCCCCGTTGTTGTAGGTGACGATGGAAAGGGAAATCCCACGATCAGGCATTGCCGGCTACCCTTTCCACCGCTCGGGAATAACTCGTCTCGATTTCGGTCCGCACGCTGTCTCCATAATGGTTGTCGAGCGCATATCGAAGGGCATTCGCAGAAATCCTCGATGTCGATTTCTCCCCCTTGAGGAGTTCTCGGATTCTAGGGTACCACTCTCCGGGTCGGCATAGGAATCCGTTTTCTCCGTCGATGATCGAATTCCGGAAAGCGAAGGTCGGCGTGGCGAGAGTCACCGTATTCACGAGACCGGCCTCGAAGAACTTCAGATTCGATTTGCACTGGGTGAATGCATTGTCGACCAGGGGAGCGATGTTGACATCGACCTCCGCGGTGAGGCGCTGGAGTTCCAGGAAATCCACCAGCGGACGGTACCGCACGCGTCCGGAAGCGATGTGGTGCGCCAGCTCCCCGGAGAAATCCATGAAGCCGACGACGGAGAGGACCACGTCTGGGAAATCGTCGAGCAATTGTCCGATTTCGGCCTGCACCTCCGCGAAGTCGTTGACGTGGGACGGCGTTCCGCTGAAGTAGCCGATCGTAAAGGGTTTCCGGTCCGGTTTCCCCGCCTTCGCCGCGCGGCAGCGTTCGGAATAGATGGCTTGCTCGTCGTTGACGGAATTCCGGACGAGCCAGTAGGGATGGTCGAAGGAGTTCGAAAGCAGGCGTCCGAGGTAGTCGTTGGTCGTCGTGAATCCGTCCGCGCGCGAGGCGGCGAAGCCCAGACGGGAGACATAGGCGAACCAATAATCGTTGTCCTCCTGGGTCGCGAGACCGACGTTGAGCGTGTTCGCGATGAGGGGGATGTAGCGGACGTCGAAGACCATGTCGTCGATGTCGAACAGGATGGGGATGTGGCGAGCCTTGGCCCGCATCATGATCCGGTCCAGTTCGGGTCCCCAGCGAAAACGGGCGACGACGAGAAGGTCCGCGCGGTCGAGGAACGGAGCCAGCGCTTCCAGTTCGTCCTTGAAGAAATAGACCGCCCGCCATTCCCGGCTTGCCCGCAATGCCTGCACGACGTTGTAGCACCGATAGCGGAAGGTCGAGGTATCGGCCCGTTCATAGAGGAGCACCGCGGTCCGGACGCCGTCCGTGCCGCGCGCCTCGGCCAGCCGCGCGAGCCGAAGCGGGAGGGCGACCTCCCAGGGCGTGGCCGAAGGCTTACCGGGCACCGAAAGACTATGCATCGCGCAGACGTTCCTCCATCCAGTCGACGGACTTGGCGAGGTTGTCCTCCCAGGAGCGGGCGATTCGCTGCGTCCGGAAGTTCCTCTCCCTCCGTTCCGCATCCTTCGCCAGGGATATGCCGGCTTTCATGGCCAGAGCGAAGGAGTCGAGGTCGAGGTCGGCCGCAAGGATGTTGTCGCTCTCGACGATCTCCTTCTTGCCCAGGTATCGGTTCGTGACGACGACACCGCCCGAGGAGGCCACGTCGAAAGGCGGGTAGCTGGGATGCGGTGTATACATGAGCGACAGCGCGAGGTCCACGCCGCCAAGGAATCCAGCATAGGCGTCCCAACCGAGCTGGCCGAGGGGGACTCCCCGTGCGCCGTTCGAGAAACGGATGTCGGGAACGTTCTGCCCTGCGAAGCAGATCTCCCATTCCTCGGTATCGAGTACTCCCGTGGAAATGCACCGGTCGAGCACTTCGAGTCCGAAATGGAACAGGTTTCGTGGGTTCTCGGGACGTGCGTAGAAGAACAACCGATATCGCGCTTTCTTTCCGAAGTTCTTCGGGCGGTACAGGGCTTCCGGGAAAGCCGGTTCGAAGCAGAACCCGCGGTGGGCGACATCGGTCGATGTGGTCTTCAGGTGGTCGTATAGATAGTGTGAATTCACGAGGAAATCCATATCGGGGTCCTTCATGGTCTGCGCGCACCGAAGGTGGTCGTCGCCGTGCGGGTAGAAGTAGGTCTCGACCTCCTGAAGCACGTAGAAGAATCTTCTGCGGAGGGTGGTCCCTCGGATGGCGGCCGCGCTCCACCAGGAAGTGGCGAAGAAGACGTCCCGTTCCGAGACATCGAGCTTGAATCGCTTGCCACCCGCCTCATCGCGGTCGTAGTCGGAGTAGAAGACCACTTCAGGAGCCGGGGTGATTCCGTGGATCTTCATGCAGGCATAATACTCATCGGGATGGACCGGCGCGGTGCGCGTCACGATTCGGAGGACCGAGCCGGTCTTCACGGCGAATCGCGTGGCGAGGATCAGCGCGGTCGCGACGCCGCCGAAGAGGGAGTTGGTTCCGAGGGAATCGGTGACAAGGGTCAGGCGAGGTCTCTCGTTCTCGACGAAGACCGACGGAATCGGCTGTGCGATGCGGAACCTCTGCGCAAGCCGGAGTTCGACCGATGCGGCGTCTCGTGGCGAAGAGCCCGACGAACTCGAGTTTCCGGCACCTGCGACCACGACTTCGGGCCTTCCCTGCAATCGTCTCAAGACCTTGCGCAGCGTCCCGCGGAGTCCATAGCGGCGCAGCGCCCTCGACAGCCGCCGAAATGGACCGACGCGGGCCGCGAGGCCCTTGGGAGGTTTCACGAAGCGCGGCGTCCTGCGTCCGCGGAGCAGGTTCAGGACCGCCCGAAGCGGTGCGGTAGCCCGCCAGCTGGAGGAACGGATCGTCGCGAGGTGGTCCGAGAGCAGTTTCTGGAATTCTTCTTCCCTTTGCGCATGTTCCGCTTGATTCCGGGAGAGCGTGCTCTCGAGGATGCCGATCGACTCGGCGAGCGTTTCCCGCTCCTCGGAAATCCGCTCCAGTTCGCCCTTGCATGACGAAGTCGCAGACTCCGCCACCGAAGCGGCCGACTCGGCCTTCGACTTCTCCTCGCCCAGAAGCCGCAGACGTTTCTCATAGGCCTGGACGGAGTCGAGCGTCAGCGGGCCCTTGCGGAAGAGCTGCGCCCAGGAGCAGACATAATCGACATCCTGGATGAGATCGCGCTGGAAGCCGATTGCGGCGAACGCCCGGGCCCAGTATTCCGGAAGCTGGACGTTCAAATGGGTCATGTTGTCGCGGTCCCCTGGCGTCGATGTGAAGAGCACCGTGTCGGAACAGCGGCACAGGTTGGCCAGCGCCGTGGCCATCAGCTCCGGAGCGACGTGCTCGAGCACCTCCACCGTGACGACGAGGTCATATCGCTGCGGAATGCCGGACGGCAGCGGTTCGGCGATGGAATGCACGAAGCAGAATGGCTTGACGTCCTCGGGCACCTGGGAGATCGCATGCTCGGAGAGGTCGAAGCCATACGCCTCGATACCGCGCCTGCGAAGCGCATCCACGAGGAATCCGTAGGCGCATCCTGCGTCCAGGACCGTTCTGGGTGCGAAATCCAGCGCGATGCGGTCTGCGATCCGCTCGAACTGCGGCATCCAGTCGCGGTAGGTCTGCCCGCTCTCGACTTCGTAGAACCGGTCGAAGAAGAATGCGTTGTAGATGCCGTCCATTTTCCCTCCGCCTTCAGCGATTCATTCGATACCCTTGCAGGACTTCAGCGGCTACCCGCATACGCTTCGCATACCGGCTGCGTGCCGCCGATCATCCGCACGGACCCGTGTTCCAGCCAGAGAACGCGGTTGCAGAGCCTCTCGATCTGGTCGATGGAATGGGACACGATCAGGACGGTCGTTCCGCCCTGCATCATCTCCTTGATCCTCTCCTCGCACTTCTTCTGGAAGAGGAAGTCGCCGACGGAAAGGATTTCGTCCAGAATCAGGACCTCCGGCTTCACCAGTGTCGCGATTGCGAACCCGAGACGCGCCGTCATCCCCGAGGAGTAGTTCTTGAGCGCGACGTCGACGAAGGAGTGCAATTCCGCGAAGTCGATGATCTCGTCGAATCTTTCGCGCATCTGCTTCCGTGAGAAGCCGAGGACGGAGCCGTTCAGGAAGACGTTCTCCCTCGCGGTCAGGTCCATGTCGAAGCCGGCGCCGAGTTCGATCAGCGGAGAGATGGACCCGAAGACGCTGCACGTCCCGGACGTGGGCTTCAGGATTCCGGAGACGATCTTGAGCAACGTGCTCTTCCCCGAGCCGTTCAGACCGACGATGCCGAACACTTCACCCTTCTCGACCGAGAAGGATACCTCTCGCAACGCGAAGAACTCCTCGAAGCGGAGCTGGCGGCGAACCAACTTGATGAAGTATTCCTTGAGGCTGTCCACGCGTTCGTGCGACATGTTGAACCTCATGGACACCTGTCCGACCTCGATCGCCGTCGTCAACCCGTTTCCTCCCGATTGTCCGTAGACTGTCCAACCATATTATCATACCGGCTTTCATGCGACATCAGATATACAGGATGAAGCGCTCCTGCTTGCGGCGGAATACCCAGAGTCCGACCAGCAGGAACAGCGCCGAGAATCCCATGCAGACGAGATTCTCACGCAGCCCCGGAATGTGCCCGTACATCACGACCTCGCGGAAATAGTCGACGTAGTAGTAGAGGGGGTTGAACGCGACGGCTTTCTGCATGACGGAAGGCAGGATGGAGACGGGGTAGATGACAGGAGTGAGATAGAGCCAGGCCGTCGTCCAGACCGAATAGAGATGCTGGATATCGCGGTAGAAGACGTTGTACGCCGACAGGATCATTCCGAGGCCGACCGAAAAGACGAGCACATAGAGCAATGGAATCGGAAAGAGCAGCGCCGTCCAATGCAGCGGCATGCGAAGCACCAGAATCACGACGGCGACCGCGACCAGGGAGAAAAGCAGGTTCACGAAGGCGAACAGCGTCTTCTCGAGAGGAAACAGATACTTCGGGACATAGACCTTCTTGATCAGCGGCGCGGCGTTGATGATGGCGGTCATCGCCGAAGAAGTGGACTCGACGACGAAGTTGAAGACAACGGCACCGGTCAGGTAGAAGATCGGGAAGTACTCCACGTCGAACTTGAAGATCCGCGAGAACACGGCGGATATGACGAACATCATGAGCAAGGGGTTGAGGATGCTCCAGAGAAGCCCCAGCACCGACCTGCGGTACTTCACCTTCAGGTCGCGGACGATCAGATCCGCGAGGAGGTAGCGGTATTTGCGGAAGGTCTCGACATGTCGGTTCATTCGTCCACCTCGGGTTCGCTCGACGGGGGTCGGACCGTGAAGTCCGCGCGGGCGGCGTTCAGGTTGGGGTTGTAGAATGGATCGTGGAACGTGGCGAGGTCGGGCCACCTCTCGACGAGCCGCCGGATGTCCGCCTCGGTCGGGCGTCCCGAAAGCTCTCCAGCATCCCCTCGCCGCCCATGCCGATGACGCCCTCGAAACGCGAACTCCACGTAGGGCGTGCAGACCACCCAGCGCATGGTGTCCGTGGCTTGCGTCGATCGTTCTGACTTCAACGGCCGTGTCAGCTGCAGGCAGAGATCGAGAGCCGCGGCATCCGTGCCGTCGAAGTCGCGAATGCCTTCCGTCGCCAGGTAGAGGTCCCTTCGGACCATCATGCATTCCAATGGGACGGCCGTTACATCAACGGCGTAGGTCGAGCGCGACATGTACCCATCATAGAGCGCCGAATCTCCACGGCTGGCGTGGAGGACCCTCGGACCGGGCTGCACGACGAGTCCGGCACCGAAGACCTTGCCTCCCGCGCACAGCAGACGCGCGCCGACGGCGGCCACGTCTGGGCGCCGTGCGAATCCGACCATCTCCCCGATCCAGTCCGGAGACCTGGGCTCGAGTTCGGGGTCGAGGAATACGAGATACGCGCCCTTCGACGCGCGAACGGCTCGACCCAGTGCAGAGGAGCGCGTCTCCCCTTCTGCCGCGTGGAAAGGAAGCACCTCGAGGTTCGCATGCTTTGTTGCCGCACGCAGGAGCGCCTCCTCCGAACCTTCCAAGGTCCCGGCGAAGCCGGCGGCCTCCGAGATCATGATGACGGAGACGAGGGGACTCCCTTCGGCCGGGCGCACGATCCGGTAGGTCGAGGCGACGCTCGAGTCGACCGCACGGCCGGACAGGCCGGTCCGCTCGAGGTGCGCGTCCAGGGCGCGGCGCGCGGCGGCAAGCGCGTACGGCTTGACGTCGAGGTCGGACGAAACGGAACCGGGGTGGACCCGCCAGAAGTAGCAGACCTTGGGGATGTGGACCACCCGCTCGGCCTTCTCGGTCAGGCGCAGCACCAGGTCGTAGTCCTGGCTGCCATCGCAGGCGGGGTCCAGACGGCCGACCCGGTCGAGCAAGGTCGCTCGGAAGGCGGACAGGTGGCAGAGGTAGTTGTTGCCTCGCAGGGTGTCGGGCGCGAAGTCCGGCTTGAAGTGGACGCTGCGCAGACGTCGTGGCGTCCCTATGAAGCAGGCCTCGTCCGTGTAGACGAAGTCGGCCCCTGTCTCTCGGAAGGTCTTGGAGACTTCGTGGAGCGCATGCGGGGGCAGAAGGTCGTCGTGGTCGAGCAGCGCCAGAAAAGGACCTCGTGCGAGGTCTATGGCGGCGTTGGTGTTCCCGGAGATTCCCAGGTTGGTCGAAAGGACCGTCACTCGGAAGCGGGGGTCGCCTGCCGCGAGTTCCTGCAGAAGGTCGGCCCGGGCAGGGTTTCCGTCTACGCTCCCGTCGGCGAGGCAGAGTTCCCACGCTGAATAGGTCTGCACCTTCACCGACGCCACCAGCTCCTCGAGATATTCGATCGGCGTGTCGAAGAGGGGCACAAGGAGGCTGACCACCGGGTCGCCCGGTCGATTCGCGGCACGCTGGGCCTCCAGCGCCTCCGCGGAAGGCAGGAAGGTCGCGGCCAGCCGCCGCTCGTTCCAGCGCCGCCGCAGGAAATAGGCGGTCTTCACGGCGAGGCGCTTCACGCCTTTCCTTCGCAGGGTGCCGAGGGCCTTCTTCAGCAGCCCGGGCATTCCAGTTCCTTCATATGACGCCGAAGGGCGTCGCGCCAGGGTGGGAGGCGGTGGAATCCCGCGGCGTCGAGGCTCGCCTTCGAAAGTCTCGAGTTCTTCGGGCGCGCCGCCCGGGTCGGGTACTCCTCGGTCGTGATGGACCGCACCTTCGTCGGAAGACCGGCCTCCTCGAAGATGGCCTCGGCGAACTCCGCCCAGGAGCAGAACCCCTCGTTGGTCGCGTGGAACTCACCGTACTTGCCGCTCTCGATCAGGTCCGCGAGGAACTCGGCGACGTCGGCGGTATAGGTGGGGGAGCCGATCTGGTCCGACACGACGGAAACATCCGCGCGTTCGCGGCCGAGGCGCAGCATGGTCTTCACGAAGCTGGACTTGCCGTGGAGGCCGAACACCCAGGAGATCCGGACGATGCTGTGGCGGTCCGGCAGGATACGTCTCACCTCGTCCTCTCCCCACGCCTTGCTGGTTCCATAGATGTTCTTCGGATCCTGATGCGCGTCGGTCTCGAAGGGCGTCTCGCCGTCCCCGGAGAACACGTAGTCCGTGCTGATGTAGATCAAACCGGCTCCGACGTCCCGCGCGGCGCCGGCGATATTCCCCGAACCCGTGGCATTGACGAGGAAGCAGGTTTCCGGCTTGTCCTCGGCCGCGTCGACGGCCGTGAAGGCCGCGCAATGCACCACCACGGTCGGACGGTAGGCCGACAGATACGCGGCGGTCGCTTCCCCGTCCGTCAGGTCGAAGTCCGCGATATCGACGCCCCGGCACGCCACGCCGCGCCGCTCGAGACATCGCACCACGTCGAATCCGAGTTGCCCGTCATGACCGGTCACGAGGACCTTCGCGTCCATCAGTGGCCTCCATACATGCGGTCGAAGTACTGTCGGTACTCGCCGCTCAGGATATGCTCCCACCATTCGCGGTGTTCCAGGTACCAGCGCACCGTCTGCCGGATTCCGTCGTCGAAGCGGGTCCTCGGCTCCCAACCGAGCTCGCTTGAAATCTTCGTCGGGTCTATGGCATAGCGGCGGTCATGTCCTGGCCTGTCCCGGACGTAGGCGATCAGGCTCTCCGGCTTTTCCAGCTCCCGGAGGATCGTGCGGACCACCTCCAGGTTCGTGCGTTCGTTGTGGCCGCCGACGTTGTAGACTTCGCCGACCCTGCCGTCCCGCAGGATGCGGTCTATGGCGTCGCAGTGGTCCTCGACGTAGAGCCAGTTGCGCACGTTCGCACCGTCTCCGTAGACCGGGAGGGGCTGGTCCGCCAGGGCGCGGGAGATCATGAGGGGAATCAGCTTCTCGGGGAAATGGAAGGGTCCGTAGTTGTTCGAGCAGCGAGAGATCGTGACCGGTAGACCGAAGGTGCGGTGGTAGGCGAGGACGAGCAGGTCCGCCGACGCCTTCGACGCCGAATAGGGGGAGGAGGCGTGCAGCGGCGTCTCCTCGGTGAAGAACAGGTCCGGCCGGTCGAGGGGAAGGTCTCCGTAGACCTCGTCCGTGGAGACCTGATGGAAGCGCACGGGTCCGTGCTTCCGGCAGGCGTCCAGCAGGGCCGCGGTGCCCAGCACGTTGGTCTGCAGGAACAGGCCGGGGTCCAAGATGGAGCGGTCCACGTGGGACTCGGCGGCGAAGTTCACGACGGCATCGAAGCGCTCCTCTAAGAAAAGTCGTTCCAGACCTTCCCTGTCGCAGATATCGCCGTGGACAAAGCGGAAGCGCGGGTTCTCCAGAGCTTCCGCCAGCGTCTCGAGGCTGCCGGCATAGGTCAGCGCATCCAGGCAGACCACCCGGTCTTCGGGGTGCCGCGCCAGCACGTGGTAGACGTAGTTGGCGCCGATGAAACCTGCGCCGCCGGTGACGAGTATGTTCATGGACCCTCCTATAATGAATCGGCTGGACCGGGACCCGGATCGATGAAATCGAAGTTGCAGTCGCTTTCCGAAAGGAGAGGCGCGTCGCGGTCCTTGGCTGAAAGCATGGGCAGGACCGGGCCCCAGTCCACGCCTATGGCCGGGTCGTCGTAGCGGATGCCGCGGTCGTGCGCGGGTGAATAATAGGCGTCGACCTTGTACTGGAATTCCACATCGGCCGAAAGGGTCAGAAAGCCGTGGCCGAACCCACGCGGGATATAGAGCTGCCGCGCGTTCTCCGACGTCAGCTCCACGGCGACCCATCGCCGGTACTGGGGAGACCCGCGTCGCAGGTCCACGGCCACGTCCAGGACGGCGCCGCGCGTGCAGCGCACCAGCTTGGTCTGGGCGGCGGGAGCATTCTGGAAGTGCAAGCCGCGCAAAGTACCCTTCTCCGCTGAAAAGGAGTGGTTGTCCTGGACGAAGTCCGAAAAGAGCCCCGCTTCGGCGAGTTCCCTTTTCGAAAAGGTTTCGGAGAACCATCCACGAGAGTCCCCGAAGACCCTGGGTTCGAGGAGGAATACGCCCTTCAGGCGTGTTTCCGTGATCTGCATGTACCTTACCCCTCCTGCATTCCAGATGTTCGGCTAATTATAATACTTCTGCATGACCATCAGCACGGCATACACCAGCATTCCAGTGAGAAGTGCCGCCACTCTGGCGTCGAATCGGGTGGTCTCGACCGGAGGCGTCGTCGGCTCGGTTCCAGAGCGGACCATCGGGAGCAGCAGAGGAAGGAGCGGGACGAGGTATCGTGTCTGCACGCCCTCGATGTAGCTTGCTCCGACAGGCGTCCAGGTCACGTACATCGCCGTGGCGATCAGCGCGAAGCCTCCCAGGAAGACTCCCAGCAGGAGGTAGCGCGTCGAGCGGGGCCAAAGTGCCGGGCGGGGGTCCCGAAGGAACGAGACGATGACGAGGACGGGCGCGAGGAAGGTGATGTAGGGCAAGGCCAGGTCCATCCAGCCGAGGGTGGTGAACCAGGAGAGATATGTGTTCAGCATGTTCAGGGTCGATCGGACCAGGACATAGGCGTATCTCAATGGCGAGGCCAGCATCCCGGCGATCTGCAGCATCGCATCCGCCTGCGGGACCCTAACCGGACCTCCTTCCGAAGAAAGCAGGAACAAGGCGGCATACGCCCATAGCAGCATGGCCAGGGATGAAACGACGGTCGCGACGATCTTGAATCTTCTCGCCTTATCGATATTCGAGAAGTGGCGGACCGGAACGAACGGGAGGAGGACGACCAGCACCAGATAGGGAAGCTTGCCCAGCGCCGGCAGCACGAGGAGTCCGGCCAGGAGCCAGATCCGCCAAGCCGCATGCGGCTTCTCCGACGGCTGGCAGAGGTGGAAGAACCAGGCGAAGGCCAGAAGGGCCAATCCCAGAAGGATTCCATCCTGTGAATAGGAGGCTGCTAGGAACAGGCTCAGCGGAGACAGGGCCAGCACCATGAAGCTGGTCTTGTAGTGCGGAGTCCGCCTGATGGCCAGGAAGACCAGGGCGAGGTAGGCCAGGAGGTTGAATATCCTCCCGCAATAATAGACGACCCATATCGGCAGTCGAAGGAGCTTGGCCAGGAACACGCCCAGCGCAGAAGGGAGATAGGAAAGAGACGAATAGGCGGACGTGAAGGACAGCCCGCTGAAGCCGCGGAACAGCTCGTCTCCTTCGACGGCGGCGTATCGCCTCGAAGCCTCCCCGAGTGGCAGTTTCCTGTCGCTGAAGAGTGCCTTCTCCTCTTGCGCAAGGAAGGGAACCTCGTCCGTGATCGGGAAGCCGAAACGGAGATCCGCGACATAATAGGCCCGAGCGGAGTGCGCATACTCGTCGGGGGCGTTGCCGATCGGATCCAGCAGGCAGAGGAAGGTCCCGAAGACGAGGATCATGGCGGCGGCGACCCACTCGAGACGTTTCTTCGGCATCAGGAGAATCACCAGTCCGCCTAGGTAGAGGGCTGCAAGGAGCAGCAGGAAGAGCGCAGAGTCAGCGAGGACGACCTTGAGCACGGGGTACCGGTCCAAGGGCACACCATTCAAGGTGGTCGCCCCTTGGAGAATCACGTCCTCGATTCTCCCCATATAGATGGCGAGGGCCTGGTCCTCCGGAACATCCAGGGCGATGAAGCGGAAAGTGTAGGTCTCCCCCGCGGCGAGGCCTTCCATGGGGACCGGAATGGTGAGATAGGAATTGTCCTGGACGAGCGAAGCATCGATCTCGCGCACCGACAGGATTTCCCCATCCGGACTGGAGATCTCGAGCCTGTAGGACGATCGGTTGATCCTCGCATACGTGGCGAACTGGATCGATAGGCCGATGTTGCGACGACCTTCGAGCCGTTGGACCTCGAAGGATACCTCGTCCCTGCCCTGCAGCATGACGGGCTTCACATCGGAGTAGGTCTGGACGTCGACGCTGTGACTCAGGTCCTTGTTGACCAGCGCGACCAGAACCAGGAAGACCGCCGTGAAGGCGACGATCCTGCCCGCGGTTCGAAAGAGGCTCTTCGCGGAGCCCTTTCCACCGGGGCCCTTTCCACTGGACATGACCTTCACCTCAGGGAAGGTTCTTGATGACATTCTGCGCCACTTTCATGAGGTGCTGGCCATAGGGCGACTTGCCGTAGGTCGCGGCCGCAGCAACGAGTTCCTCTCGGTTGATCCAGCCCTTCCGGAAGGAGATCTCCTCCAGGGCCGAGATCTTGATGCCCTGACGCTTCTCCAGCATGCGGATGAAGTCAGCCGCGTCCAGCAGGCTGTCGACCGTCCCCGTGTCGAGCCAGGCGTAGCCGCGTCCCAGCAGCTTCACGTCCAATTCCCCCTTCTCGAGGTAGATGCGGTTCAGGTCCGTGATCTCGAGCTCCCCGCGGGAGCTGGGCTTCAGAGCCCGAGCGAACTCCACGACGCGGTTGTCGTAGAAGTAGAGCCCCGTGATCGCGTAGTTGGACTTCGGATGCTTCGGCTTCTCCTCCACGGATAGGACCCGACCTGCGTCGTCGAACTCCATGACGCCGAAACGGTGGGGGTCCTCGACATAATAGCCGAAGACCGTGGCGCGGCCGTGGTTCGCCGCGGCTTCCGCCAGCAGGTGCGTGAATCCGTTCCCATAGAAGATGTTGTCCCCGAGGATCATGGCGACGTCGTCGTCCCCGATGAAGTCGGCGCCGATCACGAAAGCCTGGGCCAGACCGTCGGGCGAGGGCTGCACGGCATAAGTGAGGCGGATTCCGAATTGGCTTCCGTCACCGAGGAGGCTCTCGAACCGCGGCGTGTCGTCCGGCGTCGAGATCACGAGGATGTCGCGGATGCCGGCCAGCATCAGCGTCGAAATCGGGTAGTAGATCATCGGCTTGTCGTATACGGGGAGCAGCTGCTTGCTGGTCACCAGCGTCAATGGGTACAGGCGCGTGCCGGCTCCTCCGGCAAGAACGATTCCTTTCATGGCGGCCCTCCCTTTCGATGCGTCGGGGTCTATAGGTTCATCAGGACGATTCCGACGAGGATCACGACGATTCCGATCCAGTGGGTCGGGGATACCGTCTCCTTGAGGAGCAGGACGGCCGCGACCATGACGCCGACGTAGGAAAGGCCGGACACCATGGGGACGATATAGCTCACGGGGTACTTCTGGAGAAGCACCATCCAGAGGAGGAAGCTGCCGACGTAGAGGGCCATCCCGACCAGGGTTCCGACATTCAGCGTGATGCCCAGAAGCCCCTCCTTGAGGGACAGGGACGACGCCGGGGCGCCCATGCGCACCAGGATGAGTCCAAAGGTCGAACACGCCAGGTAGACTGCGATCAGGACTGCGAGAGCGAAGGTCATGCGGATCCTCTCCTTTGCGGGCATCTCCTGCCGGATCATTCCTTTTCGACCCATTTGCGGACCTGTCCTTCGATGATGGCGTTCCGCTGCGCGAGCTCACGGACCTCACGGTGCAGCCTGGAAAGCGCCATGGACTGCTTGTACACGATGTAGACCAGGCACAGGGTCGAGACAAGGAAGAGCAGCGTCGGCGCATACGCGACTCCCAGCAGGTCGGAGATCCGCATCAGGAGCTGGGGCCAGATGCTGAACACGATCATGACGACGATCAGCAGGAGCCAGACAATGCTTTCCCGCTCGACGATGCGCTGGCGCACCGTGTTGCGGATCAGGACGAACGAGAAGACCAGGGCCAGGGCGATATAGAAGAAATTCAAGGTTCCCACGACGCGACCTCCTATTCCCGCTCCACGTTCCGGCCGCGCCGGAGGACGATGATCAGGATGCTGTAGAACATGACCGCCATATAGCGGATGGGCTTGAGTACCCCTCCATGCATGCTCTCGCCCGAAGTCCGCTGTTTCATCGCCACCGGCAGCTCATCGACCCTGTACCCGGAACGGATGGCGGAGATCAGAAGGTTCGCATCCGGGTAGTCGGGGTATCCCCCGAACTCGGAGTACGCCTTGAAGCAGCGCCGTGAAAGGACCTGCAGACCCGACGTCGGGTCGGTCACCTTGTGCTTGCAGATCAGGCGGATCAGCGAACTGAAGATCCGGGTGCCCAGTCTCCGGAAGAAGGGGTTGTGGTAACCGGTGTCCTCGAGGAAACGGGAGCCTATGACGATATCGCAGCCGTTCGTGACGGAATGGTCGTAGAGCCGGCGAACCTCGGACGCGACATGCTGGCCGTCCCCGTCGAACTGGACGACGCGATCGTACCCGGCGGCGACCGCGACCTTGAATCCGGTCTGCAGGGCGCAGGCGTATCCCATGTTGAACGGATGCGAGACGCAGTCCGCGCCATGGCTTCGGGCGATCTCCGCAGTGTCGTCGCGGGAGTGGTCGTCGACGACGAGGATGGCGGCCTCACCGAAATTCGCGGCGATGTCGTCGAGGACCGGCCCGATGTTTTTCGACTCGTTGTACGCGGGAATGATGAATAGGACACGATTCATCCGTTCACACCCTTTCCGTAACATGATAGAACTCGCAGGGCCATACGTCCACCCCGGAATCCGCGAAGACCGATTTCAAGCGGTCCTGCAGGTCCTCGCGGGAGATCCCCCGTTTGAGGACGACCTGAAGGAAGCCACCGCCGCCGGCACCGCAGATCATCCGGCCGGACAGAAGGTCCTCGCAGGCGAGGAAGATATGCTCGATGCAGGTGTTCGTGCTTCCTGGATCCAGCTTCTTCACGAGGTCCCAATGCCGGTCCATCAGCGTGGCGAATCCGTCTACGTCGCCCTTTTCCAGTTCGAAGACCATCAAGGCCGCCACTCGTTGGCTTTCGCGCAGGATCGAGAGTACGGCCGGGTCCGACCCGAGGTAGAGGCCGACGATCTCGCGAAGAAGATTTCGGGCCAGTCTTCGCTGTCCGGAGTAGATGAGGCAGAAACGGCTTTCGAGTTCCTCGAGAGTCCCCGTCGGGAGGCCGACTGTCTCGATGTGGAGCTTCTGCGGCGATCCCGGCGCGGAAGTGATCAGCTTGATGCCCGGCGTCAGCGCGCCGGCCTGGTCCTGCCAGCCGCCGCCGGTCGACAGGATCTGCTCCATGGCAAGCACGGTGGAAAACAGGACATCGTTCTCCGCCGGGATTCCCAGGAATTCGAAGATCCCCCGAGCACATGCGGCACCCAGGATGCTGCTCGTGCCCAGTCCGGACCCCCGCGGGATTCCATGGACGCAGGTGGAAAGGTGGAATCCTCCGCCCAGAGCGTCCAGCAGAGCGCCAAGAGTCGTTCCTTTCCGGGCCGGTACGACACCGCATGCGATCAGAACGGCCTTGTGCAGCCCGAATGGGTCGAAGGGGTCGCTGCAGTCCTGGAGAGCCGCCAGGTCGCGGATCGTGGTGCGGTCCCCGCTGTCGGTGCTTTCGAGGACGACCTCGCGCTCTTCGATCCGCCGCAGCCGGACTTCGACGGGAAGTTCCCCATGGAGCGTCACGGCCACGTTCAGGACCGTGCCCCCTTGTTCGAGACAGTACGGAGGCGTATCCGACCATTGCCCGCCGAAATTGACCCGCAGAGGAAGCCGGACGACGACCTCAGGCACGACGATCCGGCGGCCTCTCGCAAGGGGTGGATTCTCGCTCTCCGAGCCGATCACCGCATCGCGGATCGCCGCGAAGCCAAGGTCCTCGTAATGGGCCTTCCTCTTCGGAACGAGTCGGGAGAGAAGGTGGAAAGTCCGCATCCGAAGGCCGGGCTCGGCTTCTGCCACCTGCCGTTCCAGCGCCTGGACCTGCCTCCGGGTAATCGGCAGGACGGCGAACGGGGTCGCGATCTCCGCCGCGGGTCGGCCTCCTCGAAGGGCCTCCAGGATGCAGGCGACCCGGACGCGGTCCACCATGGATTCCTGCCAGGCAAGCACGAAAGAAGGGTCGGCCTCCTCGAAGCTCTCGAACAGGCTGGTCAACGGACCGGTCCTGTCCCCGGAGAGCGTCGCACGGCCGGCCTCCTCGAGCGTGGCGGCAAAGGGGAACCGGCGATCGAGCCAGAGGCCGTTCTCCTTCGGGTTCTCGTCGACGCCGTATCTCCGGACCACGAATCGACCGTCCTTCAACCGCAGGCCATGGAGAACGGTGCCGGCGGGCACCTCGACGTCGCGCAGGCGCACGCCGGAGACCACGCAACCCTCTCCGACCACGACGCCCTCGAGAAGCTCGCTGTCCTCGATATAACTGCCGCGACCGACGACGGCCCTCTCGTCCACATAGCTTCCGCTGGCGGCGAAATGGTCGGCCGAGCCGTTCGTCCCGACTTGGCGGGACCAGTCGAGATGGACGTATTCGTCGATCTCCCGTGCGACCAGATACAACAGTTCCCGTGTCGTGCCGAAGTGGATGAAGGCGGCAGGCGCCAATCCGATCAGCTTCATGTGGAATCGATTCACCGCTTCCCAGACCGCCCTTCGGCATGTCCGCAGGGCTTCCGAAGGCTCCCCTTCCGGCTTTTCCAGCAGGTAATCGTCGAGTGTCGCTCGGCTGGCCAGCGGATACAGGAAATCGCCGTAGAAGCTGAGGCGCACCTCCTCGTTGACGAAGGCCGCGAACTTGTCCGGATCGACCTCACCGTGCGTGGCGATGAGCCCGAACAGGGCATCGAGCAGCGTGCTGTCGAAGAGCACGGCCCCGGTGTCGATGGCGACACGACCTTTCGAGTCGACGGCTCCGGCGCGAGCCAGGTCCGCGACGGGAATCTTGTGCAGGAACAGTCCGACGTCTCCTCGTTCGTCCTTCAGGAACACCCCATGGTTCCGCCCGGTCTCCGCGGTCTCGCTGATGGACAGGGCTGCCGCGCCCTCCTGGTGGAAGTCGATCTGCAGGGGGTTGAAAAGCAGAAGGACATCTCCTGAGAGCACCAGCATGCCGTCCTTGATCCGTGCGGGGAGCCCTGCGGTAGCCACGACCAGCTCGTCGAAAAGCGTCGACCGTCTGCCATTCGGCAGCAGCCGCGGTACCGGCGAGAAGAGCTTTCCGCTGACGGAATACTGCGGGACGCGCTTGCTGTCCCCTCCGGAATGGATCACGAGGACGCGTCGTCCAGCGAAGCAGTCCTTGGTTCCCGCCACTTCGCGGAGGTGGCGCAGCACGTTCAGGGTCGCTCCTCCACTCCCGACGCGATGGTCCTCCGGATCGGGCAGGACCGCATAGTGGGCTCCAGCGGGCAGCATCCCATGCTTCAGGCGGTATTGGATCTGTGACCGGAAGGCTTCCGCCTGCGCCTCGTTGGACGCGGTGACGATGACCGAGTCCCAGAATGGGGCCGTCCGCCCGCGAAGCGACCCGAAATACGCCTCGTTGGTATCCTGGTAGCTCTGCTGCAGAAACAGGTCCTTATGACTATCCATCGAATCCGCCTCTCACCCGATCCCGTCCAGGGTCCGGAACATCTCTTCATACTGAAGCGTCACGATTTCGCGCGAGAATCGGCGAAGTCCGGCTTCCCTGGCCCTTGCACCCATCACGGCCAACTGTTCCGGATGCCGTCGGATCTGGTGCAGCAGAGCGACGAGTTCGTCGTGCCGGCCGGGTTCGATCGTGTAGCCGACCCCCTCTTCGTCCAGCGTCATGGCGATTTCGGCCGAGCGGTCCATGATCGCCACCACAGGCTTTCCCGAAATGAGATAGGGGTAGGTCTTGCTTGGCACGCTGAAGCGACCGGCACCCGGCTTGAGCGTTGAAAGCAGCAGGTCGGCAGACGCCAGGAGGTCGTAGTGGTCGGCCTCGGGCAGGAATTCCCCGAGTACCACGTTGCGAAGACCGCGTTCCCCCTGGAGCTTCTGGACCCGCGCCCGTTGGTCGCCTCGTCCGACGAGGACGAAGACGATGTCGTCGACGCCTTCCGCCTGGAGGACCCCGGCCGCGTCGAGCAGGGTATCGAAGTCATGGAAAAGACCCATGTTGCCGGAATAGACGAGCATCAACTTTCCCACGAGCCCATGTTCCCTGCGGAACACGTGCCGCGGCTCGGTCGATACGACCTTCCTCGGGTCGGCCCAGTTGGGGATCAGCACGGCGCGGTCGGGTCCGACGCCCTTGGTCTCCGCGAGATAGCCCTGAACGTCGCGTCCGAGGCAGACCACCCGGTCCGCTTTCCGGAAGACCGTGCGGTAGATCCTGTCGAGGAGCCGGAAGGACAGGCTCTTCTCCCGGGTCAGCTCCATGAGGACCGCCACCTCCGGATACAGGTCGTAGAGCAGGAACACGAAGCGCGGTCCGCGCCGTTTCCGAGCCAGTGCCCCCAGGTAGGGGAACAGTGGTGGCGTCGAGAGGCACATGACGATACCGTGCCGGCGGAATTCGGGCAAGTAGAAGAAGCTGGCCAGCATCAGAAGCATTCGATTGCAGATCTTGACCGCGGTCGAACCACCGGGCAGGACGAGGCTTCGGATCCTTTTGATCTCCACGCCGTTCCAACACTCCCGGGCCGGCAGGCGGGATCTCCCCTCCCACAGCCGGGAAGTCAGCACCGTGACGGGTCGGCCCATGCGGACCAGATCCTCCGAGAGCTGCATCATGAGAAGCGAGTCCGTCATCTGGCTGGGATGGAACTTCTCGCTGACGATCAACAGTTTCCTTTGCGGACATGCATCATCAGTCAAGACCAGCCTCCTCAGTTCGAATGGCTCGAATCACCCTTTTCCCCCGCAGCCTTCACGAAGGGGAAGAACCTCGTATCCTCGGTCGCGAGGTGGTTCACCACGAAGTCGTCTATGACGAAGGAGAAGAAAGCCGAACTCGTGAGGTCGCCCTGGTTGAAGAGCGTTCGAAGGTGCAGCGCCTTGGCGGTCAACACGGCGTGGGCCTGTGCGTGCCGCTGTCGGTCGGGGTATCCGATCCGCGTCTGGAGCGACTCCTCGTCGGTGAAGTGTTCGACCGCCCGGTCGATCAGTTCGTCCAGCATGCCCCTGACGATCGGGTCCGCGACGTCCTTCAGGAGCTGGTGGATCAATCTTTCGGACAGAGCGATGAGCTTCTGGTGCTGAGCGTCGATGGTCGCATCTCCGCATTCCCACTCCGGGCGCCACTCGAGCTGGACGGACAGGATGGGCCAGCGCCCCTCCTCCTCGAAACTGACGACGGTGTTCCGTCCCCGCTCCTTGGCAAGGAAAAGCGCGTCGTCCAATCGCTTGAACCAACTCTTGAAGGACTCGACCTTCAGGCGTTCCGCCACGCCGAAACTCGCCGTCACGACGCCTGCCACCGCGTGAGCTGAACCTGAGAGGGCTCGTAGGATCTTCTCCGCGACCACTTTCGCGCCTGCAGAATCGGTCCCCGGCATCACGACGACGAACTCCTCGCCTCCGATGCGGGATAGGAGGTCGTTCTCCCGCAGGACATGGGATACGGTCCGGGAAATCTGCGTCAGGACTTCGTCACCGACCAGATGACCGAATCGATCGTTCACGCTCTTGAAGAGGTCCAGATCGAACAGGACCATGGAAAGCGGCTCGCCATAGCGGTCGGAACGCTCCATCTCCCCGAGCAGATGATCTTCCAGATAGTATCGGTTGTATACACCGGTCAGTGCATCATGCGAGCTCAGGAATACGATATCCTTCTCCGCCTTCTTCCGCTCGTTGATGTTCCGACTCACGCCCACGATCTCGACCTTTCCCTGCGGGCTGATCCGGAATTTCGAGGAGATCTCGACCCAGACCAGAGAGCCGTCCTTATGGGGCTGCTGCAATTCGAAGATGCCGCCGACATCCGAACTCGGGTCCGCAAGGAACTCAGGGAGCTTCTGCGCGATGAGTTCCTTCATCATCCGCTGGCTTTCCGGCGTCATCCACTCTTTCAGGGGCTGCGCCATGACTTCTTCAGGGGTGAAGCCGCGCAGCTGCAGGATGGAGGGGCTGATGTAGGTGAAATGGAAGGACTCGAAATCCAGCACCCAGAGGCAGTCCGACGTCGTCTCCGTCAAGGTCAGGTAGCGCTCCTCGATCACGCGGAGCTCCTCCTCGACCCGCTTGTGCGCCGTGACGTCCTGGAGGAGATGCAGCGTGGCGGGCGCCCCCTCCCATTCGATGCGGGTGCCGCGGACGTCTACATGGTGGATCGTGCCGTCCCGCGCCAGGATTCTCAGTTCATAGGCATTGGAGGTGGGTTCGCCTTCGTTCCACATGCGGATGTATTCGGCGGTCTTCGCATGATCTTCGGGAACGATATAGTCCAGGATGCTGGTTCGAAGCAATTCCTCCACGGTGTAGCCCGTGAGGGACGAGATCTCAGGGTTCGCCAGCTGGATCACGGCATCCTGGATGACGACGATCGCCTCCGCGGCCTTCTCGAAGATGGCGCGATATCGCTGGGCGATGCTCGACACCCCGACGTTCCTGGATTTCGCAGGCTGCTCGTCCGTGTGCACCGCGCAAGCGACGTACGGAGCACGGTCCGATAGCAGGCGCAGCGCCTCGTCGGCCGGCATCGGACGCGCGCAGAGGTATCCCTGGACATAGTCCCCGCGGACCCGGTCGACCAGATCGAACTCCTTCTGCGTCTCCACGCCCTCGATGAGGAGCCGGGAACCCACTTCGGAGAACGCCTCCGACAGCGCGGCGATCAACGTGAAGCTGCGGTCGCTGCCGGGAGTGGTCGCAAGAAGGCTCTTGTCGAGCTTGATGTACTGGAAGTCCAGTCCGACGACGCTGGCCAGGTTCGAGTATCCCGTTCCGAAATCGTCGAGTGCGAAGCGAAATCCCAGCACATTCAGTTCCCGCATCAATGTCTTCATCTGGTCGTAATGGTCGACGAAACTGCGTTCGGTGAGTTCGAAAATCAGGTATCGCGGGTCCACGCCGTTTCGTCGCACCGTTTCCGTCACGAATTCGACGAGCCCGCCCTGATGGGTCTTGAGGGGAGAGAAATTGATGGAGATCCCGTCGAAGTCGACGCCTTCGTCCTGGAGTCTCCGGATATATCGGCACACCTTGTCCAGCATCTGGTAGTCCATCTCGGCGAGAAGCCCGACCTCCTCGGCCAGTGGGATGAACTCGGCGGGGGACACCGTACCGAGATCCGCGTCGTTCAGGCGCATCAGGGCCTCTGCGAGGGTGAATCGGCTCTTCGCGACGGAGTATATGGGCTGGAAGTGGACGTCGAACGCATCGGAGGCGACGGTCCGACGGAGAATGGAGAGCACGCTGTTGCGCCGGCGCAGTTTCGCGGCGGTTTCCGCCGTGGCGAAGACCGTTTTGCCCTTGCCGGAGCGCTTCGACACGTTGACGCAGTACTCCAGCTGGGCGACGACGTCCTGGGCCGTGGCGGCCTGGCCCGGCACCCCCACCGTCGCGATGCTGACCGATAGGAGGGGATTCGGTCCTCTGACCGCCCAGGGCCGGTCGAACCGTGCACGCAAGGTCTCGACGAGCCCTTCGACGTTCCACCGGGTCTCGTCCTGTTCGTGCAGGACCAGCACGAACTCGTCGCCGTTCCAGCGGAAGAGGTTGCGGATCGGGGTCAGCGTGCCGAGGAACGCCGCGATTTCCTTCAGTATGGCATCACCGACGCTCTCGCTGAAACGGTCGTTCACTTCCTTGAAATCGTCCAGGCTCAGGACGACGAGATGGAATCTCGACCGGCGGCGAAGTTCGAGCTCCAGGATCCGCGAGAACGCCTTGCGGTTCTGCAGGTCCGTCAGCTCGTCGACGAGGATCCTCTTGTTCTGCAGATAGAGGTATATCGTCAGAAGCGCGGCCATGGCGGCCGCTCCGGAGAGGATCACGGTGGGGATCATCTGCTGGACGAAGGCGAGCACGAGGAGCAGCGTCGGAAAGGACAGCAATATGAGACGCAGGGATCGGGGCGTCTTCTTCCGGTGGACCAGGACCATCGCGTACATCCCGAACACATAGAGGTATACGACCGCATACCCGAGCCAGATACCCGGACCTTCCGTGTACGAGCCATCCTCCAGGATCCTGAAGATCCAGCCCGTCCAGATCGTGGACAGGGTAAGAGGGACATAGATGACGAGAGGAAGGGTGACGACGAGCATCATGGCGCGCATGCGGGGGTCGCCCTCCCAGAGGACGGCGATGATGTAGTGCGAGAACAGCACCATCATGGCTGGGATTGAAAAATAGTACAGGATCTGGACGGCGAAATCGACGGGAACGGAGACCATGGACTTCTCTTGGATCAGGAGCAGACTGAGGAGTGAAAAGGAAGTCGATAGCACGCCCGTGTAGAGGCACCAGCGGAAGATCCGGTCCTTCAGCGTCGGGACGAAGTTGTCGCCCCTGGCATAGAACGCAAGGATGCTCATGGTCAGGAGCGCGACATATTCCGCCGTCTCATTGTAGATCACGGGGTCGCCCCCTCGCTGACCTTGGATCCGCCCATCGCGCGTCGGTCGCGGCGGGAAGCCGCGGTTTTCGCGGTCCAGACGCCGAGAGCCGAGCCCAACGCATCCAGCGCCAGGTCCTGAAGCTGGAAGGCGCGTCCCGGAACGAACAGTTGGTGGACTTCGTCGGACAAGGAATACGCGACGCAGACAAAGAACGCGACCCAGGTCCTGCGCCCCAGACCGATCCCGACCAGCACGCCGAGGACGAGATATTCAGCCGCGTGCATGACCTCGCGGAACACGGAGTCGATGTCGTCGAGGAGGAACGCGAATCCAGGGTCTGCGGGCGACAAGGCCTGGAGTCCCGTCACCTGTGCGAGGAAGACCACGACAGGCCGCACGATTCCCTGGCTGTAGGAGTCCGAAACCACCGCGTTCTGCGACGACATGACGAAAATAAAGACCGCCCAGAGAACGGCAGGAAGGCACTTAAGCGCTCGAGCATGCCAAGCAGGTCGAGGTGAATGAACCATGTGCCCATTCTACCACGGGGAAGGGCCATGTAGGGGTCTTCTAGCTGTACCGCTCCCGGATCCGTCCGGCGTCCAGGAACAACAGCGGAAGGGATACCGCCATGCTGCGCAGGATGTGCCGCCAGCGCCGAATCCGATACCTGCCTTCGCCGAAAAGCGCTCGCGTCGTCTGCGCTTTCTTGTGCATCACAGGCGATGTCTCGACCAGAATGGACTTGAGTTTCGCCCGCTTGAGGTACCGGATCAGGTTCGACTCCTCCCAGTATAGGAAGGTCAACGGATACAACTGGTCGTAGTAAAGAAAGAAATCCGGCATCAGGAAGAACGCGCAGCCGTGGAGAGGAAAACAACGGCCTTCCTCCTCCCGCGAGACATGCCCCATGACGAGTCGTTCGAACGTCCCCCAGGGGTCGTACAAGGCCCGCTCCTCGGACCCGTCCGGCCGGTGCACCGTCGGAGAAGCGACTCCGATCCGCTCCCCGACGTAGACTCCCGTCGCAATCTGGGAGAACACCTCCCGGTCGACGACGACGTCGCTGTTCACCACGAAGACGCAGTCGCAGCGCAGCTTGCCGCGCGCGTGTCGTATGCCGACGTTGTTGCCTCTGGCGAACCCGACGTTCTCCGAGCACGCCAGAACGGAGACCCGTCCGCACCCTGCGAACCGCTCCTTCAACCGCTCGACCGAATCATTGGTGGAGCCGTTGTCGACGACGACGACTTCGAAGTCGGGGTGGGACTGAAGAAGAAGGCTCTTTACGCAGGCAAACGTCTCCTCGTAGGTCTCGTAGTTCAAGACGACGGCACCTATCTTCATTCAACCTCCAGAAGCACCTATGAGTGCGTTCTCCGACCTCCATTCTAGCGCAGAGTCAGGTCAAGGACAATGTCGCGGTACCCCTTTCGCCGTTTTCCGATGCTATAA
>CAZOHH010000013.1:10856-37802 GCA_964579735.1 uncultured Oscillospiraceae bacterium | reverse complement strand
CCGAGACCCATGGTCGCGGACAGAAGCCAGTGTCTGGAGTTCGATTCGGCTTTTTTGTCTATGCCCTGCATGATCGTACACTCCCTGGGACTTCGCTCGACATACGGATACATGGAACGCGTCATCGGAGTCTGCGCGCATCCATGTCATCGACCTTGACGTCCCGGAGCTTGAACCCCCGTGTCGTCAAGGCCGGCAACTCGATTCAAAGGAAACGGTCGAGATGAAAGGTTACCACTTGCCCTTTCCGACATGTCCCTCGATTTCGGCCTTGCTGCGTTGACGGATATGGACCGCCTCCTCGACGGCTTTGTGGAAGAGGGCGACGCAGGGAGGATCCAGATTGATGTCGATGCCTTCCTGTGCCAGGGTGACGATGCGGTCGGCGATCGCGATCAACTCGGCATGGATGGAGTTGGTGCGGGCTGCCGAGACGACCTTCTTTGCGGCATCGTCGTCCAACTGGACGAACTTGTCCTTGGGAGCCCCGCACTTGGGGCAGAAATCAGGAGCGTCGGGTCCTTCGTGCTTGTAGCCGCAGACGGTGCAACGGAATACGGTCATTGGGATGCCCTCCTTCTTTGGATTGAATCACCTCATTCGATTATACCCTTCGTTGAACGGAATAAATACTTCTTGACGCTTGGGTTGCCCCTTCTATATAATCCATTCTGTCGCTCCGGAAACGGACGATGCTTCGGGATCGAACGGGCCTTTAGCTCAGATGGTCAGAGCGGCCGGCTCATAACCGGTTGGTCCGGGGTTCAAGTCCCTGAAGGCCCACCATTCCGTGGGGGGATTCCCGAGCGGCCAAAGGGGGCAGACTGTAAATCTGTTGTCTTCGACTTCGGTGGTTCGAATCCACCTCCCCCCACCACAAGACAGAAGAGGCGTCCCGCAAGGGACGCCTCTTCTGCATGGAACGAGAGGTTCTTCAGAGCCCGAGGACGATCTTCTTGAAGAGATTCCCCCGATCCTCGAAATTGCGGAAACGGTCGAAACTGGTTCCAGCCGGAGAAAGAACGACGGCTTCGCCGGGCCTTGCCAGCCGCCGCGCTTCCAGGACCGCTTCTTCATATCCGGAACAATGGACCATCATCGGTTCCGGCTGCGCCCGACGTTCACAGGCCACGAGGATTGACTTCACGATCAGCGGGACATTGTCGCCGCAGAGGACGACTCGGTCGCAGACTGCGAGAATCGCTTCGCCGAGACCCGTATAGTCGCATTTCTTGTCCTTCCCTCCCACAATCAGCACCACGCTTTCGCCCCGGTCCTCGAGTGCCTTCAGCGCGGCCTTCGTTCGAGTCGGACTCGTATCGATGGAACTGTTGAAGTAGCGGACTCCGTCGAGCTCGCGGACGAGCTCCATCCGGTGCTCGACGCCGCGGAAGGTGCGGGCGACGCGAGCCATCGAGGCCGGCGAGACATATTCGACGGTCGCGGCGATGGCAGCCAGGTAGTTTTCCTGGTTGTGGCGGCCTGGAATCACGATTTCATCTGCGGGCACTACGGACATGTGTCGATCCTGGGAAGGTTCGTGATACTCAAGGACACCATCCACGAGGAAGGCACCAGGGAAGCCTTCCGTATTGCTTCTGCCAAAGAAGACGACCCGTCCGCTGGCTTCGGAAGACAAGGACCTCGACTCATAATTCGTGGCATTCAGCACGAGGCGACCCATGAAGCTTTGGTAGAGCATCAGGTTCTTCTTCGCGTCGATGTATTCCATGTAGTCCTTGTGGACATCGAGGTGGTTCGGGGAGATATTGGTCACGACCGCGACATCCGTGCTTTTCCTCATGGTGTGGAGCTGGAAGCTGGAGAGTTCCAGCACGACCATGTCGATGTCCTCGACTTCGTCGATCCGGTCCAGCAGAGGGGTTCCGATATTGCCCCCCAGCCATACGTGGTAGCCTTCCTCCTTGAGAAACAGGGAGATCAGCGTCGTGGTCGTCGTCTTGCCATCGCTTCCGGTAACGCCGAAGGTCTTCGCCGGGCATAGTTCGAGAAACACTTCCATCTCGGACGTGATGACGGCGCCCCGCTCCCGCTCTGCGACGAGTTCGGGGATGTCGAAGCGGACCTTCGGAGTTCGGAAGACCATGTCGAACCCCTTGAGGGCCGAAAGGTAGTCCTTTCCGAGGGACCAGGAGATATCGATGCCTTCCAGCCGGAAATCGTCCATGGTCTTCTTGAGGACTTCATCGGTAGGATCCGCCATGTCGAAGGCGGTGATGACGGCACCGAGCCGATGGATATAACGTATCAGAGGACGATTGCTGACGCCGACTCCCAGGACTGCGATCTTCCTGCCTTGCATGTGGGTCTTGAAGTAATCAAGCTTTCGATTCAATGCTGCATCCTCCGCTAAACGATTCTACCATATTGCTTTTCAATTTTCCGTATAGTAAGATGACACTGCTCGCGGGAGTGGCGGAATTGGCAGACGCGCTAGATTCAGGTTCTAGTAGTCGCAAGGCTGTGCAGGTTCAAGTCCTGTCTTCCGCACCAGCAGAAGGTTCCGTGCCAACGGGACCTTCTTTCTTTTTTCCGGAGACGCTCGGACGGATTGCTCCTGATCCCGGCAATGGGTAGAATCGAGGGGAAGACCCTCCCTTTGTCCTTTCAACAAGGAGTCATGATGACCGACCTTCCCCCTATCGCTTCGACATCCATCGATTCCAATGTCGTGCGCATCTCGGTGCGGGGTCTTGCCGAGTTCGTCCACCGGAGCGGCGGTCTTTCCCCGCTTGTGTTCAGTGGCCTGTCGGCAACGGATGGCACCCGTACCCACAGGCTTTTCTTCAAGGAACTCGAAACCCGCCATGAGCACGGGAAGGTCTCCAGTGAAATCACCGTTCGCGCCGACCACCCGTCCGGCGGAATGGTGCTGCGGATATCCGGGCGCGTGGATGCCCTGCTCGAGGAAGGCGGCACCACGACCGTCATCGAGGCTAAATCCGTCGCAGGCGACCTCTCCGACCTCCCCGATGGCGGGGAGCCCGTGCACTGGGCGCAGGCGATGCTCTATGCCCATATGTTGGAGGTCGCTTCCGAAAACCCGCGACAGGTGCATCGCGTCACGCTGGCTTATGTCTCCTCGGATACGCTCGAATATAGAGAGCACGTCCGCAACGTCGAATCGCAGACCCTCCGGAGATTCTTCCAGGATACGGCGGAGAGCTATTGCGACTGGGCGCTGCGCCTTACCGACCATCGAAGCCGCAGGAATCATTCCCTTACTTCTCTGGCCTTCCCCTATTCGTCCATCCGATCCGGTCAGAAACGATTCATGCAGGAGACGCTCGGTGCCGTGAGAAGAGGCTCCGCTTTGCTGGTCCAGGCGCCGACAGGCACGGGCAAGACGATTTCGGCGCTGTTTCCTGCCGTCAAGTCGCTTCCGCGCAACTACTGCGACAGGATCTTCTACTTGACCGCGAAGACGTCCACGCGCTTTTCCGCTGAAAAGGCGCTCGACGACATGCGTGCAAAGGGAATGGTCCTCAAGTCCCTGACGCTTACTGCCAAGGAGAAGATCTGCCTTTGCCCCGAAATGTATTGCGACCCGAATCGCTGCCGCTTCGCGGTCGGCTACTACGACCGGCTTCGAAGCGCACTGGGGGACCTCTATCAGGCGGATGCGATCCGCCGCGAAGAGGTGGTCCGTACCGCTGAGGTCTTTCAAGTCTGTCCCTTCGAATTGTCGCTCGATATTTCGCTTCAATGCGATGTGATCATCGCCGACTACAACTACGTCTTCGATCCCAGGATCCGCCTGGAACGATTCTTCGGGGAAGAAGCGGCCGGAGGGTACGCGCTGCTCGTGGATGAAGCCCACAACCTGCCTGAACGATCCCGGGGGATGTACAGCGCAGGGATCACATCAGGAGGTCTTGCGGCTGCTCGGAGGGCAGCCGTAGGACAGGACCCGATGATAGCCCGCGCGCTGGGCTCCATAGCCCGCTACATGCTGACCTGCAGCGACGACCTCAAGGCGGAAGGTCCGGGGATATCCGCCGTGGAGCCTACCTTCACCGAAAAGGACGTCGTCGCGATGGGACCCTTCCGTGCCTCCCGACGGAAGCCGGAAGCGCTCGTGAATCTATTGCGGCGTTTCGTGGCGGTATGCCGCGATCCCATCGATGCACTGCCCGCTGGAAGAAACCGACGGAACCTCCAGGATTTCTTCTTCGAATGCATGTTCTTTCTCCGAGTACAGGAGGAGTTCTTCGACGCCACCTATGTCACGACGGCCGACTCGAGTCCGACTGGACTTGCCTTGCGCCTCATGTGCCTCGATGCCTCGCGCAGGGTCAGGGATACCTACCTGGATAAACATTCCGCGATCTTCTTTTCGGCGACCATGTCCCCACCCGACTACTTCGCAGGATTGCTTTGTGGTCCACGCACCGAGGATCGCCCCGAGAAGCTCCTCCTTTCCTCCCCTTTTCCCGAAGAGAATCTATTGCTTCTCTGCGTCGAGACCCTCTCGACGAAATACGCTGCCAGGTCCTCTTCCCTGCCTGCCGTCGCATCGCACATCCTGGCTGCGACGAGCCAGCGAACCGGGAACTATCTCGTTTATCTGCCCTCCTTCGACTATCTAAGGTCCGTCGCCTATGCCTATCAGTCCCTTCTGCACGGCGAAGCCGAATCAAAGGGCATCGATATCGTCGTTCAATCGCAAGGGATGGACGAAGCGAAGCGGGAGGCATTCCTCGAGCGCTTCTCGCATTTCGGAAAGCGCACGCTGGTGGCCTTCGCGGTGCTTGGCGGCGTTTTCGGCGAGGGAATCGATCTCGTCGGCGAGCGACTCACAGGAGTCGTGATCGTCGGTGTCGGGCTGCCGCAGTTGTGTGGTGAGCGAGAAGTGATGAAGGACTACTTCGCGAACGCATTCGGTTCGGGGTTCGAATTCGCGTATATGTATCCTGGCTTCAACAAGGTCCAGCAGGCTGCGGGCCGTTTGATCCGCAGCGACTCGGATCGCGGGTTCATCCTGCTGCTGGATGAGCGCTATGGAAAACCGGAATACCGCTCCCTCTTCCCCGACGAATGGCACCCAGTGGAGGCGACGACGTCGAAGGAAGTCGCCGAGAGGATTTCCGAGTTCTTCGGAGATGACTAGATACTCCAGTCCGCAAGCAAGGACAGTCTCTGGTAATCCTTTTCCATCCGCTCCCGAACATATCGTTCGGATAGCGAAGCGAATTCCTTATGAACCTCGGTATCAACGGCAAATGAAAACACCGATTCCTCTGGTGCGGACAGGATGAACCGCAATACGGACAACACCCCCGGGCGCAGGTTCGAAGATTCGCCGGCGTTCCTGATGCAGGTCTCCTTCGAGCAGATCAGACCGCAGCGCGTGAAACTGAAGCGCACCGTCGATCCTTCGGCCGGGGCTTCGTGGCAGACCATGCAGTTGTCCATCGAAGGAGCATAGCCGAGCAGGGTCATCAATCGGAACTCGAATACGCGCACGACAAGAAGGGGGTCCTTTTCCGCCTGCGAAAGTGCGTGCAATGTCCGAAGCACCAGCCTGTAGACCGCGGGAGCGGGGTCCCCTTCCCGTATGCTGTCCAGCGTGAGCTCTGCGACATGGGCTGCGCAGGTCAGGCGAACCAGATCGCTTTTCACCGCGGTGAAGGATTCGATTCGTTCCGCGCTGTCGATCGTGAATCGTCCGCTACGGCCGAACAGGCTGAAATCGCAAAGGCTCAGTATCTCCGTCGAGGAGACCAGACGACTGTTCTGACGGCGAGCCCCTCGCGCGGATGCGCTGAATCTGCCGGTCTCGGCGGAAAGAATCGTAAGAATCCGATCCGCTTCCCCAACCGGAACTTCACGCAAGACCAATCCACGTATTGTCGAAGGTCCACTCATTCCGCCTCAGCGCTCCGGTCCATACCCGAGGTCGCGGAGTAGCCCGCGATCGTTCTTCCAATCCTCCTTGGTCTTGACCCTCAGTTCGAGATGGACTCTGCAGCCAAGCATCTTTTCTATCGCGATACGGGATTCGGTGCCGATCTTCTTGACCATGGAGCCTCCCTCGCCGATGAGGATGGCCTTGTGCGTATCCCTTTCGCAATAGATCTTCGCCTCGATCCGGACAAAGCTCCGGTGCGTCGTCTCGTCCCCTACGATACGTACTCCCTTGTCGTCGGTTTCCTCGAAGGCCTCGATCTCGACGGCGGTTCCATGCGGAATCTCATCATGGGCCGAGGCGAGGATCCGCTCCCTGACGATCTCCGCTACGAGCGTGCGCTCGGTCTGGTCCGTGGACATCTCCGGCGGGAAGTAGCGAGGACCCTCGGGAAGATGGGAGCGTATCTCCTTCAGAAGTACATCCACTCCCAGACCGGTGGAGGCTGACACCGGGATGATCGCAACGAAGTCGAAGATCCGGGAGAAGTCCGCGATGATGGGCAGCAGGTTCTCCTTCACGACCTTGTCGACCTTGTTGATGCAGAGGATCACGGATTTCCCGCTCTCCGCCGCCTTGCGGCAGAACTGTCGCTCGATGCTGTCAGGACCAGGCCGCGTCGCATCGGTGAGAAGCACGGAGACATCCGAATCGAGGAAGGCCTCCCAAGCCGATTCGACCATGAATCGGCCGAGACGGCTGGTCGGACGATGCATTCCGGGCGTGTCGACGAATACGATCTGAGAATCCCCATCATCGATGACGGCGCGGATGGAATGGCGAGTCGTCTGGGCCTTGGGGGAGACGATGGCCAGGCGGATGCCGGCGAGGTGGTTGAGCAGTGTCGATTTGCCGACATTGGCGCGTCCTGCGATGGCGACGAAACCCGAGTGGAAGGAAGTGTTCTCGGTCACGGAGTCCTCCTGTATCCGAGCGGTTGCAGCACGCTGCGTTGCTTCCGTCTCATGCGCCGTTCCCGTTCCGGGGTATCGTGATCATACCCGAGGAGGTGGAGCACGGCGTGGGCTGCGAGAAAGGCGATCTCCCGGCTTACCGGGTGACCAAAGCGGGCGGCTTGTTCGACCGCTCGGTCCAGGCCGAAGAGGACGTCGCCGAGAAACAGGGTCGATCCCGAACCGTCGTCCGATGGTGAGAGATCTTCGAGATGGATTGTTCCCTTCCAACGGCCATCCATCATTTCCGTCATCGGAAAGGAGAGGACGTCCGTCGCGGCAGAAACGCCGCGGGTTTCCTTGTTGACCGATCTCATCAGTCCAGGGCCAGCGAACACGAAATGGACCGCAGGTTCAAAGGGAGAGCCCCGGCGTTGCGGATGGCTTCGAAGGGAATCCCAACAGGCTTGGGCGACTTCGTCTGCGATCCGTTCCGCTTCCTTGCGGAACGCCGCGTCGAAAAGTCGCTGTCGATTGGTGAAAGTCACCTTCATCACCTTCCATGACCTCCCAAGCTCTTCAATGGGAATGCTTTTCGTAGGCGCGGATGATCTTCTGTACCAGTGGGTTGCGAACGACGTCCCTTTCCGTCAAATCGACGAAGCGGAGACCCTCGACTTCGTGAAGGATCTTCCGACACTCCTTGAGACCCGAGTGTCGGTCTGCGGGAAGGTCGATCTGGGTGACGTCGCCGGTGATGACCATTCGAGACCGATTCCCAAGTCTCGTGAGGAACATCTTCATCTGTTCCGGAGTTGTGTTCTGGGCTTCGTCGAGAATGATGAAGGCGTCATCGAGGGTCCTTCCCCGCATGTAGGCGAGCGGCGAGACCTCGATGGTGCCCTTTTCCATGTGCTTGAGATACGTCTCGCCACCCATGAGTTCGTGGAGGGAGTCATACAAGGGGCGCATGTAGGGGTCGACCTTGTTCTGGAGGTCTCCGGGAAGGAAGCCGAGCTTCTCCCCCGCTTCGACGGCGGGTCGTGTGAGGATGATGCGCGAGACCTGACGATTTCGGAAGGCGCTGACGGCCATGGCCACGGCGAGGAAAGTCTTTCCGGTACCGGCTGGACCGATGGCGAAGGTGATGTCGTTTTCAGCTATGGCCTTGACGAACTCATTCTGTCCACGGGTTTTTCCTTTGATGGGTCTCCCTTTCGCCGTCACGCAGATGCAATCCGGTGAATAGCCGGCGACCTGCTCGACGCTGCCGTCACGCGCCGTCTCGGCAAGATATTGGACGAGCTGCCTCGTCACCGGTTCCCCGGTCCTCTGGATTTCCAACAGGCGTCGTACCACGGCTTCAGCGCGGAGAACTCCCTCATCCTCGCCCACGATTCCGATTCCATCCGTAAGCGAAAGGAGTTCGACACAGAGCAGGGACTCGATCAATGAGGTATTGCCGTCGATTGCGCCGAATAGGCCAGCCGCTTCACCGGCGTGCTCGATTTCGACCTTTCGCTCCATCATTTCCAGCCTCCCGACGACATCAATTCAGCATATCCATCTGGTAGGCGGGGCTGTCCTCCCGCAATTTCGGGATTTCCACCTTGTCCATCTTCACGATGGAAGTGTCGATGGAATAGAACGTCAGGGTATCGGCGACACCGTTCAACATGGTCAGGGCGCGTTCGGTGTCATCGGGACGCGTGATGGCCCGTATCTCGAAAGGTTCGTTCGAAGGGAAGGGCTTCCCGTTGATCACGATGTATTGCCCACCCAATCGGATCTCCGACATGGCGACCATCCGCTCCTGATTCACGGAAATGGCTTGGGCTCCGGCTGCGCGAAGCTCGTTGACGACCATTCGGACATCAAGGTCGCGGATAGAGGACTCCGCTCCCGCGGAAAGAGTCACGATGACGCCAGGACCACTGACGTCGGTCAGACCGGCATATACTTCTGCCTTTCGCTTCTCGTCCAGAATCGCCTTGAGGGCGTCGTCGGTCGATGCCGTCTGGCTTTCCAGGGCAGCTACATAGTCCTTCAATTTGGAATACCGGTCGGATAGGTCGCGGTTGCTGTTCTGCAACGTGATGAGCTCATCGCGCAATTCGTCGGTGCGCTTGTTCTGGAGGACCAATTGATTCTCAGTAGAATTGACGCTTTT
Source organism: uncultured Oscillospiraceae bacterium (assembly GCA_964579735.1). Lineage (GTDB taxonomy): Bacteria > Bacillota > Clostridia > Saccharofermentanales > UBA5734 > CAILLO01. The sequence continues at coordinate 28,810 of CAZOHH010000013.1, read as the reverse complement.
CAACTGAATCGCAATCAAGACGCCCAGCAGCAGGCATACGAATGCGAAGGAAAGAGAGCGCAGGAATCCTTTCGATTCAATCTTCACGGCTGGTTCACCTCCAGTGCGTCGATCAGACTGTCGACCCGGTCCGTACCGTCGAACGCCGGTATCGACAATGTCGTCATTCTTTCATGGGTGATGAGGACCCCTTCAGCGCGGCGATAGCCCAGGTATTCATCGTTTTCGATTGCGAATGCGAGTAGGTCGGGGTTTCCGGCAGCTTCGACGAGGTATGGCACGGGATACTTCAGACCGTTGATGAGGATCGTCGGTCCATTGCAGATCAGCTCACTGGTCGAAACGATGCGCTGACCGTTGACGGAGACAGCGGTCGCTCCAGCCGCACGGAGGAGATCGACCACCTGCCGGATGTCGGCATCATGGATGATGCTCGCCGTGGGGTCCATGTCCGGCGTGCGGAGGTCCGTGTCGTCCATGGTGACACGGATGCCTGCACCGGAAACGGGCGTGAAACCGGCGACCATGCGGGCGATCCTGAGCTGTTCAAGCGCTGGCTGGTCCCCGGTGCCCTCGAGCGCGGACTCTAGCAGGGATTCCTTATGAGAGGAAAGATCGTTGAGTTTCTGCCTCAAGTCGGCCATATAGTCCCGCTCCGTTTCGAGAAGGTGCACATAGTACTCGTAATCGAGCTGTGTCTTCGCGAGCCGCTTGCGCTCATCGGATATGGAACGAATCTGCGAAGAAGTCAGGATTCCGAGAAGGAGAAGCAGAATGAAGGCCAGGACGGAGAATGTAGTTCCCAATCGCGGTTTTCCACGGCGGAAGTAGTTCGTTTCGAAGAGGCGTTTCATGGGCGCAGCTTCTCCAGGATGGAGAAGAACTCGGCAGGTGGTTCGGACTCGAATTCGAGGTATCGTCCGTCGACGGGATGTTCGAATCCTAGGCGGCGCGCATGAAGGGCCTGCCCGTGAAGCTCGAGGTTCTTTCGTACGCCGCCATAAAGGGGGTCGCCGAGCACGGGATGCCCGATATAGGCCATGTGGACACGGATCTGATGGGTGCGGCCCGTTTCGAGTGTCGCCTCGATTCGCGTGGCTCCGTCGAGTCGTTCCAACGTGCGGAAGGTGGTGCGTGCCGGTTTTCCCTCCGATACGACGGCCATCCGCTTGCGGTCGCGAGGATCCCGGCCGATGGGGGCCGTGATCGATCCGGTTTCCTCCTTCACGGTGCCCAAGACGATGGCATCGTACACGCGAAGGAAATCGTGTCTCCTGATCCTCTCCGAAACCAACTCGTGGACGCGGTTGTCCTTGACGACGAGCAGGAGTCCGGACGTATCCTTGTCGATCCGATGGACGATGCCGGGGCGAACCACGCCATTCAGGTCGGATAGATTGTCGCCGCAGTGTGCAAGCAGTGCGTTGACGAGCGTCCCGTCGGAATGGCCGGCGGCAGGGTGCACGACCATGCCCTTGGGCTTGTCGACGACAAGGAGGTAGCTATCCTCGTACAGGATCGATAGGGGGATATCCTGGGCGATCGCATGCATCGGGACCAACGGCGGCATGGAAACCGTTACACGATCGCCGAGCGTCGGCTTATCGGAAGGTTTGGCGGGACTTCCTCCAATGAGGACACGACCCTCGTCGAGCAAGCGCCGGGCATAGGTTCTCGAGATGTCTTCGTAGAGGTCGCAGAGCAGACGGTCGATGCGCGTCCCATCCGCGCGGCAGACGAACGTCCGCTGGCTGGAGGTTTCCAATTCAGTCCTTCTTCCCTAGGGGCGCCTCGGTCGTTGCCGGCTGCGGACTCGTCCCGAACAGGACCAATATGCCGAGCACGATCGAGGAGCAGACGATCAGCGTGTCCGCGAGATTGAAGGTGGGGAATACGTAGCTTCCGAAGTGGAAGTCGAGGTAATCGGTAACGCTGCCGAAGCGGATGCGGTCGATGAGGTTTCCAACGCTTCCGGCGCAGAGGAAGGCAAGACAGGCCTTGATGCGGCGGTCCGGGTACTTCAGGATGAAGATCAGCATCGCTGCACTGGCTATGGAGGAAACGGCGATAAGGACATATCCACCCCACTCCTTGTCGGCCAGGAAGCTCCATGCGGCTCCGGGATTCGTTCGCAGTACGAGATAGAAGAAACCGTCGATCACGGGAATGCTCTCCCCACTGGCCAGCATCGTCGTGAAGGTCGCTTTCAGGAACTGGTCGGCGGCAGCGCCGATGATCACGATCAGGATCCAGACCATACCCATGTCTCCTCTATTCCTCTATAGATTTCACTTGCGCAGGGTATCAGATTCCCGAAGACCCTCGGCCCGACAAGGATTCCTTCGGAACGTATCAGGGGGAAAGGATAGGGAGAACCTTTCGGGAAGGACTTCGAATCCAGAACGGGTTCTCCGGGCACCACCGGCAACGGAAGAGGCCGGATGGCTACATCATACCTTCCGTTCAGGAGTGCGTCCACACATTCCGATTCCTCGAGGATGCGCTGGACTGCGGGAATCCCATGGGACTTGAATTCGAGGACGACTGCGGCAGCGATGCCCTCCTCGACGGTACCCTTGGCGGCAAGGACCTCCAGACTGGACTTCCATGTGAGCCCAGCTGTAGCGGCAGTCGGTATGGGAGGGGTCGGCGAGGGTGGTGGGGAGACGCCGAAGACGAGCGATTCGAACCCAGCCGTCATGCCACGTTCGCTCGAGAAAACGCAGAACTCCGAGGAGAACTCGTCGGAATCCATCAAGTGCTTCAACCGTGCAGCAACCTCATCCCGTGCGGCGGGATTCGACAGGGCACGCGACTTCGTCGTCCCAAGCACGGCATAGACAAGCTGCATCCCATTGTATCGTGCGATCCGCACGCCTTTCCGAAGTTCGAAGATGCGATACTCTTCCACGTCCAGAGGAACGATATCGAGGGCATCGGAGTGGAAAGCTTCCATCGCGGCAGGATAATCATCGAACTCGAGTAACCTTACATGTTCGACCTTGCCCTGAACGGGAATGACTCGTTCCAGATCGAGTCCGATTCCCTGGGCATACGAGGAAATACGGAACGTTCCGGTTCCCGGTACCATTGTCGATGGATCCGAAGGCTTCGATTCGGCAAATTGCGATGGAATGATCGGAAAGCGAAGAAGCCAGGGTAGGTTCGCCTCTGGAACCGCAAGACGGATCCGAAGCCTATGGGTGTCGATGGTTTCGAAGATGGGGGACAGAGCGGAAAGCGCGTCATGTAGAGGTCCTGCGCCCTGCTCGATCCAAAGGCGAGCGGATGCCATGGCATCCGCAGAGTCGAAGACGCTTCCATCATGGAAAAGGACGTCGTCGCGAAGCGTGAGATTCCATGTCAGATGATCAGAACTCTGGTCCACTGCAATGCAAAGCCGGGGGGAAGGTCGGTCCTCATGGTCGAGAGAGTAGAGCGGTTCGTATATCAGGCTTGAAGCATGAAGAAAGCCGACGTTCCTGGAGCGAAGGGGGTCGATGCGATCGATTGAAGTCATCCAGATACGGAGAGTCCCCGAACGAGGAGGATTCGATGGAGCAGGAGACAAGGTCGGAGAGGGTTCTGCGGTAGGAGTCGTCGGCAGAGGCGCAAGACAAGCCGAGAGAAAGAAAAGGACCATTGAAACCACGAGGACCCCTGCGGCACTTCTCCAACGCATCAGAAAAGCGGAAGTCATTCGGACTCCTGGATCCTTCGGATTGAGAGGGCTCTACCGGTCGCCGGGTCCGCCTGGACCAGAACTGCATCGATACGTGCGGTGCCCTTCGCGACTTCGAAGGGGGACGGAAGTCTTTCGACCAGGCGCCGCAACGAGCAGTCGCGGTCCATGCCGATGACTCCATCGATCGGACCCGTCATACCGACATCCGTGAGAAATGCCGTTCCACGCTCGAGAATCCTCTCGTCGGCGGTCTGTACGTGGGTATGGGTTCCGACGACCAGTGTGGCTCGTCCATCCACGAAGAAGGCCATTGCAGCTTTCTCAGAGGTTGCCTCCGCATGGAAGTCGATGACGGTAATACGGCACTCGCGTCGCTTCCTCTCCCCTTCGAGAAGAACCTCCACTGCCGCGAAGGGGTCGTCGACAGGGTCCATGGAAACCCTGCCTAGAACGTTGATGACCATCACCGGAACCCCGCCGATGTCAAGGAAAGCGTGACCTTTCCCTGGCCAAGCGGAAGGGCCGTTCGCAGGACGGATCATCCGAGGATCCGAGTCGATGGAGGATAGGAGTTCGTGGCGTGACCAGGTGTGGTTTCCGAGGGTGATGCAATCGACTCCGTCCTGATAGAACTCACGGGCGATGGACGCGTTGATGCCGAGTCCCGCGGCGGAATTCTCGCCATTCACGATGCAGGCATCGATGGAAAGCTCCTTCCGAAGAGAAGGCAGCCTGCTTCGAAGGGCGCGCCGCCCCGGATTTCCGACCACATCTCCAATAAAAAGAAGATTCAATGGACACTCATCTACTTGGCGTATTCCATGGCGCGGGATTCGCGGATGATATGGACCTTGATCTGTCCTGGGTAGTCCAATTCCTCTTCGATCTTCCGAGCGATTTCCCGGGCTTTCAGAATCATATCGTCATCACGAACGGAATCGGGCTTGACCATGACGCGGATCTCGCGACCCGCCTGGATGGCGTAGGACTTCTCCACGCCTTCGAAGGAATTCGCGATTTCCTCGAGTTTCTGGATTCGCTTGATATAGGCTTCGAGGTTTTCCCTACGCGCACCGGGACGAGCCGCGGATATGGCATCCGCTGCGGCTACCAGAACGGAGACCAGCGAGGTGGGCTCTTCGTCTCCGTGGTGCGACATGATGGCGTTGATGACCTCTGGACCTTCCTTGTATTTCCGAGCCAGCTCTCCACCGAGCGTGATATGGGAGCCTTCCATCTCGAAGTCGGCGGCCTTTCCGATATCGTGAAGCAGACCGGCTCGCTTTGCCATCATCACATCGAGCCCGAGTTCAGAGGCCATCATGCCGGCTAGCCAGCATACCTCGACGGAATGCCCGAGGACGTTCTGACCGTAGCTCGTCCGGTAGCGGAGACGACCGAGGAGTTTGATGATTTCGGGGTGCAGACCCATGATGCCGGTATCGAAAGCCACACGATCGCCTTCCTGGCGAATGGTCTGCTCGACTTCCTTGCGGGCCTTGTCCGCCATCTCCTCGATCCGCGCGGGGTGGATGCGGCCGTCGACGATCAGTTTCTCCAAGGTGATCCGGGCGATCTCTCGACGAATCGGGTCGAAGCTGGAAAGAACCACGGCTTCGGGTGTGTCGTCGATGATGAGGTCGACGCCGGTGATGGTCTCGATGGCACGTATGTTCCTGCCCTCGCGGCCGATGATGCGTCCCTTCATTTCGTCTCCGGGCAACGTTACAACGGACACCGTGTTTTCCGACACGAAATCCGACGCATAGCGCTGAATGGCGCCGACGATGATTTCGCGCGCCTTCTGGTCCGCCTCTTCCTTGGTCTGGTCTTCCATATTGCGCAGCATCACCGCCATGTCGTGGCGATATTCCGTGCGCGCAGCATCCAACACCTGGTTCTTGGCATCCTCGACGGAGAGACCGGATATGCGTTCGAGCTCCACTACCTTCTGGTGCTCGAGTTCCTTGGTCTTCTCCTCGATCAGCTGGACTTCACGGAAACGTCCGTCCAGCAGTTCATCCTTCACTTCAAGCGCCTCGACCTTCTTGTCGAGTGATTCTTCTTTCTGTTCAAGGCGCGTCTTTTCCCGAACGATCTCGGTCTTCTTGTCCTTGAGGTCCTTCTCGAGTTCCAGCCTGCTCTTGTGGATCTCTTCCTTGGCCTGCAGCAGAAGTTCCTTCTTCCGGTTCTCTCCAACCTTCTGCGCTTCTGCCAGAAGCTTCTGCGCCTGGACTTCCGAGGTCTCGATCGATTCCTTGAGCTTCTTCCTGCTTCCATTCAATCCGACTTGGTTCACGATCGCGGTTGCGACGACTCCGACGAGAACGCCTACTGCACCGGCGATGGCTATATACTCTAGCCCGTTAATGGCAATCACCTCCCGATATTTTGTTTTCAAAGTGCAATCCTGTTTCCAGAATCTTGGCACCTGTTCACGAGTATTCTATAGAAAACAACTTCCTCATGTCAACCAAGGGTAGCATCGAAGTGGAACGCCGTGCTTGCAGTTCCTCGAACAGGTCTTGCATCCATTCGGATTCACGTGCATGGTAGGGTCATGAAGCTTGAATTCGTCATCTCCCAACAGGACGATGGCCGTCGCGCCATGGATGTTCTGCAATTCCGGCATGGCTTGTCCGGCACTCTCCTGAAGCGGGTCCGCTTGTACGGAAGCCTGACTCGGAATGGCCAGCCCATATGGATGATCGCGCCGGTTCATGCCGGTGATTCCATTGTCGCGACGCTGCCAGGCACCCTGCCGTCGGAGCGCAGTACGGAAAGCATCGAGGGTTCGGACCTGAAGGTGAATTTCCTGGCAGACGGTGGCCGAATCCTTCTCCTCGACGCGAACCTCTGCGTTCTCAGCAAGCCTCCCTTCTGGCTGTCGCACCCGAATCGCGACGAGAGTCGCCTCGCCGTTACGGATTTCGTTCGAACTCTCTCTGGAGTCGAAGGAGTACATCCTGTGAATCGACTCGACGCGGGTACGTCCGGACTGATGATCGTCGCCCTCGACCCGTATAGCCACAATGCACTTTCGCGGCAAAGTCAGGCTGGGGTCTGCGTCAGGGAGTATCTGGGTCTCGTCCATGGAATTCCGACCCCTCCTTGCGGACGGATCGACGCTCCCATCGGGGTGGATCCATCGAACAAGGTCCGCCGGACCGTGCTTCCAGAGGGCAAGCCCGCGGTCACGGACTACCGTACGCAGTCCTCGCATGAACTGGAGACCGACATGGGAAAGACGACTCTTTCCATCGTCCGATTCATACTCGAAACGGGGCGTACGCACCAGATCAGGGTCCATGCCCTCCATGCCGGAATGCCGCTCGTAGGAGACCCGCTATATGGAATCCGATATGGACCCTCGGGACCGATCTACACCGAGTCCGATTTCCTCATCGACGGCAGTATCTCCCGCCAATCGCTTCATGCGGCACGTCTCGCCTTCCTCCACCCCGTCGAGGGAGACCTTCGGGACTTCGAGAGTTGCCTACCACAGGACATGAGGCATGTTCTCGGCTGGAATCAGGCGAGTGAAGATCGAACGACGGACTAGCTTGCGGAGACCGACCGCACCGAATCGGCATGGGTCAGCAGTTTTTCCGCGAGGTCGAGCGCTTCGGACTCCCCTGTCCCACCCGAAAGAAGACGGGCCAGTTCGGTCCTTCGTTCATTTCGATCCAAGGCACGTAGGGAAGTCCACGTGCGAAGGCCGTCGGTAGACTTCTCGATGAGAATCTGATGGTCCGCCATGGCGGCGATCTGAGCCATATGCGTGACGCAGAGGACCTGATGGGCCCCGGCGATCCGGAGGAGCTTCTCCCCGACGCTGCCGGCCGTGCGGCCGCTGATGCCCGTGTCCACTTCGTCGAAGATCAGCACGGGGATGCGATCCGCATCCGCCAATATGGATTTGATGGCCAGCATGATCCGAGCCGCTTCTCCGCCGGAGGCGATTCTCGCGAGAGGTTTCAGAGGTTCCCCTGGATTCGGCGAGATGAGGAATTCGACCTGATCGAGCCCTGATCGGGAGAAGCGCGGGAATTCGGATAGGTTCTCGATCGCGTCGCGACCTTCGGGAGTACCGGTGATGCGGACGGCAAAATGCACGCCCTTCATCCCGAGGGTCTCCAGTTCGATTCCGATCCGTTCTGAAATCGCAAAAGAGGCCTCCGTGCGGAGTTTCGTCAATACCGCGGCCTTCTCCATCAGAAGCCGGGATTGAAGCACCGCTTCCTTCTCAAGGCGACCATATTCCTCTTCGCCGTCCTCGAGCTCGAACAGCCGACCAGATGCGGACTCCAGGAAATTGAAGACCGCCTTGAGCGTGCCGCCGTATTTCTTCTTCAGCCGGAAAAGGACATCGAGGCGCTCATCGATCTCCTCGAGCTCTCCCGGTTGGATTTCGATGCCGTCGAGAAGACGCCGTATGCCGGCTGCGGCATTCTCCACGGAGAATCTGCCGTCTTCGAGCGACTGCCGGTACTCCTCGGCCTTCGGGACACTGCGGGCGGCAGCCTCGATGCGGGATACGGCCGAGGCGAGAAGCACGGAGACCGAGGTCTCGCCATCCCCCTCAAGGAGTTCATATACGGACTCAAGGGACTCGATGATCCGTCCGGAGTTCGCCACGACCTTTCGTCGGGCGGCAAGGCGTTCGTCTTCTTCAGGTTGAATCGCACTTCGAGTGATTTCGTCGACCTGATAGCGAAGAAGGTCGAGGGTACGTTCACGCTCGGCGGGGTCGGCGCCAAGGAATTCCATTCGTTTGCGAAATACATGCAAACGCTCCAGCTCATCACCGAAGGAAGCCATCGCGAGGACAAGCGGTTCGCCTATGTAGCGGTCTAGCAAGGAGAGATGCGTCTCGGTGCGGAAAATCGCCTGATTGTCGTTCTGGCCGTGGATGTCGACAAGATAGGACAGCATTTCCTTGAGAATCGATAGAGGAACCAGCCTGCCGTTGATGCGGCATAGGTTCCGGCCGGATATGGAGATCTCCCGCCCTACGAGAAGGTCTTCGCCCGGGTCCAATCGGATTCCGGTCGAATCCAGGAAGTCCTGTGGGACCCTTCCCGAAACATTTCGAAAGACCGCCTCGATCGTTGCGGTTTCGCTGCCGCTTCGAATCATATCCTTGCTGGTTCTTTCACCGGCAATCGCCGATATCGCATCGATCACGATGGACTTCCCGGCCCCGGTCTCACCTGTCAAGACGTTCAGTCCTGCGGACGGCATGATTTCTATGCGATCAATCAGCGCGAAGTCCTTGATTTCCAAACGCACCAGCATCAGGGACCTTCTTCCCCACCACGACCGATCATGCGCAGGATCCGTTCACGAAGCGTGGTGGCCAGCGCCTCGTTGCGTGCGATGATGAAGACGGTGTCATCACCGGCGATGGAACCTAGAAGGTCGGCGATGCGCATGGAATCGATGGCGGAAGCACAGGCCTGTGCCATCCCGGGAAGGGTGCGGACGACGATCGTGTTGAGTGCGCTGTCGCAGGAGACGGCGGTTTCCGCAAAGACCTTCAGAAGTCGCCCTGCGGAGACTTCACCGGTCCGGTCCATCGGCACGTATTTCTGCGTGCCGGAAACGGTCGTCACCTTGATGATGCCCAGTTCCTTGATATCTCTCGATACCGTAGCCTGCGTAACCTGAAGGCCATTGGAAACAAGCCCGGCGACGAGGTCCTCCTGGGTCGCGATCTCTCGGGATTCGATCAGAGCGAGCAGACGTGCCTGACGTTCATGCTTTGTCACGTTCCTTGCGCTCCTCCTCTTGCATAGATTTTTCCAGGAAGGGAGCCGTAGAAGTCCGAAGCCCCGAGGCGGAGCAACCGCAACGGCTTGTCGGCCTGACGAACGATGACTTTATCGCCCTGCTCGAGGAGCGTCTCGACGCGGCCATCGACGGTCAGCACCGGGTGATAGGGATAATCGCCGATCACGATCTCGACTTCTCCGTCGCTGGACGTGATATAGCTCCTGTTGTGAAGGGTGTGCGGGCATATGGGCGTCACGAGCAGGATGCCGAGGTCCGGTCTGACAATGGGTCCACCAGCGGACAACGAATAGCCTGTGGATCCTGTCGGGCTCGCGACGATGATTCCGTCTCCTGGAACGGTCTCCACGTGGTGACCATCGAGATACAGGTCGACCGTGAGAATTCGGGAGATCCCGCCTCGCGACACGACGGCATCGTTCAAGGCCACGTGATGGCTCTTCTGCTTGCCATCGGACGTCTTCGTGGAAACCGACAGCATCATCCGGTTCTCGATTTCGAACCGTCCTTCGAGGATGGATAGGATGGATGCGGAAAGGCTCGAGGGCTTGATTTCGGCAAGAAAACCAAGGCTTCCCAGATTCACGCCGACCAGAGGGATATCGCTGCAATAATGACTCTGAACGGCCGAGAGGAACGTTCCATCCCCCCCGAGGCAGAGGATCACGGAGCAGGTATCATAAGCCGCGATCTCGACATCACGGTTATCACCGAGCGAAGAGGAGCGGTACTCCTCTCCGACGACAGCCGTTCCGCCATGACGTACGATCTCTCGAGCCGCCTCGTTCGCCGTACGATGGTCGATATCCTTCATGGGGTTGGAGATGATGCCGATTCTCATGTCGTGTCGCAGCCTCCAATCCACGTATGGGGAAACCCTATCAGGATGGGGTTCGCGCATAATTATACATCATGGCCTAGGGGTTTCCAACGCGCGTCGAACGACGGAATCCACGCTTTCAAGTACATTCCGCGACAGAATCCCGCATTCTTCAGGAGTCAGGTCCAGTCTTCTTTCCGCTTTGATCAGGTACTCCGCATTGCCATCGCCACCACGGATCGGGGAAGGTGCCACTCCTGAACAGATGCAGCCAAGCCCTGCAAGGAGCTCCAACGTCTGCCCGAGAACCCTGCGATGCGTGGACCCGTCCCGGACGATGCCTCCTTTCCCGACAGCCTCCCTACCCGCCTCGAACTGAGGCTTCAGAAGACATACGATGGAGCCATTCGCGGGAACGAAAGCGATCAGCGCGGGCAACGTCGACGCAAGGGATATGAAGGACAGATCGGCCAGTACGATATCGGGAGCAGGAATGAGGGACTCGAGGGGCAGGGTGCGGATATCGGTCCCCTCACGCGAAAGAACCCGAGGATCCGTAGCCAGTCGCGCGTCCAGCTGGCCATGTCCGACATCGACTGCATGTACCAGCCTTGCTCCGTGCAGGAGCGCGCAGTGGGTGAAACCGCCGGTGGAAGCTCCCGCATCGAGGACGACCCGGTCCTTGAAATCCATGTCGAACAGATGGATGGCTTCTTCTAGCTTGAGGCCTCCACGACCTACGTATCGTTCCGTCTCCATGAGTATGGCGATTTCGGATTCGATACCGACGTTCATGCCCGGTTTGAGGAGCACCTTGCCATCGACGCAGACCGCGCCGGCTTCGATGGCTCGCCTTGCCTTCTGGCGGCTGTCGAACAACCCACGGTCATGGAGGAGGCGGTCCAGCCTCTCCTTCGCTTCAGGCTTCATCCTGAGAACGCGAGACCTTTGCCTTGAGGAGCCGTCTCAAGGAGGAAGCGATGGACTCGACGTCCATGCCTTCCAGGCGATAGAGCTGTTCCCGCGTTCCCTGCGAAAGAGGGTGGTCCCCGCAGGCGACCCGAGCTGAAACCGCAGGGATTCCCGATTCCTGAAGGGCGGCAAGGAAAGCCTGCCCGAAGCCACCGGCTTCCGTTCCATCCTCGGCAACCAGAACCGCGCCGGTGCGGCGGACGGATTCAAAGAGAAACTCCCGATCGAAAGGCTTGACCCATCGCAGATCGATGACATCGCATGCGATGCCTTCTGCCTCTAGAATGCGAGAGGCCTCCATCGCGCGTTCGGTCATGGTGCCGACGCAGATGACGGTGATTCCTCCACCCCCCGCCAGACGCCTGCATTCCCCGTCGGGAACCGTCGTCGACCCATCTGGAGATAGGTCTTCTCTGCCCTTCCCTCTCGGGTAACGGATCGCGACGGGTCCTTCAGCCGTTTCAACTGCATAGGCCAGCATCAAACGCAATTCCCTGTAATCGCTGGGGGCGAGGATCTCGATGCCCGGTATGGTCGACAGGAATGCGATGTCGTAGAGTCCCTGATGCGTTTCCCCATCTTCTCCGACGACACCGGCGCGGTCTATGGTCAGCACGAGGTGCAGTCTTTGAAGGGCGATGTCATGTAGAACCTGGTCATAAGCGCGTTGCAGGAAGGTCGAATAGATCGCGACCACAGGAACGAGACCGACCGCAGCCATTCCGGCAGCCATGGACAGTGCGTGCTGCTCCGCGATGCCGACGTCGAAGAAACGTTCCGGATACCGCTCCGCAAAGCCATCCAGGCCCGTGCCGATGCGCATGGCGGCGGAAACGGCGACGACTTCAGGACGTCTGTCCGCGATATCGAGCAGGGCCGCGCCGAACACGTCGGAAAAGGAAGCATTGCCGTTGGAAGGCGGAGCGCCGTTCTTCACGCCGACACCGTTCTCGATCACGAATGGGGCGACGCCATGGTAGACGTCCGGAGAGAGTTCGGCGTACTCGTATCCCCGACCCTTCTGCGTGATCACATGCAGCAGTACCGGCCCCTTCATGGCCTTGACAGCGACGAGGTGCCGTCCGAGTTCCTCGAAGGAATGGCCGTCGACCGGTCCATAGTATTGGTATCCGAAATCCTCGAACACGACCTTGCGGGAACGGATGAGGTGACGTGCCGTCATCTTCGCGATCTCCGCCACTCTGGCCATGGGTCTCCCGACCAGCGGAATCCTTTTCAGTGCCGCATCCATACGGCTTTTCAGGCGCCTGTAACGTGGGGAGATGCGGATGTTCTCGAGGTGCTTGGATAGACTTCCGACATTCCGGTTGATGGACATCTGGTTGTCGTTGAGGATGACGAGGAGATTCTCCCCGGATTGACCTCCGTCGTTCAGCGCTTCCAGTGCGACACCGCCGGACAGAGCGCCGTCGCCGATCACGGCGATGGCATGGTCCGGGCGCTTCTGAATCCTTGCGGCACGCGCCATGCCCAGTGCCACGGAAATCGAAGTGCTGCTGTGTCCTGTATTGAACGCGTCGTAGGGACTCTCCTCGCGCTTCGGGAAGCCCGAGACCCCTCCCATCGTCCTCAGGGTCGAGAAGTTCCTGCAGCGGCCGGTCAGGAGCTTGTAGGCATAGCATTGGTGTCCGACGTCCCAGACGACGGGCGTCGTGAGCGGGTCGAATTCACGGAGAAGTGCAATGGTAAGTTCCACGACGCCCAGATTCGAGGCGAGGTGCCCGCCGTTGGTCGATACGGTGTCGATGATGTGCCTGCGAAGCTCTTTCGCCAATTCAGGCAATTGGACTTCTGAAAGCTTCGCGATGTCCGTCGGACAGATGGCATTTTCCAGGATCCCGGTCATTCCGATGCGCCTACTTTCCTCGTTCCAGTTGGAATCGAATCAGATCCTTCAGAAAATCGACATCGTACCCAAGCCGTTCGATTTCAACCAGGGCATCCAACGCCTCGCCGGATGCATTCGATAATCGGACGGCGGCCTCATCGAGGCCATAACGCGTGACATACGTGATCTTTCCGACGTGCGCGTCCTTTCCGGGGGTCTTGCCGAGTTCGGCGATGCCAGCCGTTACGTCGAGAATGTCGTCCTTGATCTGGAATGCGAGTCCCAACGCCGTGGAAAACCGGTCTACGGCGTTCAGTATCCCGGAGGATGCGCCGGCAAGGTATGCGGCCGCCATGGCCGGTGCGCGGAGAAGTGCTCCTGTCTTCAATCGGTGCATCTTCTCCAGGAAGTCATCGGCCACGCCGCCGTTCTCGGCTGCCAGGTCGATGGCCTGTCCCCCGATCATTCCGGACTGTCCCGCGGCACGCGCGATTTCCGACATCGCCTTCAAGCTGCCGGAGATTCCGCAAGGCAACCCCGATCCGGTTTCCACCCCATCGAGGCAGGCGGACGAAAGGGTCTCGAAGGCCAGATTGAGGAGCGCGTCTCCGGCAAGGACCGCGTTTGCTTCCCCGTATGCCATATGACATGTGGGTCTTCCCCGTCTCAGGTCGTCGTCATCCATGCATGGCAGGTCATCGTGGATGAGCGAGTAGGTATGGATCATCTCCACTGCGCAGGCGAACGGCAATACGTTCGCCAACGGACAACCCAGCATCTGTCCTACGGATAGGGCAAGAATGGGGCGGATTCGTTTTCCTCCTGCCAGGAGACTGTAGCGCGCCGCCTCGGCGACCACGCGGGAAGGGTCCTGCGGAAGCGGTTGAAATGCATTCTCGAGGAACCTTTCGGTCAATGCACCCAGACGACTGTATTCATCGCGAAACTCCTGCGAGTCGGGCATATCTCAAGCCTCCCGCTCTTTGAATGGCTGCTCGACGATGCCACCATCCTTGGCTTCGACCAGTTGAACGATCCTCTTTTCGATTTCGTCGAGCTTGGATGCACAGAACTTCGAAAGCTCGACGCCTCTCTGGAATAGTCCGATGGATTCATCGAGCGAAGGTTCGCCGGACTCCATCCTTTTCACAAGTCCTTCAAGCTCCTTCATCGCCTCTTCAAACGTCATATCCATCATGAATCAACCTCCCGGACCGGTCGAGCCGGTCCAATTCATCGCATCAACGATCACGGATCGAGCGCACTTCGCAGTCAAGGACTCCATCCTTCAAGGATATGTCGACGAAATCCCCAGGGCGGATCATGGCGGTCGACATCAGTGGGCGACCCGATTTGGGATCCGTCACCAGACCGTAGCCTCTCGCAAGGACCTTCAGCGGGCTCAGCGCATCGAGTTTTCCAGTCAGCGCGGCATGTCGACTTCGCTCGACGGAACAACGGCCAGACAGGGCGGAAGCCATGTTCCGGGCAAGTTGGTCGAGTCTCATCCTTCGTCTCTCCAGAATTTCGAGGGGGCGCTGGAAGGCAGAACTCGCCTGGGACCGGGACAACCGCATGCGGGACACTTCGAGTCGTCGGTCGAGCCCCTTTGCCAATCGGTTCCGAAGCTCCAACACGCTGGCCTCGAGATCGACCTTGCGCGGCATCACCAGTTCTGCGGCGGCAGAGGGAGTCGGAGCACGGAGGTCCGCAACGAAATCGCAGATCGTGAAATCGGTTTCATGACCGACGGCAGAAACGATGGGGATGCGGGAGGAAGCGACCGTCCTAGCGAGGGTTTCGTCGTTGAAGGCCCAGAGATCCTCCATGGATCCTCCGCCTCTTCCAATGATGATCACGTCGACGTCGCCGCTCTCATTGAAGTAACGGATGCCCTCGCTGATTTCGGCGGCGGCTCCGCTCCCTTGGACGGCAGCCGGGAATAGTTTCAAACTGAAATTCGGGAAACGTCTTCCCATCACCTGTAGGATATCGCGGATCACTGCGCCAGAAGGGGACGTAACGACTCCGACCGACCTCGGAAGCAGGGGAAGACGCTTCTTCCTGCCCGCTTCGAAAAGACCTTCATCGGAAAGTCTTTTCTTCAATTGTTCGAAGGCAAGATAAAGGTCACCGATCCCTTCGGCGTTCATTTCAGAAACGTAGAGTTGGAACTTGCCATCCCGCTCATAGACGGAGGCTCGCGCCGAAAGGACGACCCTCAGTCCATCCGTGGGTTTGAATATCAGCTTCTGGGCACTGCTTCGGAACATCACGCAGGACACGGAAGAGTCCTCGTCCTTCAATGTGAAGTACATGTGGCCGGATGGATAGGACTTGAAGCCGGAAAGCTCGCCCTTGACGAGGACGGAGGCGAGAAGATCGTCGCTCTCCAGAAGCCCCTTCACATAGCGGTTGAGGTCGGAGACCGACAGGGGCGCGTTCATCCCGGTTCTCCCGGTTCGGACTCCACGACTTCTTCTGCTCCAGCTTCGAATTCGATTTGTTCGTTTTTCTTGGGTTCCGGTACGGATGGAGCGAGTTTGCCAAGCACGGCATTGATATAGCCGCGTGATTCTTCCGCGCTGTATCGGCGAGCCAATTCAACGGCTTCATTGACCGAAACGCTGAATGGAACCTCCTTCAGGAAAAGGATTTCGAAGACCGCGATGCGGAGGATCGTGAGATCGATACGCGGAAGGCGGTTCAGGGTCCAGCCCTTGAGGTGTTGCGAGAAGAGCGCGTCGATCTCGTCCTTGTGCGCGATGACGCCACGAACGACCCCGAGGAAGTACTCGTTCTCCTTCGGGTCGACTGCATATTCGTCGAGATATCCGAGTATCTGCGCTTCTTCGTCGCCCTTCTGGAACTCCATCTGGTACAACAACTTGAACGCGGACTCCCGGGTCGTTCTTCTTCCCATCGAACCCCTTTTCTAACGGAATCTGCCGGGTGGCAGGAGCCTGTCGAGTAGATCTCGGATTTCCTTGCGGTTCGAGAAGAAACGGCGGCCGATGTAGAAACCTGCGGCGCTGAGGACAATCAGGAACACCGTCTTGAGAATCCCGAAAAGGACAAGCGAAAGCGCAAGCGCGAAACCAGCCAATGCGCCGATATAGCCGGACCGATTCTCGCCAGGCTCCCTTTGTTTCATCGGGCGATCTTCGTCAACGCTCGACACGGGCGGCCACGGGTTCGACACGGCTGACCTTCACGGAGACCCCGGCGACCGGAATTGCCGTATAGCGCTCGATGTCCTTCTTGATGCGATCCTGGACCTTGGTCATCATGGCGGGTATCTCGACATCGGAATACAGCACGGCCGTGAGGCGGATGGTGAGTTTTCCACCCTTGACGGAAGCCACGCGGGCTTTGGCCTGCTTGATACCACATTGAGCGGTCTTCGCTGAGTTGAGGGCGATGCTCTCGATGGCATCCACGTCGATGTCGATCACGCCGACATCGTTGCTGCGGATCCTCGTGCGACGAAGACGGTCGCTCTGGAGTCCATATACCAGGAACCCGGCGCTGGAAACGAATAGGAACACGGAGACCCCGAATACGAGCCATCGTATGGGAGGAGAGGACAATACCTGCGTATACATGAGCATGTAGATGCCGGCCAACATCTCCTGGTCCACCGTGATCAGGATGAAGACGACTGAAATCGCAGATAGGAAGAAGGCATAAGTCGTCAGCGCGATCTTCAGGAGTCGGTTCATGGCTGAAGCTCCTCTCTGGAACGGATTCCGACGACATGTACATGAACCGCCTCGACAGTGAGGCCCGTGAAACGCTCTACGTCCGCCTTCACGCGTTCCTGCACGGTCCAAGCGACTTCTGGGACGATGCTTCCGAAATAGATCACCGGATAGATATGCAGGGTGACGAGATCCTCGTTCTCGTCGTGGTACACGACCACTACACCCTTTCCTTCATGTTCGACACCGAGAGCCTCCTTGATTCCCGCAAGGCCGCCGGTCTGCAGCGAAGCGACTCCTGGAGTCTGCATCGCCGCCTCGGCGGCGTATTGCGCAACGAAGCCACGAGACATCGTACGCTCGCCCTTGGTTGGTTCGAACCGCTCGCCTTCCTGCTCCATCTCGCTCCCGGACGGGTCAGACCCGCTCCAGGTACTCACCGGTTCGCGTATCGATGCGGATCGTCTCGCCCTGGTTCACGAAAAGAGGGACTCGGACGGTGGCGCCGGTCTCGACGATCGCGGCCTTGGTCGCGCTCTGGGCGGTATCCCCCTTGACGCCGGGCTCGCAGTCCGTGATTTCCAGTTCGACGAATATCGGGGGTTCGATGCCGAACACATCCCCTTTGTAGGATAAGACCTTGCAGATCATGTTTTCCTTGACGAACTTCAAGGTATCGCCGACTTTGTCCGCACCAATCGGAATCTGGTCGAAATTGGCGCTATCCATGAAATGGAAGAGGTCGCCATCTGAATAAAGGTATGTCATGTCGCGACGGTCCAACTGCGCCCGCTCGAACTTGTCATTCGGGTTGAACGTGCGTTCGACGACAGAACCGGTCTTCGCATTGCGATACTTCACACGGACGAAGGCGGCGCCCTTTCCGGGTTTGACGTGCTGGAACTCGATTACCTGGAAGACCTGCCCGTCCATTTCGAACGTCAGACCATTCCGGAAATCCCCTGCGCTGACCATCCTCGTACCTCCTATTGTGAACCCTATGAATCGCTTGAAATCCTACAATAGTGTAATCGAGAACGAACGAGGAAGCAACCTGCTGCCGCGACGCTTCTAGAGCGAGTCCTCCGCCGTACGATGCCGGTAGGCATCGTGGCAGGTCAATGCCGCGAAGCT
>CAZOHH010000013.1:0-10756 GCA_964579735.1 uncultured Oscillospiraceae bacterium | reverse complement strand
GGTCAATGCCGCGAAGCTCCTATTTTGACGCCAATGCATTGAGATACGCCTTCCTCATGCCAAGAGCATCCAGGGCCTGGGTATCCCTCGATTCGCAGATGACGACGGGATGGAGATCCAACTCTGCACAGATTTCCGCGAAAGGTTCGAAGTCGGGTCCGAATCGCGTGTCATCCATGGTCCAGTGCTGCTTCTCCCCTCCT
Source organism: uncultured Oscillospiraceae bacterium (assembly GCA_964579735.1). Lineage (GTDB taxonomy): Bacteria > Bacillota > Clostridia > Saccharofermentanales > UBA5734 > CAILLO01. Next base: position 10,553 of record CAZOHH010000013.1, on the reverse strand, counting down.
GCGGTGAATTCGATGCGACTGAAGTGGACATGCAGCCGGGTCAACCGTTCCCGGCCAAGTCCGTCCGATATCCGCAGGCAAGCCATACGGAAATCTGAGACCGTGGAAAGGCCGCCCTGCATCCTCGCATTCAGATGCCCGAAGTCCACGCACGGAATCAGCCGTTCATCGATGGTGCATAAAGAGATGACCTCCTCGAGGCTGCCGAGCTGGTTGTTCTTTCCCATCACTTCGGGGCAGAGGGTCATGGTATCGAGATAACCCTTTTCGTCGGCCCTGCGGATTGCCTCCGACAACACGGTCTTTGCCCTTTCCAGCGGAGCAGCACGCCCAACGGCATCCTTCGCGCTTCCGGGGTGCAGCACGATACGGGTCGCTCCGAGCCAGAGCCCGGCTTCCAGGCTCTCCAGGATATAACCGATGCTGTTCTCGACCTTGTCTGGCTCCTCGGACGCAAGGTTGATGAAATACGGGGCGTGGACACTCATGGCGACATCGTGCCTGGAGGCTTCGGCGGCGATCCGCTCCGCCGTATCGCGGAGAATGGAAACGCCACGACCGCACTGGTACTCATAGGCGTCGAGACCGAGACCACGTAGATAGCCGGGCATCTCGAACGAGTGATGTGCACCGGAGTCGTAGAAGCTCGCGGGGTTTCCAGCAGGTCCGAAACGGGGCATTTTCTTCCTCCGTTCTGTTGGGGTCAGAGCCTGCGGCTCCAACCCTGCAACTCTTCCGTCGTGAGAGCGCCACGGAGCGCTCTCCTTTCAAACCATCGTTTCAGATTGACGTTCCATGGTTCCTTGCAGGGTATCGGTGCGGTGAGGATGGAAAGAACCCCTGCGTTCCGTGCGCATCGTATATCCGTATAGAGCTGGTCTCCGAGGAAAGCGGCTTCCGACGATAAGGCGTCGATCGTTGCAAGGCCCTTTCGTACAGCGGATGGCGAAGGCTTGCCCGCACGGGCGATGAAGGGGATGTCGAGAACGCTGCAGAACTCTTTCATCCTATGATGTCCGCCATTGGAGACGACGATGCATTGGATTCCAGCGGAACGAAGGGTCTCGATCCATTTGGCGACTTCGGGAGTCGGCGATCGGGATCCATGCGGCGCCAGGGTACTGTCGACATCGAGGAGCAACGCTCTGCGTCCCAAAGCGCGCAGATACTCTGGGGTCACCTCTCGATATGAGTCGACCAGATGGTCGGGGCGCGACGACAACACTCGATCCATGTGCCAAGTATCCATGTCCCCCTCGGCCAAGTCAACCGAAACCCCGGGCTGGATTGAAATACATGGATTCATGTTCTATAATCTGCTTGTTTTTTATCTGCGGAGAAGATTCGGGGTCTGCTATCGGAAAGAGGCATGAAATGAAGGTTTGCAAGTTTGGCGGCACTTCCCTGGCGAATGCGGAGCAGATTCGAAAGGTCTGCGATATCGTCCTTGCGGATCCGGACCGTAGACTCATGGTGGTATCTGCTCCCGGCAAGCGGAACAAGGAGGACACGAAAGTCACCGACCTTCTGATCGCTCTCGCGGAGACCGCCCTTCGCGAGCAGGATACCGCTGCCGACCTGGCTGCCGTCATTTCACGTTTCAATGCCATCGCCGTGGACCTCGGCGTCCATGAAACCATCGCCGCCCCCATTGCCGCCGACATCACCTCTCGTCTCGCGCAGAACCGAAGCGACAAGAACCGCTTCCTCGATTCCCTCAAGGCCGCCGGTGAAGACAACGCAGCCCGATTGATTGCCGCCTACCTCGTGAGCATCGGCCAGGAAGCCCACTACATCGATCCTCGCTTGGCTGGAATGCTTCTCACCGATGAGTTCGGCAACGCCCAGGTCCTTCCCGAATCCTACGGGCTCCTCTCCTCCTTGGCCGACCGGACCGGAATCCTGGTTTTCCCGGGTTTCTTCGGTTATACGCGGAACGGCGAAGTCGCGACTTTTCCTCGAGGCGGGTCCGATATCACGGGCTCCATTCTCGCCGCCGCGGTGACAGCCGAGGTCTATGAGAACTGGACCGACGTGGATTCCGTCTATGCCGTGAACCCGCAACTCGTAAGCAACCCGCATCCAGTCTCGGAGATCACCTACCGGGAGATGCGCGAACTTGCCTATGCCGGGTTCAGCGTTCTGCACGAGGAAGCACTTGCGCCGGCCTTCCGTCGCTCGATTCCGGTCAACGTCCGCAACACCAACAACCCCACGGCAAAGGGAACGATGATCGTCCGAACCCGCGGCAACTTCGACGGGACCGTTACGGGCATCGCCGGCGCCAAGGGCTTCCTGACGCTCAACATGAGCAAATACCTGATGAATCGCGAAGTCGGCTTCGTTCTGAAGGTCCTCACGGTACTGGCGGAGGAAGGTGTTTCCTTCGAACATATCCCTTCCGGCATCGATTCGCTCTCCATCATCATCCGCCAGCAGTACTTCCCCGTAGAGAAGGAGTTGACCGTCGTCTCAAGACTCCATGACGAACTCGGCATCGAGGACGTCACCGTGTCCCGCGGTCTTGCCATCGTCATGCTTGTCGGCGAGGCCATGGCGCACACCGTCGGCGTGACGGCTCGCGCGGCATCCTCCCTTGCGAAGGCCGGCGTCAATCTTGAAATCATCAACCAGGGCGCATCGGAAATCAGCGTGATGTTCGGGATTCGCGAGGAATACTGCAACTACGCCGTCAAAGAGCTATACAAGGAGTTCTTTCTGAAATAGGCAGGTTCATTCAGGAGGACGGGCCGGATCGAGGACCTCGGCCGCATCGAGGAACCGGCTCAGATTAACATGCTTCAAGGAATATCCATTCAGGAGGACGCGGTCGATGAAGACGAAGTCCTTCCCGATGTTCATGTACGGATTCGCCCCGATTCCGCAGAAGATCCGGAAGCCGGCCTCCTTGAGAATGCCGGTTCTTGCGTCATCGTTCCTCAACCAGCTTCCGTTCGGATAGACAAGTATGTTCGTCGGTCCTGTCAGCGCCTCGACCTGTGCCACCCATTTCCCCGTGTCCTCGGAGATGCGTTTCTTTGACGCGGACGCAGCATCGATCCCACCATATGTCGAAGATGCGAAGGTCCACCCGTGGGCCGACAAGGTCCTGATGATGGAAATGACTTCCAGTCGATTGGCATCGATCATGGAATCCGATAGGGAGATGGTCGGCTCGCCGATGGAAAGCAATGCCTCGTTCCGATCGTCGATCTGGTCCTTGTCCGTTATGGCCCCGAAGATGCATTCGTAACCAGTCAGGGAAATCGTTCCACGGGCACCATTGAAGGAAAAATCGGGATTGCGGGCTAGAAATCCTTCCAGAATACCTATGGCTTCCCCATCGGTTCCTGTCTTCAATCCTCCGGAGGAAGGAAATGTCGAGACGACATGTCCTTTTGGATCCAGCGAAAGGGATATGGAGTTCCCTGTCCGGAGTCTCGCCGCATAATAATTCAGCCCTTCGATGCCGAGAACGAGGGGTTTCCTTCCCTTGGGCAGGTTCAGGATCCGGCGGGAAGCCACGACTTCACCGTCCTTCATCGAAAAATCGAAAAGGACAGGCAGGTCTACGAGGATGTAGCCGCGCTCATGAAGTTGTTCCAGGATGCGTTGGAACTCCAGCGTGGTGAGCATGGCGTCAGCGGCTGTCCGAGCGAATCCGTCGCCATCGAAGGCTTGCGTCGTGTCTGCGATCAGCGGACGGATCGCGATGTATTCGATGGGTCCAGTCCAGAGTTCGAGATCGACGGCAGTCGGTGTCTTGCACTGTTCCAGTAGACCGTCGATCGTCGCATCCTCCGGAAAGATCCGGGAGAGCAGCTGCAACCGATCGAGAGCGGTGAAGTATCGACTTCCGTCGATCAAGGCCTCGACCTCCGCAAGCACCGGCTCGCGCATCGAAGTGCGACAGGCATCGAGTCGGATCTGAGCTGTCTCGCGGATGAGACCGGAGTTTCCATCCACCAATTCGAGATAACCGGTAGCGGCATCGATCCAATTCGCCTCGGCAAGATTCAAGTCGGCTGACTTGAATAGGGCTTGTGCGGTGAGCATCTTCGGGATATCGTCGATCAGAGTCTGCATTGCAGATGCAGCCCCCTCGACTTCGAGAAAACTTTCCAGCTTCAATCGGATCGCCGGCATTTCACCTGCTCCTCCGAGATAGGCTTCGCAGGTATCTCGGGCAATTCGGGCGAGAAGCATGCCGGAGACTTCCTGCAATCCGTCGAGCAAGTCGAGCGACGACTCGTCCAATCCTGAATCGGAGGCCGGCTCGTCGAAAATCCTCTTGACTTCGTCCTCGAGGTCAGACTCCATTCGATAGAGCGACTCCGCGTAGAGATCCGTGAAGGAAAATGGACCCGGGTCTTCAAGAGACCGCTCCTGGACGTCCCGGTAGATGATCAGGGCCGCCGCATAATCCTTCGAAGCGAAGGCGATTGAAAAACGGTCGTAGGCTGAATCCGCGCGGGTCCTGGCTGTCAGCCCGATTGATCCGCCAACGACGGCCCCTGCTAGGGCAACCAGGAAGATCGCAAGGAAGATGTTTCGGATCAGTCGCCTCCGATTCTGCAGCCGTCGGTCCGGTCCCGACCATCGTCCTCCCTGGATGGCGATGACGCGGCGGACCATGGTCAGCGAACCTCTCCGAGTTCGAGCTGACGCTGGGGGAGACTGGCTTCCTTCAAATAGCTTCCGACGGCAGGCAATGTCCTCGTCCGGTAGTATTTCGGGTCCTGGATACCGGATTCCGCAAGGCGTACGATCGCAATCAGACGGCTTCCCTTCTTCGAGAGCAGGATCTGCACGCCCTGGTTGTCGCGGGCAGCCTTCATCGGTACGGCCGACGAGTTGAAGACCAATACCTTGCGGATGCTGCTTGTCGCGACGAATTCCTCGTCGACGGAGAGGAAGAAGACGGCGACAAGGGGGGAGGAATCACTGTACGCATTCTTGAGGCGCTTTCGATTGGTCTTCGTCTCATAGGCCTTCATATCGGCGCGGGCGACTTTACCGTTTTCGAAGGCGAAGAGGACCTGACCGGCATAGTCGTCCGTTGCTCGAAAAGCGATGACCTTTTCCCCTTCTTCGAGCTCCAGACGATTCGTCAGGAAGTCACCCAGGTCCGACGGTTTGTGGTCGGGAAGCTCGTAGGCCTTGATCTTGTAGCAGTTGCAGCGGTCGGTGAAGAATAGCACGTCCGCCTTGTTCCGTGTCTCCTGCTCCTGAACGATGCGGTCATCCTCCTTGGTCTTGATCTCCCCGTTCGCCCGAAGCGAGGTCATGGGAATCTTCTTCACGTATCCGTGGGCCGTGAGGAAGAGTTTGAGATTGAAATCATCGATGAAGTGGTGATCTTCGACGACGGCGACGTTTTCGGCGGCGATCAGCCGCGTCCGACGGGGTTTCCCGTATTTTCTAGCGGCGGCATCGAGGTCCGCGACGATCCGGTTGTCCACTTTCATCGGATTCGCCAGGATGCTGCGGAGCTCGTCGATCTCGCCCTGAAGGGTCCGTAGTTCCCCCGTGCGGGCAAGGATGTATTCCCTGTTCAAGTTGCGCAGCCTGATTTCGGCGACGGACTCGGCCTGGTCCTCATCGATTTCGAACCCGGCCATCAGGTTCGGCACGACGTCGGATTCCTTCTCCGACTCGCGGACGATCTTCACGGCCCGGTCGATATCAAGCAGAATCCGCTCGAGTCCCTCGAGCAGATGGCGCTTCTCCTCTTTTCGCTCCATTTCGAAGCGCGTCTCGCGTCGTACGCAATTCTGACGCCAGGAGACCCACTCCGCGAGAATTCCCTTCACTCCCATCACGCGGGGCGTGCCGTTCACGAGGATGTTGAAGTTGCACGAGAAGTAGGTCTGCAGACTTGTGTAGCGGAAGAGCTTCAGCATCAGCGCATCCGGGTCCACGGAACGGCGGTACTCGACCGTGAGCCGCATGCCGTCGAGGTCGGTCTCATCACGTACGTCCGCGATTTCCTTGACCTTGCCTGACTTGATCAGTTCGGCGATCTCGTCCATCACGGCTTCGACGGTCGTCGTGTACGGAATCTCGATGATTTCGATCATCGCGAGCTTCCGGTCGACCTCGTACCGTGCGCGCAGCTTCACGGCACCTCGTCCTGTCGCGAACACCTCGGCCATCTCCGCTTCGTCCATGAGGATTTCCGCGCCGGTTTCAAAGTCAGGTGCAGGGACCAGAGTCCGCACATCGACTGCGGGGTCACGGATATAGGCCGCGGTGGCGCGGCAGATTTCTGCCAGGTTGAAGGAGCAGATATTACTGGCCATCCCGACGGCGATACCCTGGTTGGCGTTGACGAGGATTGTCGGAAAGGTCGCCGGCAGTAGCGCAGGCTCCTTCATCGACCCATCGTAGTTGTCGATGAAGTCGACCGCATTGCGGTCGAGTCCGCGGAACACCTCCTCGCAGATCCTGTCGAGTTTGACTTCAGTATAGCGGGAGGCGGCATAGGCCATATCGCGCGAATACTGCTTGCCGAAGTTACCCTTGGAGTCGATGTAGGCATGCAGCAGGGCTCCGTTGCCACGCGTCAATCGGACGAGGGTCTCGTAGATCGCCTGGTCTCCATGAGGGTTGAGCTTCATCGTCTGGCCGACGACGTTCGCGGACTTCGTCCGTGCGCCCGTCAGCAATCCCATCTTGTACATCGTGTAGAGGAGTTTCCGGTGGGATGGCTTGAATCCGTCGATTTCCGGAATCGCACGAGAAACGATCACGCTCATCGCATAGGGCATGAAATTCTGCTCGAGGACATCCGTGATCGGACGATCGTCGACAGGAACCTGGATTTCCGGGACCGGGGCGGGTGGAGTCGTATCTACGGATTTTCTGGCTGCCATCTTCCCTCTCCTCAGTCGACGTCGAGCATGTCGAGGTAGCGATGCCCGTTGGTCTCGATATGGATCTTTCGACCGGCCAGATTCTCACCGAGCAGAAGATCGAAGACCTCCGAAGTCTTCTTCGCATCCTCGGGACAGACCCGGACGAGGCGACGCGTCACCGGGTTCATCGTCGTGCGCCACATCATCTCCGGTTCGTTCTCGCCGAGACCCTTGGAGCGCTGGATCGAGCACTTGTCGGCTCCGAGCCGCGCGAGCAGGTCGGCCTTCTCTTTCTCGGAGTACGCGAAGTGCGTCTGCTCTTCCTTACGGTTCCGGTATGTCACTTCAAATAGCGGCGATTCCGCGATATGCACCTTGCCCGACTCGATCAGGCTCGGCACGAGCCGGTAGAGCATCGCGAGAATCATCGTGCGGATATGGAATCCGTCGACGTCCGCGTCGGTGCAGACGATCACCTTGGAGAATCGGAGCGACCCCATGTCGAAAGCCGACAGGTCGCGGTTATGCTTCGTCTGGATCTCGACGCCGCACCCGAGGACCTTGACGAGGTCGATGATGATCTCGCTGCGGAAGATGCTTTCATAATCGGCCTTCAGGCAGTTGAGAATCTTGCCGCGCACCGGCATGATCGCCTGGAATTCCGCATCGCGGCCGAGCTTGCAGGAACCAAGCGCGGAGTCGCCTTCCACGATGTAGAGTTCACGCTTCGCGACTTCGCGTGTGCGGCAATCGACATACTTCTTGACGCGGTTGGCGATGTCGACATTGCCCATCAGCTTCTTGCGTAGATTCAGCCTCTGTTTCTCGGCAGTCTCGCGGGAGCGTTTGTTCGCGAGGATCTGGTCGCCGATGCGGTCGGCATCCGTACGATTCTCGATGAACCAGACCTCCAGCTTCTGACGGATGGACTCCGTCATGAACTCCTGGATGAAACGGTTGTTGATGGCTTTCTTGGTCTGGTTCTCGTAGCTTGTCGAAGTCGAAAAGGAACTGGCGATCAGAAGAAGGCTGTCCTGGATGTCGGCGAACGTAATCTTCGCCTCATCCGACTTGTACTTTCCGCGGGCCTTGAGAAGCTTCTCCAGCTCCGAGACCAGCGCGCTCCGGACGGCCTTGTCCGGCGAACCGCCGTATTCGAGCCAGCTGGAGTTGTGATAGTACTCCAGCACATTGACCTCATTGTGGAAGCAGAACGCCAGGGAGAACTTGACCTTGTACTCCGGTTTATCCTCGCGGTCGCGGCCCTTTCCGGATGCCTCGAAAAGAACGGGTCGGGATAGCGCATTATCGCCGGCCAGCTCGAGCACATAGCCCTCGATGCCGTTCGGGTACAGGAAGATCTCCCGGGTGTCGGAAGGCTCGTCGACGAAGACGAACTCGATGCCGGGATTCACGATGGCCTGGCGCTTGAGGATATCGAGGAAGTACGAATTCGGGATATCCGTTTCCGTGAAGACCTCTCGGTCCGGCTTCCACTTCTGGAACGAACCGGTCGCGTTCGAACGAACGGGCGTCTTCATCAGTCCGCCGACATTCACGCCCTTCTCGAAGTGGAGCTCATGTTTGAAGCCATCGCGTGTGACGACGACGTCGAAGATCTCGGAGGCGTACTGGGTGGCGCAGGCGCCGAGTCCGTTGAGCCCGAGGCTGTACTCGTAGTTCTCCCCGGACAGGTTGTCGTACTTTCCGCCTGCGTAGAGCTCGCAGTAGACGAGCTCCCAGTTGTAACGTCCTTCTTTCTCGTTGTAATCGAGGGGAATGCCGCGACCGTCGTCCTTGACGGAAAAGAAGCCATTCCTGTATCGCCGGACCTCGATCCGCTTGCCGTACCCTTCGCGGGACTCGTCGATCGAGTTGGAGAGGATCTCGAAGAAGGAATGCTGGCACCCTTCCATGCCATCGGACCCGAAGATCACAGAAGGGCGCAACCGGACGCGGTCCGCCCCCTTCAGGGAGGAGATGCTGTCGTTTCCATAGTTCCTGGACTTGGCCATCCTTACCCTCGCGTTCCATATGTTGGGGTATCGCATGCTTGTTCCGACTCGATTATACACCATATTGTGGAACCGAATGAACGTGGAAAAGCCGCCCGGTGAGGGCGGCTTCGTCTGGTGAGCCCAGAGGGAATCGAACCCCCGACCCACGGCTTAGAAGGCCGTTGCTCTTTCCGCTGAGCTATGAGCCCGTTGGAGCGGGTGATGGGAATCGAACCCACGCAATCAGCTTGGAAGGCTGAGGTTCTACCATTGAACTACACCCGCACGCTGCTACGGTTTTGGATTCTACCGCATCCATGATGGTTTGTCCACCCGGAGTCTTGCTTTGAAGGTCAAAGATTTTGAAGTCTGCATATTGTGTTTCTCGAATGGTTCCATATACTATATTTAGAATCCATCCCGGTGACGAAGGTACGGAAGCCGCCACTAGGCAATCGAGAGAAGGAGAAAATCATGGGCGCCTCGAACTCGAAGATCATCGGCTATCTCCCCGACGAACGACCCCCGATCTGGAAACTGGTCCTCTTCGCCTTCCAGCAGATCCTGGTCATGTTCCCCGCCACCGTATTGGTCGCCCTCCTGACCGGTTTCCACGTGGAAACCACCATCTTCGCCGCCGGACTTGCGACTCTCGGCTTCATCCTCGTCACCCGTGGCAAGATTCCACTCTTCTATGGATCCAGCTTCTCCTACATCGCCGCCATCGTCTCCATCACCGGCGTCAAGAACTTCGGCGAAGTCGCACCGGACGCCCTCATCTCGCAAGCCCAGTTCGGCATCATCATGTCGGGTCTCGTCTCCATCATCGCCGGCCTCGTCATCAACTTCTTCGGACCCGACAAGATCGAGAAGGTCCTTCCCCCGACCGTCACGGGCAGCATCGCGATCGTCATCGGCATCTCGCTCGCAGGCGTCGCACTCACCGGTGCAGCCGGCGGAGCCGGTGCAACGGGCGAAGCGCAGAACCTCGCATGGATCGTCGCACTGGTCACCCTCGTCTCCACCATCGTGTTCTCCGTCTACTTGAAGGGCACATGGGGACAACTCCCGATCCTGTTCGGCATCCTCGTCGGATATGGTCTCGCGGCCGCTCTCAACATGATCGATTTCGCGAACATGTTCACTGGCCAGCTCATATCAGTCCCACACTTCACCTTCCCCGACTTCAGCTTCGGTCCAGGAGCCATAGTCGCTCTCATCGCCATCATGCCCATCGCCATCGCCACGATCCCCGAATCGACCGCCCACCTCTATCAGCTCGACATCTATGTCGACCACCTTGCCGACCAGAAGGGCAAGAAACCCTACGGCATCAAGAATCGTCTTGGCTGGAACCTCATCGGAGACGGCGTCGGCGATATGATCTCCTCCATCTTCGGAGGTCCCGCCGGCACGAACTACGGCGAGAACCTGAGCACCATGGCCATCACCCGCAACTTCTCCGTGCCGGTCCTCATCGCGGCAGCCGTCATCACCATGGTCATCGCCTTCTTCACCCCCTTGACCCAGATCGTCAACTCCATCCCCGGCAGCGTCATCGGCGGCGTCAGCATCTACCTGTTCGGCGTCATCGGCGCTCAGGGCATCGCCATCATGATCAACCGCAAGGTCGATCTCTTCAGTTCCAAGAACATGGCCGTCATCTCCACCATCCTCGTCATCGGCCTCGGCGGAAGCT
>CAZOHH010000012.1:20114-38246 GCA_964579735.1 uncultured Oscillospiraceae bacterium | reverse complement strand
CGACCAGGATGATGGTGAAGGTCCCGATGATGATGCCCAGCGAAGTCAGGAAGACGCGGAACCGGTTCGAAGCCAGGCTGATGAAGACGGATCGTAGAATCTCCAGCGCACTCATGGGTTGACTCCGCTCGTCGCGACGATGTCCCCTGCGGCCAGGCCTTCGACGATCTCACTGACGGTGCCGTTGGTCAGCCCGGCCGTGACCGCACGCTTTTCGAAACTGCCGTCGGTCTTCTGAAGCATGACGTACTGCTGCCCGTCTTCCAGGAAGATGGCCTTGTTGGAGACGAGCAGGATGTCGAGCTTCTCCTTCTTCAAGTAGGTGACGAATACGGACATCCCGTTGAGGAGCCTCTCGTCGGGCGCCGCGACGAGACTCGTCACGGAGAAGGACACGATGCCGGTGTTGTCGATCTTCGGAATCGAGCTGATGGTGGAGACCTGGCCTGCGACATTCGCCAGCGAGAGCGCATCGACCGTCGCCTTGAAGGGTTGTCCGACCTCGAGCCCGGAAACGTCGCCTTCCGTGATGCTGGCCGTCAGGTACACGACGCCGGGATCGGTCAGTGTGGCGAAGTGGACCGTCGTGGTGCTGGAGTCGGACGGACTGCGGGCGACCACATACGAGCCGACCGCGTAGGGGAGGTCGATCACCTTGCCGGCTGACGGCGCGTACAGTTTCGAAAGGGCGACGCTTTGCTCCGCAGTCGCGAACTTCTCCAAAGCCGAGGTGAGGTTGTACTCGGCGTTGGACACGGAGAGCGTCGAATCGACGAGGTTGTCGTACTTCAGCTTTTCCAGCTGGTAGTTCTCCGATGCGGTCGAGTCGTCGGACGCGAACTTGACCAGAGCATCCTCTAGGTTCTCCTTAGCGTTCGCAAGCCCCAGGGAAGCGAGGTCCAAGGCCGCTTCGGCGGACTCGAGCGACTTGAGAGCCGCTGCGATGTCCGTTGGCGAGCCGGTTCCCAGTGCAAGATCGTAGGCCGTCTGGGCTTCGACCTGCTCCTCGGTCCGATCGTCGACCCGGATATCCGCATCGGAAATGGCCTTCTGGAGGTCTTCGTCATCGAACACCACCTGCGTCTTCGCATAAAGGGAATTCAGGCGGATGCGCTCGGTAGCCAGCGCATACGTCCTGGATGCGACGGCATCGTCATATGCCGCCTGCGCCTTGTCGAGGTCACGCTTCGACTGCGCTGCTGCGGCCACCAGGTCCGTGTCGTCCAGCTCAGCGAGGAGGTCTCCAGCCTCGACGAATTGCCCGACTGTGACCAGGATGGCCTCCACCCTGCCGGAGACTTCGAAATCGGCCTCCGTATAGGGCACCGAAACCCTTCCGTCCGCATACAGACCGATCTGCAGGTCCCCGAGCTTGACGGTCTGCGTGCTGATCTTCGTCGTCGTGGATGTCACTTCCGAGGTGCAGCCGGAAAGTCCTACCATCAGGACAAGTCCGATCCCCAGCGCAGTCTTCCCTATCCCCGTTCCGATTCCCATGGTTGTTTCCCCCTTTGGATTCCTTGGCGTGGATGATGCTTCAGATCCTATCCAAATCGATTCTGTGCCCTAGTTGTGAAGATTCACGCACCCAAACCGGAACTATGTATGAAATGAAAAGCGCCCCGGAGATTTCCGAGGCGCATTTCAAAGTTGAGCGTTTCGTGAGAGTTTCGTGATGGCTACCCTGCCTGCTCCGCCCCCACGGGAAGCTCGAACCAGAACGTCACTCCACCGGGTACGTTGTCGACACCACAGGTTCCCCCGTGGGTGTGGAGGACGGATTGGACGATATGCAGGCCGAGGCCGGTGCCACCGTAGGTGCGGGTGCGCGAAGCGTCGACCTTGTAGAAGCTCTCCCACACGCGGGGGAGCGAACTCTCGGGGATGCCGTCGCCGCTGTTGAATACGGAAACCCGCACCTGGCCGTCCTTTTCCGCCCAGCCGACCTCGATCCGCTTGTCGCCGCCGACGTAGTGGATGGCGTTGGTGAGGTAGTTGTCGAGGGCCTGTTCGACGCGGCCCTCGTCGGCATACAGGTTGAGGTCGGGTCCTGAAGCCGAAGCCGTCACGCCCGCGTCGCGCAGCGTCAGGGCATACCGCTCCAGCCCGCGCTCGACGAGCGCCTTGACGGAGAAGACGGTCCGGTCGAGGCGGACTTCGCCCGCGTCCAGTTGCGCCAGATCGAGCAGGCGGACCACGATGCGGTTCATCTGCCGGGCCTCGTCCACGATGACGTCGCAGTACATGTCCTTCTCGGTCTCGTTGACGCGCACCTTCAGGCCTTCGGCGTACCCGAGGATCAGGGAGATGGGCGTCTTCAGCTCGTGGGAAACGTTGGAGACGAATTCCTTGCGCAGCTTGTCGATCCGGTCCTTGCGCTCGATGTCCAGCTGCAGCTCCCGGTTGGCATCGCGCAGCTCCGTGATGGCCTTCTCCAACTGTGTGGATAGGGAATTGACGCTCTGGCCCAACTCGCCGACCTCGTCATCCGTGCGCACGTCGACCTTGTGGGAGAAGTCGAGCACCGCCATGGCCTTGGCTGTGCGGTTGATCTCAAGGACGGGCCGCGTGATGTTCCGAGCGAACAGGAAGGCGAATAGACCTCCCAGCAGGATGGTCACGAGTCCGACGAGCAGGAAGAAATCGTTCGCGATCGCGGCGCTGTCGCGAAGCTGCTGGATGGATGTGCGCAGGAGAATGTAGGTGACGGACCCATCCTCATCCTCGACCTTGCCGGAGAGGGAGAGGAAGGTGGCGGCGGTGCGGGTGTCGTTCCAGCGCGAGATGGTCGGGACCGCGGTAAAAAGGGCCAGGTTCTCTCGGATCTGGCGGTCATCGGAGATTCCGAAACCCCCATGCCCGTCGGTTGCCGAAGAGGTCGGCAAGCCGATGACCCCGGGTAGAGTTCCCTGCGTCGGCCGCGTGCCGTAGATCCGTTCCAGGTTCTTGTCCGCGATGGAGATGAAGACGCCGAGGTCGTTCTCCAGCTTCTCCAGGGCGAGCGATCGCGTGGATTCATTCTCGGATAGCGAGGCGACGACCTTCACATAGACGGTCTGAAGGGTGTCCGTCTTCTTCTGGATATAGAAGGGCTGAAGCAGAACGGAATTGAGCACCAGCGTGATGACGACGAAGGCGAGCATCAGCGCCGTCGTCGTCCCGAAGAGCCGGAACCGAAGGGAATGCTTCACGCTTCGACCTCCAGGCTGTAGCCGATGCCGCGGATGGTGCGGATCCGCTCGCCGCGCGTTCCGAGCTTGGCGCGGAGCTGCTTGACGTGGGTGTCGACGGTGCGCAGGTCGCCGTAGAAGTCGTAGTTCCAGACCGCGGACAGCAGCCTTTCGCGGGAGAGCGCGATGCCACCGTTTTCATAGAGGTACAGGAGGAGGTCGTACTCCTTGGGAGTGAGTTCCAGACGCTTCCCGTCGAGGTAGATGGTGTGTCCCGGCTCGTCGATGCGGATGCCGTCGAATTCCGTCGGCGCCTCGGCGGATGGCGCGCTGCGGCGAAGCAGGGCCTCGACGCGTGCGACCAGGAGTCCAGGAGAGAAGGGCTTCGTGACATAGTCGTCCGCGCCCAGGGCGAAGCCTTCTAGCTGGTCGTATTCGCCGGCCTTGGCGGTCAGCATGAGCACCGGAGTCCGGTGGTCCGTCCGAATGGCCTTCAGGACCGACCAGCCGTCCGGCGGAGGCATCATCACGTCCAGGATGCACAGGTCGATGCGCTCGGGGTGATCGAGGAATGCCTTCAATGCTTCCCGGCCGTCCGAAGCTTCCTCGACCGCGAATCCGCGATTGCGGAGGAAGTCCCCGACCAACTTGCGGATCCGTTCCTCGTCATCGACCACCAGGACTGTCGTGCGTTTCATCGGCTTCGCGCCTCCTCGTTCGTTTCGTGCTTCTGAGGCCATCGTACTCCTGTCGTGTGATGGGAGTGTGAGGTCTCTAGAACACAGCCGAGACGAGTTCCTGGAGCAGCATCACGTTCAGACCCGTTACAACCAGTCCGCATGCCCAGAGCAGGATATTGTCGGTCCGGGAATTGCAGTAGTCCCCCATCACCTTCCGGGAGGAGGTGAGCCGGATCTGCAGGAAGATCGTGATGGGCAGCTGGATGCTGAGCAGCATCTGGGAGAGGACCAGCCCCTTGAACGGGTCTCCCGTCACGAGGATCAGCAGCGTCGCGGGGACGAAGGCGAGGAGCATTCCGGTGCGGCTATGCTTGTCCCCGGCATCGTAGGGTTCCTTGAAGAAGCCGGCGAAGATGGAGCCGCTGGCCATCCCGGCCGTGATCGAGGAAGAGAAGCCCGAGAAGAGGAGGGCGACCGCGAAGAGAATCGCCGAGGCGGGGCCGAGGAGAGGTTCGAGCATCTTCTGCGCCTGGGCGAGTTCCGTGACGTGGATTCCATTTACGAAGAAGGTCGAGGCGGCGAGCAGGATCATCGCGCTGTTGATGGCCCAGCCGACCGACATGGAGAACAGCGTGTCGAGGAACTCGAACTTCAGCTGGCGCTCGATGACCTTCTTGTCCTTCAAGTTCCACTTGCGGCTCTGGATGATCTCCGAATGAAGGAACAGATTGTGCGGCATGACGACCGCGCCCAGCACGCTCATGAGGATCGGCATGGAACCGGCCGGGATGGCGGGGGTGACCCAGCCGACGGCGGCGCTGCCCCAGTCTATGGGCGACAGGAACATCTGCACCAGGAAGGATAGGCCGATCAGCGAGACGAAGCCGATGATCCACCGCTCCACGCGCTTGTAGGAGTTCGTGAGCAGCATGACGGCGACGAGCGCGAGCACGAGGAGAGCCCCGATCCGTACGGGGATGCCGAACAGCATCTGGAGGGCGAGCGCCCCGCCAAGGAGCTCCGCATAGGCTGTCGCGGCTGCGGCGAGCACAGCGGATCCGAGGATGGGAGTCGAGAATCTCCGTTTCAAGTGGATCGCGGCGGACTCGGCCAGACAGTTGCCGGTCGCGATGCCAAGGTGCGCTGCATTGTGCTGGAGCAGGATCAGCATGAGCGTGGACAGGGTGACCATCCAGAGCATCCGGTATCCGAAGTCTGCGCCGGCCGAGACGTTGGCGGCCCAGTTTCCAGGGTCTATGAATCCGACCGTGACGAGGAGTCCGGGGCCGAGGTAGCGCAGGATCTCGGCGGCTCGCTGTCGAAGGTCGTGCGGTCGGTCCTCCTGTGCGAATCGCGCGAGGAGTCCCTTCCTGTCCGGTTTCCCTTCGGGTGCGCCGCTGCTCATGCTAGTCGATCCGGATGCCGAAGATCTTCTTCGCGTAGGAGCCGACCACGATCATGTCGTCGTAGGCCGACGGGGAAGACTCCACGTTCAAGCCGAGCGAAATCACGTCCAGGTCCTCGCCGGTGCGCGGGTCGAACAGGTGCATATCGCCTTTGTAGTCGCAGAAGATGCCGTACGACTTGCCGTCCTTTCCCTTGATCGCGATGGGGGAGCTCCAACTGTATGCGTCGAGCTTGCGCGTCCAGACCGGCTTGCCCGTCGCCTTGTCGAGGGCGAGCAGCGTGCCGGCGTATCTGGCGGTCGTCTTCGCAATGTTGTAGATCACGAGATCGGAGATGTCGTCCTTTCCGACCAGCGGGGTGGCGAGCAGCCCCCCATTGAGGACGGAGTCATAGACGCAATGGACGTCGTACTGCCAGAGGACCTTGCCCGTCAGCGCGTCGAACTTCCGGAGATTGCAGTCGTCGCCGGTCGTGCCCTGTTTGGAGGGACGCTTGTCGACCGTATTGCCCTGGTAGAGGACGGGACCGTCTGCGGTCTCCTCGAGCACCATGGTGGCATCCGAATCGTCCTTGGTCCAAAACATCCAGACCGGCTCCATCGAGTTGATGTCGGTGCAAAGGACGAGCCCCCCGTTGTCCGAGGTGTACACGAGATTCCGATACCCGACGGCGGAACTCTCGATTCCGTAATACGACGGGTAGGAGACCCGGTAGTTCATCTTGACGATCTCCGGCGCCAGCGACGCGGTGCCAGCCGTCGCATCGAACGCCGCATGGAGGTCCGTGCGGTAGAGGACGCCGTTCTCGCCCGGTTCGAAGAGGATGCCGGTCTTCGCGTCGATCAGCGACGAGGAGTCGAAGGCACCCCAGGCGCGCGATGTGACGGGGTCCAGCCCCGGGATGCCGTAGACCTGCTCGTTCCGGACCAGGTCGAACATCCGGTAGAAGAAGGCGCCGATCGTGCCGTTCGTGTCGTTGAGACCCTGACCGGCGTAGAAGAAGGGCCAACCCCTGGGGTCGACGGATCCGGTCCCCTTGAAGCTGAAACCTACCTTGATCGGATCGCGCGTGGGGAGTCCCGTCTCGAGGTCCAGGAAATAGATTTTCCCGTCGAAGACCGGGTATACCACCTCGACGAGGTCCTTGGCCTTGGCCTCTGCCGAAAGTCCCATCGCTTCGCGCGTCTCTTCCGGCCAATGCACGATCAGGGGTTGTCCAGTCCAGCCGGAGCCGGGCCAATAGCTTCCCGTGCCGCTGACGGCGCCAATGGTCTTTTCCCATACGATCGTGAGCTTCTTGTTCAAGACGTCGGCCGAACCCCATGCCGGCGCATCCCGGTAGTTGTTCCCGCGGAACGTCAGGACGCCCTCCACGACGGTGAAATCGGAGGACGGGCCAAAGACGACGGGCGTCTCGGCCTGGTACCCCTTCACCAGCTTGTTGCCGCTCCCATACACCCACCAGGTGATGGTGCCACCGTCCGCGAAGGTCTTCTTATAAGAGCCGTTCGACTGGGCCTTGGGCGCGACATAACCGGAAAGCGACTTGATATCGATGGCGACGACTGGCACGGGTGTCGGGGTCGGCGTCGGTTCCGGTGTCGGCGTCGCGACGGGCGTCGGGGTCGCGGTCGGTTCCGGCGTCGCGGTCGGGAGCGGACTCGGAGTCGGGGTTCCTGCAGGACCGCAGCCTGCAAGGGCCAGGATCAGCAGGACTGAAAGGAACGCCGTCAGGGATCTGCGAAGGGTCGGATCGAGCTGAATCACGTGCTGCCTCCCACGGGTCCCGGGCGGACCCTATCTCCGACCATTATCCCACATGGCGGAGGGACTGGGAAGGACGCGGCTTTCGCATCACTCGAAAAGATAGCTTGTCATCGACAGCGAACCCATCATGCGGGTGTCGTTGAACACCGTCAGTGCATCCTCCGGTCGGGCGGCGCCGAGTACATATAGCAGCGGGTCGAAATGGTCCGTCGTGGGAACGGCCAGTCGCGCGGACGGTCCCGCCGCCGAGTAGCCGACGACCTCGTCGAAACGGCGCCCGACGACCCGCTCCTTGACATAGTCGTCGAACTCGTCGGCCCAAGGGTGCCCTCCCTCCATCCCCCATCCGATGCGGCCGAGATTGTGGACGACGTTGCCGCTGCCGAACACGAGGACCCCCTCGTCCCGGAGAGCCCCGATCCGCTGCCCGATCCGGAAATGTTCATCAGGGGTCGCACCTCGGTCCACGCTCAGCTGGAAGACAGGGACGTCCGCCTTCGGGAACAGGCGGTGGAGCACCGACCAGGTCCCGTGGTCGAAGCCCCAGCTGTCGTCGACCCTCACGTCGGCGGATATGGCATCCATCGCACGGTGCGCCTTCTCCGGAGACCCGGGAGCCGGGTACACCAGTCGGTACAATTCGTCGGGGAATCCGTACATGTCGTATTCCATGCGGGGGTGCGCGTCGTCGCAGATCCGCGTCCCCTCCGTGAACCAGTGGGCCGATACGGAGAGGATGGCCTCCGGCTTCGGAAGCCGCTTCGCCACTTCCATCCAGGCACTCGTATAGGCATTGTCTTCGATCGCGTTCATCGGTGAACCATGGCCGACGAACAGCGCAGGCATCTTCCTTGTCATTTCAGTTCCTCCACTCTTCCCCGTATTGTACTGCCTGGAAAGGTCCGGGCCGGTACCCTATGTTCTGCAACTCCTTGGAAGGGTATGATGGGAGAGGCGAATGCCGAAAAGGGGTGTCCATGGATTCCTCGACCGTCCTTCGGAAGCTCCGTTCCACCTTTCCGGCGCTCACCCACCGGAATTTCCGTCTCTTCTTCGTCGGCCAGTGCGTCTCGCTGATCGGGACCTGGATGCAGAACATCGGTCAGGCCTGGCTGGTCCTGCAGCTCACGTCCGGCCAAGCCGACGCACCCTTCAAGCTGGGGCTCGTCTCCGCGCTCCAATTCCTGCCCATGATGCTCTTCTCCCTTTTCGCCGGGACGCTCGTCGACCGTTTTCCCAAGCGCACCGTCCTGATCGTCACGCAGTCCAGTCTGGCCGTCCTCGCGGCGGCCCTCGCCACGATCACCGCGCTGGGCGTCGCACGATACTGGCACGTCCTCGTGCTGGCCCTCCTCCTCGGCGTCGTGCAGACGCTCGACTTGCCGACCCGCCAGTCCTTCTTCGTCGAGCTCGTCGGCAAGGAGGACCTGATGAACGCGATCGGACTCAACTCCACGCTCTTCAATCTGGCCCGAATCCTCGGTCCTGCAGTCGCCGGACTCCTCATCTCCCTCGTCGGCATCGCAGCCTGCTTCTACCTCAACGCGGCCAGCTTTCTCGCCGTGATCGCAGGACTCGCCCTGATGCGCATCCCTCGTTCCATGGAACCGCGCCCCGTCGTTCGAACCTTCGGGACCGTACTGCTCGATATCCGGGAGGGACTCGTCTATGTCCGTCACACTCCCGCGATCCTCTATCCGCTCCTCCTGCTCGCGATCCTCAGCACGTTCGTCATCAACTTCAATGTTCTCGTGCCCATCTTCGCGACGCAGAACCTCGGCCAGGAGGCCGCCGGATACGGTCTTCTGATGACCTCCCTCGGACTCGGCTCCTTCCTCGGCGCCCTTCGCATCACGACGAAGAGCAAGTCTGGAGCACGTTTTTCGGTGCTTTTTGGTGGTGCGGCCGGAATGTGCATCCTTCTGCCCATCCTCGGACTCGAGCGCAGCTATCCCCTTGCCTGTGCGACCCTGATTGGCATCGGCTTCTGCACCATATCCTTCACGACGCTGGTCAACACGAAGATCCAGCTCACGACGGAGGACCGGATGCGCGGTCGCGTCATGAGCCTCTTCTCGCTCGTCTTCGGCGGTGTGATCCCCTTCGGAAGCCTTTATGCGGGCAAGCTGACCGAAGTGGCCGGTGCCACGGGCTGCATGCTCGTAAGCGGGGTCCTCGGCCTTGCCGGAACGCTCTTCATCTACTGGCGGCTGCGCAGGGCGCTTCGACCTGAACTGGAACCTCTTGCTCGGTCGAACCCGTAGTATGAACGTCGGCAAACCGGGGACGAACGGAAGGAATCAAGTCGTCGTCTCGGAGCGCCCAACCTGACCCGCAGCGACCCGCGAAATCGAAAAGAGGCTCCGGCGCGAACCGGGGCCTCTTCTTCTGTTCTTCAGTCCTCGATGAGTTCCACGAGGAGTTTCTCGGTGCCGGGCTGGTAGGTGAAGCGCGGCACCTCGAGAAGTCCGGGCAGTTGAGCGATCAGCGTCTCGTGCGGCATGCGTTCCACGACGAAGGAGCGAATCGTCCCTTCATAGTAGAGGGTGCCGGTTCCGGGATACCCGACCGAGCTGATGCGGATTCTTTTCCGGGCGAGGGCCGGAACGATGCTGGAAGGCAGTTCCGGGTCGACGGGAAGACCTCTGGATGCGAATTTCATCATGTTTCTCCTTGTTCCACCGGGTGTCGGCGGAGTGCATTGGAATCGCAGGTCAAGAAATGGGCTCCGGGAGTTCCCCGAAGCCCATTGGGTCGTGGTCGAGGTGACAGGATTCGAACCTGCGACATCCTGGTCCCAAACCAGGCGCTCTACCGGACTGAGCCACACCTCGAGGTCTGGAGCGGTCCGATTATATCATCCCGGTCGGACGGATGGCAATCCGATGGTTCGATAGTCGGTTCAATAGTTCGGGCGCTGAAGTTCGAAGTAGCCTTGCGGGTGATGGCAGACCGGGCACTCCAAGGGCGGCGAGGTCGAGACGACGACATAGCCGCACTCGCGGCAGCGCCATGCGACGGCCTCGGTGAGGCGGAAGACGAATCCTTCGGCGACGTTCTTCGCCAGGGCATTGTATCGGGCCTCGTGTTCGGCCTCGACCTTCGCGACCATGCGGAAGACGGCGGCCACGTCCATGAACCCTTCTTCTTCGGCGATCTTCGCGAACCCGGGGTAGAGAACGGTCCTCTCCTCGTTTTCACCGGCGGCCGCCGCGCGCAGGTTGTCCAGCGTGGTGCCGTAGGCCACGGGGTAGGTGGCCTTGATGTCGACGGTCGTGGGAAGCATGTCTCCGAGACCCGCGGCAAGAAGCTTGAAGAACTGCTTGGCATGGGACTTCTCGTTGTCCGCCGTATCCAGGAAGATGGACTGGATCTGGATGTAACCTTCGTCCTTGGCCACCGACGCGTAGTAGGTATATCGATTTCGCGCCTGTGACTCTCCTGCGAAGGCTTTCATCAGATTCTCGGCGGTGCGGGATCCCTTGATGCTTTTCATGGGCGGAGGTCCTCCTTGTATCGACGCGCGGCGGTCCGAGCGTCCTTCGGCTCAGTAGTTCGGACGTTGGAGTTCGAAGTAGGACTGAGGGTGCCGGCAGGCGGGGCATTCCGCGGGGGCTTGGGTCGCGACCACGACGAGGCCGCAGTTCCGACAGTGCCAGGCGACGGCTTCGGGGCGGTGGAAGACGAGACCCTCGGTGACGTTCTTCGCGAGCGAAACGTACCGGTTCTCGTGCTCCGTCTCGACCTTCGCGACGAGTCGGAAAGTGGAGGCCACTTCTGGATACCCTTCTTCCTCGGCGATCTTCGCGAAGGCCGGGTAGAGTTCGGTCCACTCCTCGTGCTCTCCGGCCGCCGCGGCGCGAAGGTTGTCGAGCGTGGTGCCCAGCGCGACCGGGTAGGTCGCGACGATGTCGACGGTCGTGGGAAGCTCACCGGCGAGACCGGCCGCGAGGTGCTTGAAGAAGAGCTTGGCGTGCTCCTTCTCGTTATCGGCAGTCTCGGTGAAAATGGCCTGGATCTGCATGTATCCTTCCTTGTTCGCGGCCGAGGCATAGAAGGTGTAGCGATTGCGAGCCTGCGACTCGCCGGCGAAGGCCTTCAGCAGGTTCTCGGCGGTCCGGGACCCCTTGAGGTTCTTCATGTCGATTCATCCTCCTTCGAATATGGCATGAGTTTCCTGCGCATCCAACGACGAATCCATTATAGCACCGGCTGATGGAATGGAAGGGCTACGATTCGGGTCATTCGTCCCGCGTCGCCATGCCGCTGCCGGAAATCGGTATCGGTTCGCCCAGGAACGTCGGACGACTTCGGAGGATTTCGCAGTCCAGAAAGGACTTGAAGCGGGCGGGTACCTCGCGGATCTCGTACCAGAGGTCCTTTCCGTAGATGCGATAGGCCGTGTCGGTTCCATTGGCCGAAAGACCCAGACGGTCGGCGATATACAGGGCACGAAGAAGGTGGAACCGCTGCGTCGCGATGAGGACCGATCGGACCTGGAAGATCTCCCGTGCCCGATAGAGGGAGTCGTAGGTATCGAATCCGGCGTGGTCCAGAAAGATGCTCTCCGGAGGGACGCCTGCCTTCTCGAGATAGATGCGCATCGCGTTGACCTCGTCGTAGTCCTCCGTTCCGTGGTCGCCGCTGACCAGAATCCGGTCGGACAGGCCGGCACGGTAGGCCGCGAGAGCGCCATCGAGCCGGTCCTTGAGCATGGGGCTCGGCGTATCGCCGTAGACCAGGGCTCCCAGGACGAGGATGCAATCGTAGGTCTTCCCTTCCGTCGGTCGAATCAAGGACGTACCGACCTTCACGACGCGCAGGTCCACGAGGAGCAGCAGGGCGACGCCGACGAGGCTGAGGGTCAGGAGGACGGCAAGCACGACTGCCACCGTCTTTCGGCGGAGACGAAACGGATTCGACGGGCAAGCTTCAGTTCGCGGCATGGATCGAGACCTCCAGTCAGGGCTTCGGCTGAGATGCGGAGGCAGGGCTGCCGGTGGAAGGGACGGAGCGGGCAGGCAATGCGCCGGCGAACCGACACCAGGGTTCTCTTCCGACCGGCGGTGGTTCCTGCACGACGATCCGCTCCATGCGCGTGGGGGCATCGAACCCGATGCGGAAGGCCCAGAGCGCGATGTCCTCGAAGTCGTCGGTGGCGAGCCCGTATCGGCGGTCTCCGAGAATCGGGAGGCCGGCGTCGGAAAGCTGTGCGCGGATCTGGTGCGAGCGCCCGGTCTCGAGGGCGATCTCGAGCAGGGAGATCGGACCTGGTGCAGTCGCCAGCATGCGGTAGGAGAGAGACGCGTCCCGGGGGAGGTTCGCGGTCGGATCTCCCTCGAAGCCATCCTCCCCTTCGCCCAGCCGGCGGACGGTATTGGTCCGGGGGTCCTTCTGGAGGCGCGCCGTCAGCACGCCGGACTCCAGGGCGGGACGTCCATGCACGACGGCCAGATACCGTTTCTCGAGGCCGTGTTCGCGGATCTGGGCGGAGATGCGGGAGGCGCCCTTCGATGTGCGGGCGAAGACCATGACCCCTCCGACGGGACGGTCCAGTCTGTGCACGAGTCCAAGGAAGACGTCGCCGGGTTTCGCGTACTTGTCCTTCAGGTAGGCCTTGAGGAGGGCGAGCATGTCGGGCGCGGGAGAGCCGTCGGGTTGGGAGAGCACGCCAGGAGGTTTCACGGCGACGACCACGTGGTTGTCCTCGTACAGGATCTCGATACGGACGTTCGGGGGAATGGAGGTCAAGGCGTCCACCAGCCCGAGGCGCCACAAGGTAGGACCAACGGGCGCAGCGAAGCGGGAAGCCCGATTTCGTCGGCCTGCGCGGATCCGCCGAATCGGCCGCCGACGGCCAGAGTCAGAACGGCGGTCAGAACCGCGGGAGACAGGCCGGTCGTATAGGAGTTGATCAGGAAGAAGGACGGCGTGTCGGAAAGCAGCTGGGCACACTGGTCGACGAGCGGATAAAGCGCATCCTCCAGCTTCCAGAGTTCACCGGCGGGGCCTCGTCCGTAGGATGGCGGATCCATGATGATCCCATCATATCGTCGACCCCGGCGGATCTCCCTCTCGACGAACTTGCCGACGTCATCGGTCAGGAAGCGCACCGGACGATCCTCGCACCCGGAAAGCCCCAGGTTCTCCTTGGCGCGTTGGTTCATTCCCTTCGAGGCATCGACGTGGACGACTTCCGTCGCGCCGGCCTTCGCGCAGGCGGCGGTAGCTCCTCCCGTGTATGCGAAGAGGTTGAGGATCCGGCTGGGCCGTCCCTTGCGGTTCGCCTCGGAGATCCGTTCGGCGCAGGCATCCCAGTTCACAGCCTGCTCGGGGAACAGGCCGGTGTGCTTGAAGCCCGTCGTCTCGACCCGGAAGGTCAGCTGCCCCTGTGCCAGCGGGTACGATACGGTCCAATCCGACGGGAGGACACGGTGCTTCTCCCAGAAACCGCCGCCGGTCTCGCTCCGGTGGTACGTCGCATGGGACGCGTTCCATGCCTTCGCGGTTGCGGGTGCCTCGCCTGCGGGCCAAATGGCCTGTGGGTCGGGCCGGCGCAGGACGACGTCGCCCCAGCGCTCCAGCTTCTCCCCGCCGCCCGCATCGAGCAGTTCGTAGTCCTTCCAGCGATCCGCCTTGTTCATCGCGTCAGGCCTCGCCGTATCCGGCGGGGTTCTGCGACTGCCAGCGCCAGGCGTCGGCGCACATTTCCGCGAGGTCTCGTTCGGCCGTCCAGCCGAGCATCGTCTTGGCCTTGGCCGGGTCCGCATAGCAGACCGCGATATCCCCCGGACGACGGTCCACGACCGAGTAGGGGATCCTGCGGCCGCTCGCCTTCTCGAAAGCCCGGACGATGTCGAGGACACTGTATCCTTTTCCGGTGCCGAGGTTCACCGCCTCTGCGCCGGGGGTCGCGATCGCGTGGTCCACCGCGCGGCAGTGACCGATCGCGAGATCCACGACATGCAGGTAGTCGCGCACGCCGGTGCCGTCCGGTGTCGGGTAATCGGAGCCGTAGACCTTCAGTTCCGGAAGTCGGCCGATCGCGACCTGGGATACGAAGGGAAGAAGGTTGTTCGGAATCCCGTTCGGGTCCTCGCCGATGCGGCCGCTGGGGTGCGCACCGATCGGGTTGAAATATCGAAGCATCACGATCGACCAGGAAGGATCCGCAACATGCAGGTCGCGCAGGATCTCCTCGATCATCAGTTTGGTCCGCCCATAGGGGTTCGTCGCTCCCAGCCGATCCGTCTCCCGGAGCGGCATGTGCTCGGGGACGCCGTACACCGTCGCAGACGAACTGAAGACCAGCCGCTTCACGCCGTGCTCGGCCATCACGCGGCAGAGCGCTACCGTGCTTCCAAGATTCACCCGGTAGTATTCGAGGGGTTTCTCGACGGATTCCCCGACCGCCTTCAACCCGGCGAAATGGATCACCGCATCGAACGACTCGCCCTTGAAGATCCGCCGCAGCGCGGTTTCGTCGCACACGTCGGCCTGGTGGAAGACGAATTTCCGGCCGGCGATTTCCTGGACCCGCGCGACGGCTTCCGGCTTGCTGTTCGAAAGATCATCGACCACGACCACGTCGTGGCCCTCCGCCAACAGTTCCACGCAGGTGTGGCTGCCTATGTAGCCGGCTCCGCCGGTCACGAGAATCCTCGCCATTTGTCCCCTCCCCGACTCCCGTCGTTCCGTCGTTCTCTTCAGGCTTCCCAGGCGCCGCCCGGCAATCCGTGGGCGGTCCGGAAGCGCGCGCACGCCTGCCGGAGTTCGACGGCCTTCTCTTCAGGGGCCGTAGGATTGCAGTGCGCCCAAGCCCCGGTCTCGCTCGATGCATTGAATTTCTGCTTCACGTCCGAACGCATCGGCGGGAAGAACTCGATGTGGAAATGCCAGTCCGGGTCTCCGCCCGGTGTGTTCACCGGCGGGTTGTGCATGCACATCATATAGGGGAATCGCACGCCGAACAAGGCATCGAGCGTGCCGGCGGCGGTGAGCACGGCGTCGGAGAGCCCGTCCCTCTCCGCGTCGGTCAGCTCGACGATGGAGCGCACATGGCGTCTGGCGGAGATGTATATCCCGTACGGATACTCGCAGAAGAACGGCAGGTAGATCATGAAGTGCTCGTTCTGGTAGACCATCCGCAGTCCGGCCGTCTCTTCCTCGGCATCCATGTCGCAGACGAGGCATCGACCGGTCTCCTCGCGATGGAGCCGCATCGACTCGGCTTCGATCTCGAGCTTCTTCGGCACGAAGGGATACCCGTAGATCTGCCCGTGGGGGTGCGGCATCGTGACGCCGACGACCTCGCCGCGGTTCTCGAAGATGAACGTGTATCGGATCCCGGGGTCCGCCGATATCGCCTCGTAGCGGGCGCACCATAGGTCGACGAGTTTGCGGATATGAGGGAGGGGCAGTTCCGGAAGCGTCCGGTCATGCTCGGGTGAATAGAGGATCACCTCGCACTTCCCGTAGGCGGGCGCCGTCCGATAGAGAGCCGTCGCGACGTCATCCGGGGTCGGAGGGTCCTGGGACAAGGCAGGAAAATCGTTATCGTACTCCATGACCTCATAATGAGGTGGGATCCTTCCGGATCCAGGGCAGAAGGGGCAGAAGTCCCTGGGCATCTGCGGACGGTTCTGGCGGTGCGACGCGATCATCACCCAGTCGCGGGTGAGGGGGTGGTATCGGAGCTCTGCCATGCGTTCAACCTCCCGGGTCAGTCGACGAGCGGCTCCTGCCGCATCCTGTCCCCATAGTACTCCAGTGTCTGGAGGACGGGAAGCGTACGATGATGACTGAAATCGACCTTTTGTTGTATATTGGAGAGAGGTTGAACGTCGCCCTGAATATGGTCCGAGAGTCGAAAGGGGCTTCCCATGCTGAAGAAATGGGTATTCACCGACCCGGGGAACACGGACCTCAACATGTACCGATGTGGTATCGAGGATTGCGCGGCGGACCATGCCTGGGGGCCCGGCGTCCGCGACCATTTCCTTCTGCACGTCGTCCTCGGCGGGACCGGAGTGTTTCGCTGCGGCGGAACCACCTACCGTCTGGGCCGTTGCGATGCGTTTCTGATCGCACCCGGTGGAGTCGTGGACTACAAGGCCGATCACGAGGATCCCTGGAGCTACGCCTGGGTCGGCTTCCATGGGCTCAAGGCCGAAGCGCTGCTGCAGGAAGCCGGAGTCTCGGTCCGACGGCCGGTTTTCCGGACCGAGGAAGACGGGCGTCTGGAGGCACTCGTTCGGGACATGCTGTCCGCAGCCGATTGGAAGCGAGGCCGCGACCCCATGCTGCTCGGCCTCCTCTATCAGTTCCTCGCCGTTCTTGCGGTTCGACCCGGCATCGTGCGGGAGGACCCGCAGGGGACAAGGCAGGAGGAGTACCTTCAGCGCGCGCTCGACTACGTGGCGATGAATTATGCGGGCCCTCTGTCCGTGGCCGACCTCGCCCGGCATGCGGGGTTGGACCGTACCTACTTGTATTCGTTGTTCATGAAGCACATCGGTGTTTCGCCGAAGGACCACCTCCTGCGCTTCCGGGTCGATCGGGCCTGCACGCTGCTGCGCACCTCCCTCTCGGTGGCCGAGGTCGCCCGCTCGGTCGGTTACGACGACCCCCAGGTCTTTTCGCGTGTCTTCCGCCGCCTGAAGGGCATCCCGCCCGGAAGGTGGCGCCGCGAGACGACCGATGTCGGGCTGAAACCCTGAAACCCCGGCACGGAGGATACATTCACCTCATTCCGCATCTGGTATCATGCAAGGATGGAGGAGACGACTCGATGAACATCAGGGACCTCGAAGAACGCCTTCCGCATCCGGTTCGCCTCGATGGGCCTCGTCCGAGAGGCTCTTTCCTGCGTATCCGGCGGGTCGCTGTTCAGGCGCTTTCTCTTCTCCTGATCTACATCCTGTTCTCTTCATCCCTGGGAGTCGCAGCCCTTGCGGAGACGGTCTCCACACCGACCCCAGTTCCAACCGAGGCTCCCCTCTCGATGACCCTGCCGATCACCGTAGAGGCCTCTTCCGTGCTGGTCGTCGACCTCTCCCGCGGCGTTCGACTTTTCGAGAAGGACGCGACCCTTGCCGTCGGATTGCCCGCGTTGAATCGGGCCGTGACCGCCCTGATCGCCCTCGAGCGGTATTCCCTGGACACCATGGTCACGGTGAGCAAGGTGGCCGCCGATGCGGATGCCGGCAAGCTGGGCTTGAAGAAGGGCGAGAAGGTCCCCCTCGAGTATCTGCTCCTGGCCCTGATGCTGCAGGGCTCCGATGCCGCCGCGATCGCCGTTTCCGAGCAGGTTTCCGGAGAGGAATCGTCCTTCGTGACGGAAATGAACGCGAAGGCCGAATCGTTCGGCATGGTCGATACCGTATTCCAGAACGCCACCGGAAAGGACGTCGTCGGTCAATCGACCAACGTGGAGGACGCCGTCCGCTTCTTCCGCCGTGCGCTGGTCATTCCGGCTTTCCAGCGGATCTTCTCCCTGCGCGACTCCCTCTACTTCTTCCCTGACGGTTCGAGCCACCACTTCACCAGTCGGATGGACTCGGCCTGGTCTTTCGTCGACTCCCTGACGGGTGGGATTCGCGCCGACTCGGGCACGAACGTCTCCGCCGCCTGCACCGCCACCAGCCGCAACGTCAACATATTGTGCGTGGCTGCCGTGGCGAAGACCTCGAAGATCGTCGCCGACCTCGAGCATATCGCCTCGGTTTGCTTCGACAGCTACGAATCCGCGGTACTGGTCTCGGCGGGACAGAGCTACCCGACGACGGAGACCGTGGCCGGCGTGACCTTCGGGTTGGTCTATAGCCAGACCGTGCAGTATGTCCGCCCCGTGGGCATCGAGTACTTGAAGGAAGTCCGCTACGAGTCCTTGGGAAAGACTTCGCTGCCCATCCGCAAGACCCAGTCGGTCGGCAAGGTCGTCTTCACCATGACCGACGGCACTTCCATCGTCGTGGACGTCTTCCCGGCCGAGGATGTCTGGAACCCCTCATCCCTTCGGGATCGACTTCAGATCCTCATGGTGGGGAACCAGGATCTCGTGATCATCATCCTCGCCCTGCTCGCTCTTCTGGTCCTGATCGGCATCGG
>CAZOHH010000012.1:0-20014 GCA_964579735.1 uncultured Oscillospiraceae bacterium | reverse complement strand
CCGAGGACCAGCAGACCTCCGGGAGCCAGCAGCGCATTGAATACGAGCAATTTCAGCCCCCATGCTGGAAGAACGCGAAGTCCCTTCCTACCCTCGATCCATGCCTTGGCCAACGGGTAGAACCCGAAGAAGCCGATGAAGGCCAGGGACGTCTGGAAACCTGGGAATACGAGGGAGAGAACCGATGCGGCCAGCCAGGAGACGGTGGCGGTACGGACGCCCTTCTCGACGACGACGGCTGCGATGCAGAGCGAGGTCAAGGAATAAAGGGCGAGGTCCGCCGTCGGCGAGAAGCGGACGGCCGCGAGGAAGATCAGGCAGAGCGCCGTCGCGATGCCGCCGAAGGCGGCGCGGGAAGCCCTGGACCCGTCAGCAGCAGGCACAAAGGTCTCCGCCTGCGCACTCGCAGCAGGAGTCCGCACAGCAAAGGCAACTCAAGCCCTGGCAGATGTCGTTGCTATTGGTGGTGTTCCGATAGTACGGGCCCTGGCCCTGCGGATTCTGCTGACCATACGGATTCTGGCCGAACGGGCCCTGCTGTCCATACGGATTCTGCGGGCGCGTGTTCCCATTGGAGCCCTGCGACGAGGAACCGCCCTGACCGGTCGCACGACCGGACGTCAACGCGTCGTACGCCTCGTTGACCTCCTGCATCTTCTCCTTGGCCAGCCCTTCGAGAGGGTGGTCCTTGTAGTTGTCGGGGTGGTATTGCTTGACGAGGCTCCGATAGGCTTTCTTGATTTCGACCTCGGTTGCCCCCTGCTTCACTCCGAGGACCTCGTACGGGTTCTTCGCCACGGTTCTGTTCCGTCCTTTCCTATCCCAGAAGACCGCTGGTCGGCGGTCTACAATCTACCGAGCTTTCGACCCGCGAACACGGCGTGCCGTACTCCGGGCAATCCCTGGCGCATGATGTTGCCGACGACTCCCGCATCCCTGCGGTATGGGAGCAGCGCGGCCGTGCGGTCTGCATCCTCTTCGGCGGCCAGAAGCAGGTTCTCCGCGGTTTCGCGGACGATTTCCCGCGGCAACCCGGCCAGAGCATTCCACGCACCATTATCCTCATCCCGGGCGATATCGTCAAACGCGTCCAGCAGGAAGATCCAGCGTCCCGTCGCCGCACCGAGGCGCTCCATCGCGGAGTGGAGGCGATCGTACGGAAAGCCGTCCGAAGGGGAGTCCTCGGGCGGCGGGGGCACGCAACGGTCCGCAGCGAGTCCGAAGAGTGTTCCGAGGAGATGCCCGAAGATTTCGGCTGCGGCGGGATCCGGCGGTGCCTTTTCGGCTTTTGATAGTTCCCCGATCGCGGATCGGACGGCTTCGGCTTCGGCAGGGTAGGCGCGACGGGCCTTCCGATAGGCACCGAACATGGCGAGACGGGCCAGCCAGCCCTTGACGGAGTGGGCATCGCGGACATCGTCGTCCGCTTTGTAATAGGCCAGGAGGACGGACAGGGCCGCACACAATGGCAGGGCGGCACCGCCCTTGAGGACGGGTTTCTTCACGACGGGGTTGAGGATGCAGCCTTCCGCGTCCTCCTGCGTGGTCTCGTCCGACAGGGCGATCAACAGAAGGGCGAGGAACGTGAGGTCATAGCCCGTGGCGATGCGCGGAAGCTGTCCGTACGTGCGGCCGATCTCCTTGCAGAGTCCGCAGTAGACGGAACGGTAGCGCGAGAACTCGCGGACGAGGAGGTCGGCTTTTTCAGGACGGACATAACCGAACATCTTGGCTCTCGAATCTCCTTGTTGACGGCTACGGGCGGGTCGCACCCCTGCCGGGACCGCCGTCGATGTGCTATTATACTATGAATCGAACGATGAATCCGCACATCGGTGCTTCGTCTCCGTGAAAGTTCCGTGAACGGGAGAAGGACCGAACTTCTGCGGAAGGACGACCCAAGGAGGGACGGCCACCATGTCCGCACGGATCGTACGCACGAGGTTCGCACCGAGCCCGACCGGCTTCATGCATGTAGGGAACCTCCGCACCGCGCTCTATGAATATCTGATCGCCCGCTCCCTGGGTGGGCGCTTCCTGCTGCGCATCGAGGATACCGACCGCGAACGTCTCGTCGACGGCGCCGTCGATGCGATCTACCGCACCCTCGCGCAGGTCGGCCTGCGCCATGACGAAGGCCCGGACGTCGGGGGGGACTTCGGACCCTACGTGCAGAGCGAGCGCCTCCATCTCTACCGTCCTCACGCCGAGGCGCTGGTCGCCTCCGGCCACGCCTATCGATGCTTCTGCACGAAGGAGCGCCTCGAGTCCCTGCGCGCGACCCATCCGGCAGAGGACGAGAGCGCTGCGGCCTTCGGCGGTTTCTCGGCCGGTTACGACCGCCACTGCCGCGACTTGCCTGCGGCCGCGATCCGCAGCCTGATGGATGCGGGAACCCCCCACGTGATTCGCCAGCGCATGCCCCTTGCCGGCTCCACCGTCTTCCAGGACGCAGTCTACGGGTCCATCTCCGTCGAGAACTCCGAGCTCGAGGACCAGGTCCTTCTCAAATCGGACGGCTATCCGACCTACAACTTCGCGAATGTCGTCGATGACCACCTCATGGCCGTGACGCACGTGGTCCGCGGGTCCGAGTACCTGTCCTCGACTCCGAAGTACCAGCTCCTCTACGAGGCCTTCGGCTGGACCCCACCCGTCTATGTGCATCTCCCCGTGGTCAACGGCGCCGACGGGAAGAAGCTGTCCAAGCGCCACGGCGCCGTGAGCTTCGAAGACCTGGTCGTGGAGGGTTACCTCCCCGAAGCCGTCGTGAACTACATCGCCCTCCTTGGCTGGAGTCCCGGCGGAACGCGCGAGATCTTCACCCTCGACGAGCTGTGCGGCGTATTCTCCATCGACGGCATCAGCCGCTCCCCGGCGGTGTTCGACTATGACAAGCTGCGCTGGTTCAACGGAGAGTACCTGAGGAAAATGACCCCGGAAGCATTCTGCGCCGTCGCGACCCCGTACCTCGAGGCCTCTCTCCCCGGACGTGGACTCGACTGGACGCGTCTCTCCGCCGCCCTGCAGAGCCGGGTGACGCAGCTGACGCAGATTCCCGCACTCGTATCCTTCTTCCGCGGATTGCCGGACTACGGGATCGCCCTGTATTCGAACGAGAAGATGAAGACGGATCCCATCCTCGCCGCGGAGATGCTCGAGAAAGCGGAACAGGAACTGGCCGCCCTCGCCGATTGGACGCACGATGCGCTCCACGCCGCGTTGGTCGGCCTCGCCCTTCGCGAGGGCCGCAAGAACGGTCAGGTCATGTGGCCGGTGCGCATCTCCATATCGGGCACGGAGGTCACGCCGGGCGGCGCCATAGAGATCCTGTCGGTGCTGGGCCGCGAGGAGTCCTTGCGGCGGATCGGCCTGGGACGCAGGAAACTGGAAGAAGCGCTTTCGAAGTGATGCCACCAGGAGGCTGATGACATGGAAGAGACAACGAGCAATTTCATCCACGAAGCCATCGAGGCGGACCTCGCACCTGGCGGGCGCTTCCACGGCCGCACCGTGCATACCCGCTTTCCGCCCGAACCCAATGGCTATCTCCATATCGGCCATGCGAAGGCGATCTGCATCAATTTCACGACTGCCGAGAAATACGGCGGCCTGTGCAACCTCCGCTTCGATGACACCAATCCCACCAAGGAGGACGTCGAGTATGTCGACGCCATCGAGGAGGATATCCGCTGGCTCGGCTTCGACTGGGGTGACCGGCTGTTCTTCGGATCCGATTATTCAATGGAGATATACGACGCGGCCGAGGCGTTCATTCGAAAAGGGTTCGCATACGTCGACGATCTGTCCGCCGACGAGATGCGCATCATGCGCGGCACGCTCACGGAACCCGGGAAGAACAGTCCCTGCAGGGAACGGAGCGCAACGGAGAACCTCGACCTGTTCCGCCGCATGCGCGCAGGAGAATTCGAGCCCGGTGACAAGGTTCTCCGCGCGAAGATCGACATGGCCTCGGGAAATCTCAATATGCGCGACCCCGCCATGTACCGCATCAAGAAGGACACCCACCATCGCACGGGTGACGAATGGTGCATCTACCCGATGTACGACTTCGCGCACCCGCTCCAGGATGCGATCGAAGGGATCACGCACTCGCTGTGCTCCCTCGAGTACGAGGACCACAGGCCTCTGTACGACTGGGTCGTGGAGCACGCGGACATCGCCGACAAGCCTCGTCAGATCGAATTCGCCCGTTTGAACCTGACGAATACCGTGATGAGCAAGCGCAAACTGCTCGAACTCGTGTCGCGCGGTCTCGTGGACGGCTGGGACGACCCTCGGATGCCAACGCTGCGCGGATTGCGCAGGCGCGGCTACACGCCCGCATCCATCCGCTCCTTCTGCGACCGGATCGGCGTGGCCAAGGTCTACAGCACCGTCGACTACGCTTTCCTCGAGCACTGCCTTCGCGAGGACCTGAACGCGTCCGCGAAGCGCGTGATGGCCGTGCTGCGCCCTCTACGGCTGATCGTCGACAACTACCCCGAAGGACAGGTCGAGGTCTTCGAGGCGGAAAGCAACCCTGAGCGCCCCGAGGATGGGGTCCGTCCGGTACCGTTCTCGCGCGAGCTCTGGATCGAGGCCGAGGACTTCGCCGAGGAGCCTCCCAAAGGCTATTTCCGGCTCTTCCCCGGCAACGAGGTGCGTCTGAAGCACGCCTACGTCGTGAGATGCACCGGCTGCGTCAAGGACGCCGATGGACGCGTCGTCGAAGTCCACTGCACATACGATCCGGAGACGAAGGGCGGAAACCTGCCCGACGGACGCAAGGTCAAGGGCACCATCCACTGGGTATCCGCCCCGCATGCCATCGACGCGGAGGTCCGTCTCTACGGCAACCTGTTCTCGGTCCCTGACCCGGATGCCACCGAGGACCGCGACTACAAGGAACTGCTCGACCCGGACTCGCTCGAGGTCCTGTCGGACTGCAAGGTGGAGCCTTCCCTGGCCGGCGTAGCCGCGCCCGCGAATTACCAGTTCCTCCGCATCGGCTACTTCTGCGTGGACAGCCGCCTGTCGAGCCCCGACCGTCTGGTCTTCAACCGCTCGGTCTCCCTCAAGGACGGCTTCAAGGGCGGAAGGGGCTAGCCGCCTCTTCCCTGCTCTTCCAGCATTCTCCGGAACGCCGTTTCGTCGATCACGGGTACGCCTAGCGCCCGGGCTTTATCGAGTTTGGATCCCGCCTCTTCGCCCGCCAGCACGAAGGACGTCTTCACGGATACGCTCGAGGATACCTTGCCGCCGTTCGCAAGAACCAGCGCGCTGGCCTCGTCGCGCGTGAGGGTCGGAAGAGTTCCTGTCAACACGAACGTCCGCCCGGTCAGTCGATTCGAAACGCGCGACTCCGCGGCTCGGCTCCGGAAGTCCACGCCAGAGGCTTCCAGGTGGTCGAGGAGAGCTGCGGTGCGAGGCTGGGCGAAGAAGGAGACGAGGCTGTCGACGCTCTTCCCTCCGAAGTCGGGCAGGGCGAGCAATTCCATGGGCGTTGCGGCGGAAAGAGCCCTCAGATCCGGGAAGCGCTCGGCGAGCACTCGTGCCGCGGCCGCACCGATGTTGCGGATGCCGAATGCGGTCAGCAGGCGCTCGAGGCCTGCGCCACGGGAGCGGTCGATGGAAGCGAGCAGGTTGTCGACGGACTTCGCGCCGA
The DNA here is from genome assembly GCA_964579735.1 of uncultured Oscillospiraceae bacterium. Lineage (GTDB taxonomy): Bacteria > Bacillota > Clostridia > Saccharofermentanales > UBA5734 > CAILLO01. The sequence continues at coordinate 14,346 of CAZOHH010000012.1, read as the reverse complement.
AGCGGTCGAGCGCCAGCAGGTCCCCACGACGGCTCGGCAACGTGTAGAGATCCGCCACGCCCTGGACCAGTCCCTGGGCCAGCAGGGTCTCGAGGATCGAAGGACCGAGTCCATCGATATCCATGGCGTCGCGGGAAGTGAAGTGAACGAGGTTCCGGAAGAGCTGCGCCGGGCAATCGCTGCCGGTGCAGCGCGCGGCTGCCTCCCCGGGTTCGCGGACGACGGGGGCTCCGCAGACGGGACAGGCGACGGGCATGGTGAACTTCCGCGCATCCGGCGGGCGGCGGCCGGCGACGGGACCGACCACGGCAGGAATCACGTCCCCAGCCTTCTGGACCAGGACCGTGTCGCCGATCCAGATTCCCTTCTCCTCGATGAAGTCCTCGTTGTGCAGCGTCGCACGCGAGACGGTGCTCCCTGCGATCCGCACGGGCTTCAGAACGGCGAGCGGAGTCAGCTTGCCCGTGCGGCCGACCTGGACGAGGATGTCCTCGAGGACCGTCTCCTTCTGCTCGGGAGGAAACTTGTAGGCCGCTGCCCAACGTGGAACCTTGCTGGTCGTGCCGAGCACTTCGCGGTCGGCAAGGTCGTCCACCTTGACGACGGCGCCGTCGATCTCGTATTCCAATTCGCCGCGAGAATCGCCGATCAGACGGACGGCCGCCCACACTTCGTCCGGCGTGCGGCAGAGGATGTGGTCCGGACTGGCCTCGAAGCCCAGGCTCGCCAGCCAGTCGAGCGACTCGGAGTGTCGCGCGAAGGTCCTGCCTTCGACGCGTTGGACGTTGAAGACGAAGACCCGGAGGCCGCGTTCGGCCGTGATGGACGGATCCAGTTGGCGAAGGGCCCCTGCAGCCGCGTTGCGTGGGTTGGCGAAGAGTTTCGCGCCGAGGGCCTCCTGACGGTCGTTCAAGGAGAGGAACTCGGCGCGGGAGAGGTACACCTCGCCTCGCACCGTCAACGAAGGAAGCACTTCGGGGAGGGAAGCGGGGAGGTTGCGCAACGTGCGCAGGTTCGCGGTCACGTCCTCGCCGGTTTCACCGTCGCCGCGCGTGGCGCCGCGCCAGAAGACGCCGCCGCGGTATTCCAGCGCGACGGACAGCCCGTCGATCTTGCGCTCGACGACGTAGGCGGGAGGCGGACGACCGATGGCGGCCAACGATGCGGCCACCCGGTCGAGAAAACCGCGCAGTTCCTCTTCACTGAAGACGTCTTCGAGGCTCTGCATGGGAACGGAGTGGACGACCTTGCGGAATTCGCGGGCCGCCTCGCCGCCGACCTTGTTCGTCGGCGAATCCATCCTCGCGAACAGTGGATTCTCATGCTCCAACCGCTTGAGTTCGCGCATCAGCGCGTCGTACTCGAAGTCAGGGATCTCCGGTGCGTCTTCGTCGTAGTAGAGTCGGTTGTGATGCTCGATCTGACGTCGGAGCTCCTCGATGCGTTTCCAGGTCTCCATCTGTACCGCCTCCTTCGTTCCGTTCCTATCCCTTGGGGCGGCCGACGGTCAGGAACAGCGTCGGAATCAGAAAGACGACGAACAGGATCAGCGACCAGAGAAGCAGGTCAAGCCCCAGGAAACCATTCAAGCCCGCAGCTCCGCCGACTCCCGACACGAGTGACGAGTTCCCCCAGTCGAGCCAGTTCTTCACGTGGGGCAGTCCGATGGAGAGACGTTGCGCGGCAGGCATCACGACCGCATCGAAAAGGACCATGGCCGGTATGGCCATGGTGAATGCGTCGCCGAGCCACATCGCCGGCCGCGGACTCTTCGGAAGCATGAACAGAAGCGCGAGGGCGAGGCTGATGGAGGTCGAGAAGGCCACCGCGAAGCCCTGCTCGCCCAATGCCGATAGGATCAGGTTGTAGGCCAATGCGGCCAGCGCGCAGAAGGGAGCGGTGAAGTGCTTCCCCTTGCTTCGGGACAGGACGAGGAGTCCGATCAGGACGAGAAGGGCCACGAAGTACGCGACGAGAATCGCGACCGGACGGTCGAGTCCCAGGGCGGCGCCGATGCGGAAGGCGCCGGTACGGCAGAGTTCCGCAAAAGCCCGGAAGGGGGAGGCGAGGACGGACCCCCAGGCGAGGACGAGCAGCAGGAGCAGGACGAAGGCGCGCGGACGGCTGTTCATGGGCACTCCTTTCCGTTCGGAGGCGAGCGGAATCCATCTCGTTTCAGAATACCATATCCACGCCCTGCGGGAAGACTAGCGGGCCTTTCTCCGAGCGCCTGCGTAGTCCGTGGACCGCTTTTCGGCGACGAAGACGAAGTATCCGTCCGTCTCGAAGATGCGGACGCCGCCGAAGACCGCCACGAGCTTGTTGCGGTACCAGTCCCTGCGCTTCGTGACCATCACCATGCGGCCGCCGATGGAAAGCCGGTTGAATCCCTTCTCGATGAACTCCTTCGCTACGGAGAAGTCCTCGTGATAGGGCGGGTTCGAAAGGATGAGCGTGAAGTCCTTCTCGGCCAATCCTCGGAAAGCGTCGCTGACGAAGCTCCTGATTCCTCCGACCCCGTTCCGGACCGCATTGGCCTGGGCCGTCGAAACCGCGGCTGGGTCCCGGTCGCTCATCACGATCCGCTCCGCGCCGATCCTCCGGGCACACCAGATGCCGACGAGCCCGTAGCCGCACCCAAGGTCGAGGACCTTGTCCTCGGGGCGCAGTTCGACGTGGGACAGCATCGCGAGGGTCCCCGGGTCGGCCTTGGCCGGCGAGAAGAGAGTCGATGCCGTTTCGAACGTCAACTCATCCCCTCTTACTTCCGCGCGGAAGCCCGGCGTCACTTCGCCGCCTCCGTCTCTCGTCCGAAAGCCGCCGCCAGCGGAAGCGAGGCGGCTCCGATCGCCGAGGCCCGGCCGCCGAGGGCGGTGACGGAGACCTCCACGGTGGCCATGGACTCCGCAAGCGCGTCGCGCGACAGTTCCACGAGGAGACCGGGAAGCAGAAGTCCTCCATAGACCGACAGGTCGCGGCCGAGGACGATGCGCGACGGATTCAGCGCGTTCACGAGCGGTGCGGCGGCCGCTCCGAGGCGACGTGAGGCGTCGGCGATCACCTTCGTGGTGCGCTCCCGCGTCTGGGGGTCATCGCTGGAAAGGAGCATGCGCAGGTCCTCGGCGGCGGTAGCGGGGTTTGCGGCGAGACCCAGCTGCGCGAGCAGATGACGCGTCGCGACGAAGGTCTCGAGACAGCCGGTCTTGCCGCATCCGCAGGCAGGCCCGTCGGGGTCGACCACGACGTGCCCGATTTCCCCGGCGATTCCACCTGCGCCGCGGTAGGGCCGTCCGTGGACGAAGATCCCAGCGCCGATGCCGGACCGCACATTGATGCACAGGAAATCCTCGTCGTCACGGCAGCCGCCGGCCCAATGCTCGCCGATCGCAGCGGCCATCGCCTCGTTCTCGAGGCGCACGGAAAAAGGGAGCACATCGCAGGAGGGTTCTGCACCCTGGAAGATCCTTTGAGAAAGCGATTCCCGCAAGGGTCCCACCGCATCCTCGTCCCGCCAGCCCAGATTCGGTGCGCGGATGATCCAGCCCTTCCGCGCATCGACATAGCCGGGAACGGATAGACCGACACCGGCCAGACGTCCTGATTCGACGCATCCGCCATGGAGCATCTCCTCCAACACCTTTGCGGCAAGGTCGGCGAATTCGCGGAAGGTGGCGCCTTCCGGAAGTCCACGATGTCGAAGGGCGGTTTCGCCGCCCGCCATATCGAGCAGAAGCACGTCGAAGCCGCCGCGGTCGACGTCGATTCCACAGGCGTGCAACCCGGATGCGCGAAGACGGTATAGGTCGGGTCGACGACCGCCGCGGGATTCGCCGGCGCCGACCGGTTCAAGCAGCCTCTTGTCCTGGAGGCCTGCCACGATCATTCCGGTCGAAGCGGGCGAGAGACCCAGGGAGCGGGACAAGTCGGCCTTCGAGCAGGCCCCTGCGCGACGGACCCTGTCGAGGACCGCCGTTGCGTTCGCATGCCGCATGGCGGCACTGTTGATGCCTCGCCTGGATTCCAAGTCTCCTCCTGACGCGGTGCATGAACCCGCTATCCTTCACTTCGTGAATTCATTTTATGAAGTCGGCGGGGAGAATGCAACAAGGACTTCCCGCCGAGGTTATGATAGCATGAGTGAAATGGAGGGCACCCACATGTCCGATGCATCCCGGATTTCCTTCCCTCTCTGGACCGAGGCCGAGAGGGCCGACACGAAGCGCTTCGGGACCTTCCGGTCCTGCATTCCCCAGTTGCTGTGGTATCCAGCGGATACGGCCGTCGGTCCGCCTCGCGGCGCCGTGATCGTATGTCCCGGTGGAGGGTATTTCTTCCGTGCGCCATATGAAGGCGAGCCCATCGCCCTCCTGCTCAACGCCCATGGAATCCACGCTTTCGTGCTCGAGTACCGATTCGCCCCGGACAGCCATCCCGCGCCCCTTTCGGATGCGCGCCGCGCCATCCGGACCGCCCGCGGCCTTGCCACCCGGCTGGGCTTTCGTCCCGACCGTGTCGGCATCCTCGGTTTCTCCGCGGGTGGCCACGTAGCCGGCACTTCGGCCCTCTGCCGCGGGCCGGTCCCCGGCATGTTCGAAGCCGTCTCCGGCGCCGAGGCCGAAGCCGCGCGACCCGACGCCGCCGTCCTTTGCTACCCCGTCCTCACGATGCGGGAGATGACCCACGCCGGCTCCCGGCTGAACCTCCTCGGCCCCGACCCGGACCAGGACCTCGTTGATGCACTCTCCTGCGAACTCCACGTCGACGCCGACGCGCCGCCGATCTTCCTCTGGCACACGGCGGACGACCCCGTGGTACCGGTCGCGAATCCGCTCCTTGCCGCCGGCGCGCTGTCCACCGCAGGCAAAAGCTTCGAACTCCATGTCTTTCCGCACGGCGACCATGGAGTCCCGATATTCGAGTCGACTCCGCCCGTCTCCGGGTGGACGGACCTTTGCACAGCCTGGCTGACCAGGCTCGGATTCTAGGGAGGACCATCGGCATGGGGCAGTCTGTCATCGATTTCTTCGCGAAACTCTTCGGCGACGGGCATGAGCTCGTCGTCATCCTCGCGTCCGCGATTCCCGTCACGGAGATGCGCGCCACGATTCCACTCGGCATCCTGAAATACGGCATGGATCCGATCTGGACGGGACTGCTGGCCCTGTTCGGAACCTGTCTTCCAGTCCCCCTGCTGCTGCTGTTCTTCGAGCGGTTCCTCCGCTACATCAAGAAGGTCCGATGGCTGAACTGGTTTTCGAATTTCCTCGAGAACAAGGTCCAGAAGAACGCGAAGAAGGTCGAGAAATACGCGGAGATCGGTCTCATCATCTTCGTCGGCATTCCGCTGCCCGGTACGGGGCTTTGGACCGGAAGCATGGTCGCTTCCTTCCTCGGCTTCGACTTCAAGAAATCATTCCTCTGCGTTTTTCTCGGCGGGGTCATGTCCGCCATCATCATGGTCGTCCTATGCTGGCTGATCCAGCTCGGCGCGATCCAGTTGAACCTGTTCTAGCCGTCTACGGGCGATGGTACCGGAAGCGAAGCCTTCCACCGCCGATTCCTTCGCACCAGGACCACGGCACCGAGGGCAATCAAGCCGCCCGACAGGACCCAGAGCCCGCGCTCGAAATTGCGGTTGCGATAGGTGATCCGTGCGACGTGCCGGCCTGCGGGAACCTTGTAGGTCATCCGACCGAGGTCATCGCTTTCCAGCAATGATGGGCGGCCGTCGAGAGTCAACGAGAATCCCGCATTCGACAGGAAGGCCACGACCACGTCGGATTCCGTCGACCGGTCGGTGCGAAGGGTCAGCGTGTTGGTTCCGATCTCCAATTCGACCCCGTCCGCGAGGTTCTCTTCGCCTTCCGCGACGAAGGCCATCGGCACCGCCAGGTCGTCGCGATACAGCACGCGGTCCTCGTCGGCAGCGACGCGAACCATCCCCGCCAGAGCGGAGGACGGCTTGCCGGTCGGTGCGACATACCAGCGGACGCCCCATGCCCGGAGCGTATCCAGAGTCTTGGCGGTGATCTCCACCTCCGACCCGCCGTTCCGGCCGATCATCGCGTCATAGTTCAAGCCCAGCGAGTGGGATGCGTTGTCTTCGGACACGAAGGTCTCATAGCCGGCGAAGTGGTAGAGCCCCCACTGCGCGGCGTAGTTGTATCCGAGCGTCAGCGCGGACCGCGACGTTCCGACGTCGAAGCCGACCGAGGCCAGCCGTTCGTTGCCGATGATGGCGGCGAAGGGTTCGGTCAGGGGGAGCGGCTCGCTCATGGTTTTCAGAACCTTCCGGGGGTAGTCCAGATACAGGTGCGACAGGTCATACACCTGCAGTCCGAGTATCAGTAGAATACTGCCCACCGCCACGACTCGGCGCCATGGAATCCGGCCAAGCGGGCCCTTTCCAGCGGTGTCGGCATTCTTCCGGAAATCCATCCGATTCATCAGGATCTGCATCCCAGCGGCCCCGAGGAGGATCAGGAAGAAGAGGAAGAAGATCAGGAGCCGGGACGGCCAGCGGAAGCGGTTCAGAATGGGCACCATGTAAAGCAGGGGTGATATCCAGGTGTTGGTGGCCCAGAGGAATCCGAAGACGCCCAGAGGCACGGAAGCGCACCAGATGGAGAGGACCCTTCTCCCCTCGGCGGTCTCCTTGGCGGACTCGGGCGGGAATCCGCTCGGGACGACGGCACGGACGAAACGGACGGCACCTAGAAGGAAGGCGACCAGGGCCAGGAACAGCAACGGCCGGCCGACGAAGGAATAGAGCTGGGCGCTGTTGAGGGAAACGCCTTGGGTGAACGGGTCCGTGAGTCCCTTCACGACGTCCTTGACGACGGCGGCGCCTTGAATGAAAGCATTGTATGGCAGGACGGAGCTGCGGCTGGCGGAGATGGACATCTGCTCCAGCATCGGGAGCAGCAACGGCGCGCAGGCGATGGTCGTGGCCGTGAAGACGAGCCCATACCAAGGAAGCGTGCGTTTCAACGCGCGCAGGCGCCCGGCCTCCCCGGCATATCCGGAGGCGGCGAGGAGCAGCAGGAAAAGGATCTCGAACAGGATGCCGTATAGGAAGTTCTGGGGATACCCCACCAGGAAGAGCGTCGTTCCCGTCGCGACGAGGAGGGCTGTCGGCGCAGGTCCCGGTTTCCGGAGCATCCGTGCGGCACCGGCCAGGAGGAACGGCAGCCAGGCTGCGAGCGCGGTATAGACGACCCACGAATTGCCGAAATAGACGACGTAGCTGCACAGGACCCAGCTGAGGCCCGCAAGGAATGCGGATGTACGGGAGAGGTCGAGCGTGCGGACGAGATAATACATCCCCACGGCTCCGACGACCAGGTGGAACCCGACCAGAAGATCGATTCCGGCGAAGACATGTCCGAAGAGAAGAAGGCTCGCACCGAGTGCCGCGTATATGGGCGGGTACATCACGCCGGTCTGCCCGATGGCGAGATCGGGAGTCCCGAGGAACTGGTGGAAGTTGTATAGGGCGAGCTGACCGTTCTTCAAGGCGTCGAAGGCGTGGGTGAACATGGGGAGGAACATGTCTCGGTTGTCGTCCTGCAGGAAATAATAGGGTGTCTTCCACTCCATGAGCAGCAGTACGCCGACGACCGTGGCGACGAGAAGCAGCAGGGGCCATGCGCGCCGCATGCGGCTAAAGCCCGAGTCTCTTCTCGAGGCGTGCCTTTTCCTCTTCGAATCCCGGCTTGCCGAGCAGTGCGAACATGTTCTTCTTGTAGGCCTCGACGCCGGGCTGGTCGAAAGGGTTCACGCCGAGCAGATATCCGCTGATGGCACAGGCCTTCTCGAAGAAGAAGACGAGCTGTCCGAACCAGTAGGGAGTGAGTTCGGGGACGCTGATGCGGAGGTTCGGCACGCCGCCGTCCACATGGGCGAGCACGGTGCCCTGGGCGGCCTTCGAATTGACCTCGTCCATGTCGAGACCGGACAGGAAATTGAGCCCGTCCAGATTCTCGGGGTCGTTGGGGATGGGCAGGAGGCGGCGAGGCCGCTCGACCTGCAGGACGGTCTCGAAGAGGAACCGCCCACCGTCCTGGATGTATTGACCCATCGAGTGCAGGTCGGTGGAGAAGTCCACGCCGGCAGGAAAGATCCCCTTGCCGTCCTTGCCTTCGCTCTCTCCGAACAGCTGTTTCCACCATTCGGTGAAGAAGTGGAGTCCGGGTTCGTAGTTGACGAGGATCTCGACCTCGTACCCCTTGCGCAGCAGGCAGTTGCGAGCGGCCGCGTAGAGATAGCAGGGGTTCACGTCCAGGTTGGGCGAAGAGAAGGCCTTGCGCGCGTCCCTGGCGCCCTTCATGGCCTCGCGGATATCGATTCCGGCCACCGCGATGGGCAGCAGTCCGACCGCTGTCAGAACGGAGTATCGGCCGCCGACGTCATCGGGGATGACGAAGGTCTCGTATCCCTCCCCTTCCGCGAGTTTGCGGAGCGCGCCGCGCTTCTCGTCGGTGGTGGCATAGATCCGGGAACGGGCGCCCTCTCGGCCGTACTTGCCCTCCATCCAACCCTTCAGGACGCGGAAGGCTACCGCGGGCTCCGTGGTGGTTCCCGACTTGGAGATCACGTTGATCGAGACGTCCTTGCCCTGAAGCAGGTCGAGTAGGTCGGCGAGGTACGTGGAACTGATGCTGTTCCCGGCGAAGATGACCTGCGGAGCCTTGCGGACCTTGGCAGTCGCCGCGTTCGCGAAGGAATGCGTGAGCATCTCGATGGCGGCGCGGGCGCCGAGGTACGAGCCGCCGATCCCGACGACCACGAGGATATCGCTGTCCTTGCGGATGCGGGCGGCCGCCTTCCGGATGCGGGCGAACTCCTCCTTGTCGAAACGCACGGGGAGGTCGAGCCAGCCGAGGAAGTCCGAGCCGGGACCCGTTCGGCCGTGGAGCTGTGCATGCGCCGTGTGGACGGCGGCTGCGAGAAGTCCGGTCTCGTGTTCGTTGAGGAAACCCTTCGTGTTGGACAGATCGAAACGGATCATCTGTGATTCCTCCCAGGATGCGGTTCATGCCGGGTCTTCGTCCGGCGCGGCTTTATTGTATAATCGAATCGGGCCGCGCGCAATCTTCCGCCCCGCACGAAGGGAGTCCCATGGACCGTCTGGAAACCGCCGAGAACAAGATGATCCTGCTCTATATCCTCAATCGCTGGAGTGGGATCACCCTCGGCCAGCTGACGAGAATTGCACTCGACACGCGGTATATGGATTATTTCGTCTTCATCTCCCTGCTGGACGAGCTCTGCAGGGACGGCCTCGCCAATCGCAGCGTGCGGAAAGCAGAACCGATCAAGGGCGCGGACGGTCACCCTGTCGTCCGATGCGACCTCACCCCACGCGGCGCAGACGTTCTGCAGACGCTGGAAGGAAGGATTCCACGCCACGTCCGAGCCTATCTCGCCCAAGCGGCGACATCCTGGGAGAAGGAGCTGAAGCGGGAGAACACGGTCATCGCTACCTTCGACCCCGACGGGTCCGGCGGCTACCAGGTTCGGCTTCGGTTGAACGACGGGGTCCGCGACGTCGTGGACCTGCGGCTGAGCGTTCCCGACAAGGGCCTCGCCGCAGCGGTCTGCAACCAGTGGAAGCAGGATACGCAGGCCGTCTACGTAGGACTCCTCGCCTTGCTGAACGGTCCGGTCATGCAAAAGGAGGAGCCGTAGCTCCTCCTATTTCGTGGCGATGGCGAGCACCTTGGCAGCCAGGTCCGCCGCATAGACATCCAGCCTCGACAGGTCCTCCGCAGTAGGCAGACCCTTCACCAGGAAGGGTTCCAGGCGCTTGGCCTTGAGACCCGCCGTCAAGGAGTCGACGCCCTCGGCGACCCTCGTCCCCCAGCCATAGGAGCCGATCAGCCCGAAATAGGGCGTCTTCGGCTTCATGAACGTGGCAAGGAGCGCCGCATAGCCCGCGGCGGGGTGAGGACCTCCGAGAACGGTCGGCGTGGCGAGGATCAGGGCGGCGGCGTCGACGAGGTCGGCGATCATATGACCCGTCTCGAGCATCAGGCTCTCGGGTTGCGAAGCGATGTCGCGGCAGATCGCGGAGATGCCGGCTTCCGCAAGACGCGAGGCGAGACGGTCCACGAGCTGGATCGTGCTGCCGTGCATCGAGACGAAGGCGATCACGACTTTGGCCTTCACGTCATCGGACAACCATTCGTCGTAAAGGGAGAAGATCGTTTCCGGCTTCCACCAGACCGGTCCATGGCTAGGGGCGACCATCACGGGGTCGAAGGACCTGGCTTTGGCGAGATACTTGCGAACATGGACGACGAACGGCATAAAGATCTCGGAGTAATAGTCGCGGGCGGCTTGGATCTGCTCGCGGCCGACCGTGGCGAAGATTTTCTCCGAGGAGTAATGCGCGCCGAAGAGGTCGTTCGAGAAGAGGATCCGGTCCTCCTCCAGAAAGGCCATGGTGTTGTCCGGCCAGTGTGCGAAAGGGGTCGGAGAGAAATGCAGGGTCTTCCCTCCCAGTTCGAGCGTATCCCCCTCGCAGATCAGCTGGAAGCGGTCCGCCGGAATGTGGAGGTGGGTCTCCATGAACTCGGCGACCTTCTTCGAGGACACGAGCACCGCGTCAGGCCATTTCTGCAGCACGGCGTCGACCGAACCGGAGTGGTCCTGCTCGGTGTGGAGACACACGATGTAGTCGATGCGCTCGATGCGGGCATCCCGCAGATTCTGCATCAACACGTCGGTCTTGTCGGGATCCACGGTATCGATCAGAGCCGTAGCGTGTTCGCCGACCACCACATAGGAGTTGTAGGTCGTGCCGAAGGTCGTCGGCATCAGAGCATCGAACAATTTGCGGTCGTCGTGGGCGGCGCCCACTTCGATCACGCCGTCGCAGATGGTCAGAGCAGGCATCGATCTACTCCTTGCTGAATTCTTCCTTGCCGGCGCCGCAGGTCGGGCAGACCCAGGAGTCCGGGATGTCGTCGAAAGAGGTGCCCGGGGCCACGCCGTTCACGGGGTCTCCGTCGGCGGGGTCATAGACGTAGCCGCACAGATTGCATACGTATTTGTCCATGGAATCCTCCTATATGATCATCTTTCACCCCGGTCGCGGCGTGGTCTCCACGTCCGGCCTCCGGCGGCGTCTTCTCGATTATACATCAAGGGAGACGGATGGAGCGACCTTCCTTGCGGAGTCGGGCGGATGCCCTATAGAGCACGACACGGCGGCCCACGACCGAAACGACGTCGGCACCGACGCGAACCGCGATGGTGTCCGCGATGGAGCGGATATCTTCCGCTGTGGTCTTCAGGACGTGGACCTTGATGAGTTCGCGTGCCTCGAGGGCGTCGTCGAACTGTTGGGCCGCACTATCCAGGAGTCCGGCCTTTCCGACTTGGAAGAGGCTCTCGATCGGGTTCGCGAGAGCGCGGAGATGGGCGCGCTGACGGCTGTCCAGCATGGGTTTCCCTCCTTAAGGAACGAATTCGAACTCGAGCCCTTCCATGCGGACGAGCTGCCCCTCCTTGATTCCGGCGGTCAGAAGGCGCTCCACGAGTCCCTTCTTCCGGATGATGCGCTGGAAGTACTGGAGCGAATCGTGGTCATCGAAGTTGGTCGAGGCAACGAGGTTCTGGACCCAGGCTCCGCCGACTTCATAGGCACCATCCGCGGCGCGGGTGATCTCGAAGGGGATTTCCTCCTCGAAGACGTAGTCGGTCGACGTGGAGGGCGGCGAGATCAGGATCGTCGCAGGCAGGACGGCCAGGTCGGCGGCAACGCGGCGCATCAAGGCATCCACTCCGTCGCGCAGGACCGCGGAAATCGGGTAGACGGTGTATCCGCGTGCCTCTACGGCTGAAACGAAGCGTTCGACGGCTTCCGGGTCGGCCTGGTCGATCTTGTTGGCTGCGACGAGTTGCGGTCGGGTTGCGAGCATCGAATTGAACAGCTGGAGTTCCTCGTTGATCCGATCGAAGTCGACCAGCGGATCACGGCCTTCACTGCCGGATACGTCGACGACGTGAATGAGCAGCCGAGTCCTTTCGACATGCTTGAGGAACTCGTGTCCGAGACCCAAACCATCGTGCGCCCCTTCGATCAGGCCTGGAATGTCGGCGAGCACGAAGCTTGCATCCCCCACGGAGACGACGCCGAGGTTGGGTTCCAGTGTCGTGAACGGGTAATCCGCGATTTTCGGTCGAGCGGCGGAGACGACGGAGAGCAGAGTGGACTTCCCGACGTTCGGAAATCCGACGAGGCCGACATCGGCGATCAACTTCAGCTCGATGCGGATCCATCGCTCTTCGCCTGGGATTCCAGCGCGGGCGAACTGGGGGGCCTGGCGGACGGAATTCGCGAAATGCATGTTTCCCTTGCCGCCGGTACCGCCCTTGCAGATCACGGCCTCCTGGCCGTGACGCGTCAGGTCCGCCAGGGTGCGGCCCGTCTCGTCGTCGATCAGGAGGGTGCCGACCGGCACACGGATCCTTAGGTCCTCTCCGCCTCTGCCCGACTTCTGTCGCGTTCCGCCTTTTTCTCCGTGCTGTCCCTCGAGTTTGCGTTTATAGCGGAGGTCCTGGAGCGTGCTCACGCTGGCGTCCGAGAAGAACACGACGCTGCCGCCACGACCGCCGTCGCCGCCGTCCGGGCCGCCATTCGTCACGTATTTCTCTCTGTGGAAGGAGACGTGGCCGTCGCCGCCGTTTCCGGCCCGTATGAAAATGCGGGCGCTATCGATGAACAAATCGGGACCCTCCCTGGAAAAGACAGGAGGGCCGGCCTTCGAACCGGCCCGACCCTCCTGCGGTTAGCGTGGTGTTCGGGTCTCCCGTCACTCGGCCGGGTAGACGCTGACCTTGGTGCGGTCCCTGCCGAGTCGCTCGAAGGAGACCTTGCCGTCGACCAGTGCGAAGAGCGTGTCATCGCTGCCGATGCCGACGTTCGTGCCGGGGTGGATGTGGGTGCCGCGCTGGCGATACAGGATATTGCCCGCCAGTACGAACTGCCCGTCCGCCCGCTTGGCGCCGAGGCGCTTGGCGGTGGAGTCGCGGCCGTTCCTCGAGCTGCCGACGCCTTTCTTGTGGGCGAACAGCTGTAGATTGATATGGATCATCGGATTCACCTCCCTAGTCTAAGGATGCGTCCGTCACTCGGACGTATTTCCTGCCGTAGCTGCCCTCGACCTGTCTGCAACCGAGAGCGAAGGTATCGAGTATGGTGCGCGCCATCCCGGAAGCGACCGTCGGAAGCTTCTCGGGGTCAGGCACGAGGCACTCCATGTGCCCGTCCCGTTCGGTCCAGTCGGGATTCGCACCCGCCAGGTCCGAAAGGGCCCCCACCGCCGTGTAGGCCAGCACCGAAATCGCGGAGCAGACGATGTCGTCGTTGCCCTTCTTCGCGTATCCGGCATGCCCTTCCACTTTGAACTCTCGGACGAATCCGGTCGAGTCCCTCCGCAGCGTGACGGAGATCATCCGTGCCTACCGTGCCTTCTCAGGCGCCGGTCACGATCCGGCTGATGCGGACGCGCGTATACGGCTGTCTGTGTCCCTTCTTGTTCCGATAACCCTTCTTCGCCTTGTAGGTGAAGACGATGATCTTCGGACCCTTGCCTTGCTTGACGACCTCGGCCTCGACGACCGCGCCGTCGATCAGGGGTGTGCCGACCTGAAAGCCCGTGTCGTCCGAATAGGCCAGAACCTGGTCGAACTTGATGGTCTCGCCCGAGTAGCCTTCGATCTTCTCGATGAAGAGCTCGTCGCCGACCTGGACGCGGTACTGTTTCCCGCCCGTTTCAATCACTGCGTACATATGGAATACCTCCTGGGTACAGTCTCGCCGAACCCTCTAGGCTACCTGAGCATCGGAGCGCAGATATTAAGGCCCGGTTCGTGCGGCTACCGAAGCATAATAGCATGGCGTCGGAGGTGTGTCAAAAGGAGAAGCCCGTCCGTGGGAACGAGCTTCTCCGATTCGACTTGCTTCGCGGGGATGATCGAAGCTTTCTTGTCTGAAAAATGAATAGAGGGGCGCTTTCGCACCCCTCTATTGACGTCCGATAGGCTGAAGCCTACCAGCGGCTTCCGTATCCGCCGCCGCCGCCACCGCCGCCGCCGCCACCGTTGTTACGCTGGTTCTTGCGGGCTCTGCGACAGTCAGGGCAACGCTGGGGCTCGTTCTCGAAGCCCTTCTCTTTGTAGAAAGCCTGTTCGCCTTCAGTGAAAACGAATTCGCTCCTGCAGTCCTTGCACGTCAGTGTCTTGTCTGGCATATGAATTGCCTCCTTGTATTTTGGACTCGCCGATCTTGTCATTTCCCAGATACAAGGAGAACGATCAAGCAGGATGTCCAGCCGC
>CAZOHH010000011.1:0-40026 GCA_964579735.1 uncultured Oscillospiraceae bacterium | reverse complement strand
CGCCTCATGCCTGCCTTTCAGTTCTCTTGACCTTTGAAAAATGGGGGGTGCTCAGCCAATATCACGGGCTTCCAAGGATGCTTGGGAATTCAGCCTCTTCCGGAAGGCATCTCGGCCTGTTTCGGAAGGGATTCCAGGTACCCGAGTTCCTCGAGCCGGCTGCGTACGGCGAAAAGATCCTGCCAGAGCAGGATGCGTTCTCTATCGTTTCTCAGGATGTAGGCGGGATGGAAGGTCGGCATCATGTGATATCCGTTCTTCTCGGTCCACTGCCCCCTCACGCGGGAGATCGCGTCTTTGGTCTGCGTGAGGTAGTGGTAGGCGGTCGCGCCGAGCATGACGACCACCTTGGGACGCACGAGGCGGATCTGTCGAGCGAGGAGCGGTTTGCAGGCCGCAGCTTCCTCCTCGGTCGGGACACGATTCTCGGGGGGTCGGCATTTGACGATATTGCCGATGTGGTAGACGCTTTCAGGAAACCCCTGCGCTTCGAGCAGCAGGTCGAGCAGGCGCCCGGCCTGGCCCACGAAGGGTTTCCCGCGGGAGTCCTCCTCGGCGCCGGGGCCTTCGCCGATGAACATCAGCGGAGCGCTGGGCGTGCCCCGATAGACGACCACGTTCCTGCGCGTGGACCCGAGGGGGCAGTTGCGGCAGCGGTCGCAATCGGAAAGGAAGGTCTCCCAGTTGTCCGGCATGTCGATAGGTCCTCCTTGTATGGAAATGGGCGCATCCATTCGTTTCATCCTATCATATGTCGGCCCCGCACTTGTATAATGGGAGAAAGGGCCGGCGCACAGGACCGGCCGATGGAAGGGGCGCGAAATGTCGAAGATCAAGGTAACCGAAGTCTCCTATCTGGGGTGGAACCACTGCATTTCAATCTCGGACGGCCGTATCGAGTTGATCGTGACGGCCGATGTCGGTCCGCGCATCATCCACTTCGGCTTCGTTGGGCGCGAGAACCACATGAAGGTCTTCGAGGACACTGCCGGGAAGACCGGCGGGGACGAATGGCGCTGCTTCGGCGGTCACCGCCTCTGGCACAGCCCCGAAGAGATGCCGCGTACCTATGAAGAGGACAACGAACCCATCGAATGGAAGAAGATTCCGGGCGGTATCTGGACGCGATCGAAGATGGACGCCTGGACGCAGGTCGAGAAGGAAATGGAGATCGTCCTCGACTCCGAAACGGGCGACGTCCAGATCACGCATCGCCTGACCAATCGGAACGCCTGGGAAATCTCTCTGTCCGTCTGGGCACTGACGGTGATGGCCCCCGGAGGCATCGAGATCGTGCCGCAGATCGTCGAAGGACCTACGCTCCTTCCCAACCGCACGCTTGCGCTGTGGACCTACTCGAAGATGAACGACCCCCGCGTGACCTGGGGCGGGCGCTTCATCCTGCTGGCCCAGGATCCCGCCGCGAAGGGGCCCTTCAAGATCGGCTTGCCGGTGGATGCGGGCTGGGCCGCGTATGCCAACTACGGCCAGCTGTTCGTGAAGCGTTTCGAGTACGATGACGAGGCGGAATACCCCGACTTCGGGATGTCCTCCTATGAGACCTACACCAGCGCGGAGATGCTCGAGATGGAGTCCTTGAGCCCCATGTGGGATCTCGAGCCCAGCGATTCCGCCGAGCACGTCGAGGTGTGGAGTCTCTTCGATGGCGTGGCGCGTCCGAAGACCGAGGAGGACGTGGAAAGGGACATTCTGCCGCTGCTCGGCTGATATGGCCGAGAAGGGTCGTGCGAAAGGCCGTCGGGGTTTCCCGACGGCCTTCGTTCTGCGACGGTTCGTCGCGGTCCGCTAGATCTCCAGGCTGACGATGAATTCGGACCCTGAGCCCGGCTCGCTTTCGATACGTACGTTTCCCTTATAGAGGAGCGCGATGTGGTTCACGATCGAGAGGCCGAGGCCGGTACCGCCCGATTCACGGGATCGACCGGCATCGACGCGGTAGAACCTTTCGAAGATCCTTGCCTTCTGCTCCTCCGCGATGCCGATGCCCGTATCCTTGACATGGAGCTGGACGCGCCCATCGCGGCCGCGTCCCGCCCAGATCCATACCGTGCCGTCCTTGCGGTTGTATTTGATGGCGTTGTCGAGAAGGTTCACGAGCAGCTGGTTGATTCGGTCGGGGTCGGCTCCGACCTCGAGGTTAACCGGTCCGGACTCTTCGATTTCCTCGTCTTCAAGCGCCGACCCACCGGGTTTTCTGGGAGGACCGGCAATCAGCTGCACGCCGCGTTTCGCCGCGGTTTCCTCGAGAAGAACGACGCTGCGGTCGATGCGCTCGTTCAAGTCGAAGCGAACGGGCTCGGATTCGGCTCGCCCGCCTTCGATCTCCGAAAGGGTCAGGATGTCGTCGATCAGCCGGTGGAGCCGCTCGGCTTCGACGTCGATGATCTCGAGGAACCGGGCCGCTAGCTCAGGGTCCGAAGAAGCCCCACCGCGCAGCGTCTCGATGAATCCGCGGATGGCCGTGATCGGAGTGGACAGTTCGTGCGTGACGTTCGCCGCGAAGTCGCTGCGGACCCGCTGAAGGCGGATCATCTCGGTCATGTCCTGAAGGACCACGGTGGCGCCTCCGTCCCGCCCTTTCAATGGGGAGACCGTCACCCGCCAGGTCCTCATGCCTTCGTCGGCCTCCTGGCGCCACTCCATCTCGCTCCTTTTACCTGAGGCGAGGGATACTCTCACGGATTCCTCGACCGCTCTAGAACGAATGGAGAGGATCAGGGAGCGATCCGCCCCGTCGTCGTCGGGGTCCCATCCGAAGCGGCTTTTCGCCTCGGCGTTGCGGAAAGTCACATGGAGGGACGAGTCCACGCCGAACAGAGGCGATGGCAATGCGTCGAGGATGGCATCCATCCGGTAGGTCTTGTCCTCGAGGTCGGCGATGCTTGTCTCCAGGCGATCGGCCATGGCATTGAATGCCGACGACAGCCGCCCGATGTCGGAGCGGTCGCCGAGCATGCGGTGCACGCGGAGGTCGTATCTCCCCGTGGAGATCGCGACGGCGGCGTCCTTCATTTCGACCAGGGGTCTTGAAACGGTGCGGATCGAGAGGAGACCGACTCCAAGGCAGAGCAGGAAGAGAACGACCGCGACGACGGCGATCCGGGTCTTCAGCGCGGCGCCGGCCAGGCGCAGCTGGGAGAGGGGTTCGGAGGAGCGGATGACGATCCTGCGCTCGGAGTCGTACCGCGCGAAGTACATCATGTCCATCTTCAAGGTATCGCTGTAGCGGCTGTCCCAGGAAGTCCCACCCGTGGCGAAGGCGCGGGCGACTTCCGGCCGGGTGAGGTGGTTGTCGAGTCCGGACGGATCGGCACCGGTATCGGCAAGGACGGAGCCGTCCTTGGCGATCAGCGTGAGGCGGACCATGTGGGTCTCGGACGTGAAGACATCGGCGGCCAATCTCGCGGCGGTCCCGGGCTCCTGCCCCGAACCGAGCTCGAAGTGGACCAGCTCGGCGGCGTCGGACAACCTTTCCTTGGAGAGTTCCTCCCCATTGCCCTGCAGCGCCGAGATGGACACGACACCGAGGATGAACATGGCCACTAGCGTCAGGGACAGGAAGACCATCAGAATCCTGTTGAGCATGTGTATCTCCTTCGTGCAACCTACGAGACGGTCTCCGTATAGCGGTATCCTCTTCCTCGCACGGTCTCGATGAGGGGGGCGTCCGGGTCCGTATCCCCGAGCTTCAGGCGCAGTTGTCGGACGTGGACATCGACGGTCCGCGTCTCTCCCGTGAATTCGAATCCCCAGACATGCCGAAGCAGCTCGTCCCGGGAATAGGCGACGCCGGCTCCAGCTACGAGATATCGAAGAAGCTCGAATTCACGATGGGTCAGAAAGACCTCCTCTTCCCCACGGAAGACGCGGTGACGCACGTTGTCCAGGGAGACCTCCCCGAACCCGCACAACACGCCGGGGCGGGACGCTACACCGGTTGCAGGCGATTCGGCGTCGTCGGGACCCTGGCCTGGAGTCGTCTTCAAAGGAGAACCAGCCGGCCCCCCCCTCCGGAGAAGCGCGTGGACACGGGCGAGCAGTTCACGCAGGCCGAACGGCTTCGACAGGTAGTCGTCCGCACCGGCCTCCAACCCACGTACCTTTTCAGATTCGGTTCCGCGGGCGGTGAGCATCAGGACGGGTACGGATTTCGCGGCCGGGTGCCGACGCAATGCCTCGAGTACGCCATAACCATCGACACCGGGGAGCATCACGTCCAGGAGAAGGAGTTCGGGCGGGATGGCCGTTGGGGAGGACAGGGCGAGCAGGAACGATTCACCGTCCCGGTGGACGGATACTTCATTTCCGTCTGCCGCGAGGTTGTAGCGAACCAGTTCGGATATCGCCGAATCGTCCTCGACCAGCGCGATTCTCGCCATTCCAGCTCCTCTCCCGGTAGGGTCCGGACTCAGTTGAGGCTGCGGTGATCCCCGTTCACGAGGAAGACCACCCACTCGGCTACGTTTGTCGCGTGGTCCGCGATGCGCTCGAAATACTTGCAGACGAAGAGAAGCTCCACGAGGGCGGCCACGTTGTCCTTGTCGATGGTCATCAGGTGGACGAGGTCGCTCTTGATCCGCTCGTAGAGTTCGTCGACCTTGTCATCGGAAATGGCGACCTCGGCTGCGTGGACGGCGTCCCGACCCACATAGGAGTCGAGTGCGCCCCGGACCATCTGCTTCGCGAGATTCGCCATGATGACGACGGAGTGGGGTAGAACGACTCTCCGCAGCTCCGTGAGGGAGACGATCTTCTCCGAGATGTCGGACGCGTGGTCCGCGATGCGCTCGAGGTCGGTCACCATCTTCAAAGCCGATGCCACGTCGCGGAGATCCCGCGCGACCGGCTGCTGCCGGGCGATGATTTCAAGGCAGCGCCGCTCGATGGCGTGCTCCATGTCGTCGATCGCGTCATCGGCTTCGATGACACGCTTCGCCTGATCCGCGTCCAATTTCTCGAGCGCCTCCACGGCGTCCCCTATGGCGGACTCCACGAGGGAGCCCATGCGCACGATTTCGGCATGGAGTTCGCGCAGGTCCTGTTCGAATGCCTGTCTGGTCATCTTCTGTTCCCTCTTCCGCGTCTTCGGGTTCTTCGGGGTCGGTCAGCCGAAGCGCCCCGTGATGTAATCCTCCGTCCGCCGGTCGGAGGGGCTGTTGAAGATCATCCGCGTTTCGGCGTACTCGACGACCTCTCCGAGAAGGAAGAAGGCCGTGCGGTCGCTGATGCGGGCGGCCTGCTGCATGTTGTGCGTGACGATGACGATCGTGAAGCTCTTCTTCAGTTCGTTCATCAGGTCCTCGATCTTCAAGGTCGACTGGGGATCCAGCGCGGAGGTGGGTTCGTCCATCAGGATGATTTCGGGGCCGACGGCGATCGTGCGTGCGATGCAGAGCCGCTGCTGCTGTCCGCCGGACAAGTCGAGCGCGCTGGCCCTCAGACGGTCCTTGGCCTCGTCCCAGAGAGCGGCGCTTCGGAGACTCCGCTCGACGATCTCGTCGAGGTCGGCCTTCTTCTTCGTCCCGTGCATGCGCGGACCGAAGGTGATGTTGTCGTAGATGGACATCGGGAAGGGGTTCGGCTTCTGGAAGACCATCCCGACCTTGCGGCGCAATTCCACGACATCGATAGGGCCATAGATGTCGACGTCCTCGATATAGACGTGACCCTCGATGCGGCAGTCCGGTACCAGATCGTTCATGCGGTTCAGCGTTTTCAGGAAAGTCGACTTCCCGCATCCCGAGGGTCCGATCAGGGCCGTGACGCGGTTGGCCGGCACCTCGAGCGAGATCCGCTTCAGCGCGTGCACCTTGGTGTAATGGAGGTCGAGAGCCTCCGTCCTGATGATCGTCTTCCCTGCCGCAGGATTCGTTTCCATCCGTGCTCCTTCCGGAACGGGGAAAGGAGGCCGCGCCCCGCGTGGCCTCCAGACCCTTTTGTCCATATTATACCGTATCGGTCATGCCAGCTTGGCGAGTTCGGCCGTGTAGTCGGCATCCACCAGGGGCACGTAGCCGACTTCGGCTACCAGGGTCTTCGCTTCGGTCAGGTAGTAGGTCACGAAGGCCAGGACTTCGGGTCTCTCGAGGGCTTTGTTGTTCACGTAGATGTAGAGGAGGCGGGACAAAGGACTATAGCTGCCGTCCTTGATGGTATCGAAGGTGGGTGTCACGGGGCCGCTGCCGGCGTCGACGGCGAGTTCCTTCAGCTTGTCGGTGTTCTCCGCGTAGTAGGAGTAGCCGAAGAATCCCATGGCGTACTTGTCTCCTGCGATTCCCTGCACCAGGACGTTGTCGTCCTCGCTGGGGGTGTAGTCGGAGCGGACGTCACCGGACTTGCCGTTGATCTCGGTGGTGAAGTAGTCGAATGTGCCGGAGGCGGTACCGGGGCCGTAGAGGACGATCTTCTGGTCGGGCCAGCCGGCGCGGATGTCGCTCCACTTGGTGACGGTGCTGGCGGAGCCCCAGATGGCCTTGAGTTCGGCGGTCGTGATGTCGGTCGCCCAGTCGTTCTGGGGGTTCACGACTACGGTGATGCCGTCGTAGCCGACCTTGAACGCGGTGAATTCTACGCCGCCGTCTTTGCAGGCCTGCGCTTCAGAGTCCTTGATGGTGCGGGAGGCGTCGTTGATGTCGATTTCGCCCTTGGCGAACTTGCTGAATCCACCGCCGGTTCCGGCGAAGGCGACGGGAATCTGGACGTCGGTGTGGATGGCGCCGAATGCTTCTGCAACGGCCTGGGTAATCGGGAAGACCGTGCTGGAGCCGTCGATGAGGATCTGGCCGGACAGCGGGGGGGTCGTCGGAACGGGCGTGACGGCGGATGTCGGCTTGGCGACTGCGGTCGGCGTGGCGGTGGCGGAGCAGGACGCGAGCATCGCCGTGGCGAGGACGAGGGTGGCGATGATCGTAAGGGTCCTGGTGAGACGGGAGCGGTTCGGGTGGTTCATCTTGTACTTCCTTTCGCGGTCTGCCGGGTCGGCCGGCGCTGTATTCCTTCTGACTCCATACTACCGACCCGGATGCCGCAGGTCTTCATGGGAATGTGAGCGTTGTGAAAAATCCATGTAAAGCGGAGCGTCAGATAGACCCACTCTGACGGGAATACTTGTTTCGGATCAGGATGGCCGCCAGGTTTGAAAGGAGAAGAACGACGAGAAGGACGAGGATGGCGGCGGCGGCAGTCGCCTTGAAGGCGGCCTGGGGTTGGTCTGACCAGACGTAGATCTGGATTGGAAGTGCCGTGAATGCATCCATCGGACCCTTCGGCAGGAACGCGACGTAGCTGAAAGCGCCGATCAGGATCAAAGGAGCGGTCTCCCCCAAGGCGCGGGAAAGGGAGAGGATCACACCGGTCAGGATGCCGGGCAGGGCCTTGGGGAGAACGACCTTGAAAAGAGCCTGCATCTTCGTCGCCCCGAGGGCGTATGCGGCGTGGCGCAGCGACTGGGGCACGGAGCGGATGGCCTCCTGGGCGGACATGATCAGGATGGGAAGCACGAGCAGGGAGAGGATGAAGGCACCGGCCAGGAGACTCCGGCCGAGCGACAGGGTGCGGACGAAGAAGTATAGGCCGAAGATGCCGTAGACGATGGAAGGGATGCCCGCGAGGTTTGCGATGTTCAGCTTGATGAATCGATTCAGGCGGGTGTCCTTCGCATACTCCTCGAGGTGGATGGCGGCGAGAAGTCCGATCGGCAGTGAGATCAGCGCGGTCAATCCGATCAGCCAGAGACTTCCGGCGAGGGCGGATGCGATGCCGGACTTGGCCGCCGAATGCGATGGAAAATTGGTGAAGAAGGCCGAGGAGAGCCGCGGGAATCCTTTTGAAACGATATCGTAGAGGAGAACGAAGAGAATCGCGACGGACAGGACCGTTAGAAGGAGGAAGAGGGTCCTTGCGGCCAGGTCCTTGCGACGCCGGGCTGCCGCCCTGCGGGAGATGGGGGACTTCCCTTTCAGCGCCATACCTTCCGCTGCCTCCGGATGATCCAGTTGGAGATCAGGTTCATGCCCATCGTGACGAGAAAGAGCAGGAAGGCCACCGCGTAGAGGGAATAATAGCCCGTCGAGCCGAAGGAGATGTCTCCCATGCTCGCCTGGGCGATGAAAGCCGTCAGGGTCTGGACGCTCTGCAGGGGGTCCAGGGTGAGGGAAGGTTTGGCGCCGGCGGCCAGGGCGACGATCATGGTCTCGCCGATGGCACGGGAGACGGCGAGGATGAAGGAGGCGAAGATGCCCGACATCGAAGCGGGGATCACGATACCGGAGACGACCTCGAACTTGGTGGTCCCGAGAGCATAAGCTCCGTGCCGCAGGGAGTCGGGTACCGTGGACATGGAGTCCTCGCTGAGGGAGGCGACGAGGGGGATGGTCATGATGCCGATGGCGATGCTGGCGCTGGCGGCGTTGAAGATGCTGATGGAGGGAATCAGGGAGCGTAGGAATGGAGTGATGGTGGTCAGCGCGAAAAAGCCGTAGACGATCGAGGGGATGCCTGCGAGAAGCTCGAGAACAGGCTTTAGGATCGCGCGCACGCGCCGCGAAGCGTATTCGCTGAGGAACACGGCGCTTCCGAGGCCGATGGGGATGGAGATCATCGCCGCCCCCACGGCGACAAGAAGGGTTCCCGTCACAAGAGGAAGGACGCCGTACTGGGGGTTTGCGAACAGCGGGGTCCAGACCGTACCGAAGAAAAAGGAGAACGCCGGGACCAGACGGAAGAATTCGACGGTGTTCCAGGTGAGGGAGACGAGGATGCCCAGCGTCGTGAGGACCGTCACCGCGGCGGCGGCATAAAGAAGCACGCGGAATCCCTTCTCGTAATTCCGAAGCCTCTGCAGTCTGGGGGATGCGCTGAATTTCGCCATGGATCAAGTATAGCATCAGGTCTTCGCGGATACTGACCGAAGCAGGCCCGGCCAGGTAAAATCGAGGTAAAGGTTCGCCGGTCAGAGGACGACGATGCTGATCCCAGGGTTGCCGGCGTTCCAATCGGAGACGGCGCGGAGGCCGGGAAAAAGAGCCGCCAGGGCGATGGCATCGGCGTCCGCGGGACCGAAACGCTCCCCGGGCACGAACCCCTGGAGTCGACCGCCCCGTTTCAGTTCGATAAGCACGGATCGGGCGCGCGTGCGTATCGCTCCGCCCTCGCCCGTGGATCCGTATCCGTGGATCACGCGCACGAATCGGACGCCTGTGCGACGAAAGGTGGTAATCCCGTCGCGGAGCCTCCGCTCGGCGGCGTCCGCGGAGGGTCTTCCCTGTTCAAGATTCAATTCGGTCAGCCGGGTCGGTGATGTTCCCATGACGACAGTATACTATTTTGACAGTCAAACATTCTGCACAAGAAATATTGTTTTTACACGGTTCTCTTCAATAGACTTCACAAACCCCATGGACAAGATTAGAATGGATGAAAGACAACAGACCTCCGGCACCCAAGCGCCGGAACATCAAAGGAGGATTGAAAATGACCATCCGCAGAACGATCCTGACCTTGCTCATCATCGTAGTCTCCGTCTCCATGCTGGTCGCATGCACAGGAACAACCAGTGCGAAGTTCAAGGTCGGAATGGTGACGGACGCCGGCACGATCGACGACAAGTCCTTCAACCAGGGAACCTGGGAAGGCGTTCAGGCCGGTGCCAAGACCCTGGGCATCGAGAGCAAGTACCTCAAGCCGTCCGGCACCACCGAAGCCGACTACCTCAAGGAAATCGGGAACCTCTACGATGCCGGCTTCAAGCTGATCGTATGCCCCGGATTCAAGTTCTCCTCCGCGATTTACGCCGCACAGACCCAGTACCCCACCGCCAAGTTCGTCCTGATCGACTCCTCCCCTGCCTCCGCCGATGGCAAGACCACCTTGGTCGCCAAGAACACCGTCTCCATCTTCTTCGCAGAGCATGAGTCCGGCTTCATCGCCGGTGTCGCCGCAGCCCTCCAGCTCAAGACCGGTGAAGTCGGCTTCATCGGCGGCATGGAGATCCCTCCCGTGCAGAAGTTCAACTGGGGCTTCCAGCAGGGCATCAAGTACGCCAATGACAACCTGGGCACCACCATCACGATGAAGGCCGAGAACTTCGTCTATCAGGGCACCTTCAGCGAAGTGGCGGCCGGCCAGCAGCTCGCCGCCGCCATGTTCGACAAGGGCGTCACCGCCATCTTCTGCGCGGCCGGCGGTGTCGGCGTCGGCGCGATCAACGAAGCCAAGGCCCGCGCGACGGCCGGCAAGACCGCCTGGATCATCGGTGTCGACGTCGATCAGTATGCCGACGGCATCTGGGATGACGCCAAGACCAAGTCCATCATCCTGACCTCCGCCATGAAGGGCATCAAGAAGGCCGCGGAAGACATGGTCATCGCCGAGAGCAAGGGCACCTTCCCCGGCGGACAGACCCTGACCTTCAACGCCAAGAACGATGGCGTCGGCATCCCCGCGACGAACCCCAATCTGACCGCGGACGTCATGACCAAGGTCGCCGACGTGTTCGCCAAGCTCAAGGCCGGAACGATCGTGGTTTCCGACGTCCAGGGTTCCCTGATCAAGTGATCCGGTTCCCGTTCCGATAACACGCGATGAATCTACGGCAAGAGGACGGTCACCCGTCCTCTTGCTCGCAGAAAGGGAGTGCACCGATGGAAAACATCGTGGAGATGCGGAACATCCGCAAGGAGTTCCCGGGAATCGTGGCGAACGACGACGTAAGCCTCGAGCTCCGCAAAGGGGAGGTCCATGCGTTGCTCGGTGAGAACGGCGCGGGAAAATCGACCCTGATGAGCATCCTTTTCGGACTCTATCAAGCCGAGCGCGGACAGATTCTCGTACGAGGGAAGGAAGTCAGGATCACGGATCCGAATGTCGCGGGCACCCTCGGCATCGGGATGGTCCATCAGCACTTCAAGCTCGTCCACAACTTCACCGTCACGGAGAACATCGTGCTCGGCCGGGAGCCAACGAGACTCGGCATCGTCGTCGACACCTCGTCCGCCGGCCGGAAGATCCGCGCCCTCTCCGAGCGGTACGGACTGAACGTGGACCCGGACGCGAGGATTGAAGACATCTCGGTCGGGATGCAGCAGCGCGTCGAGATCCTCAAGATGCTCTACCGGGACGCCGAAGTCCTGATCTTCGACGAGCCCACCTCCGTCCTGACGCCCCAGGAGATCCATGAGCTGATGAAGATCGTCCGCAACCTCATCGACGAGGGAAAGTCGGTCCTCCTCATCACGCACAAGTTGAAGGAGATCAAGGAAATCGCCGACCGCTGCACCGTTCTCCGTCGCGGACGGCTCATCGGCACCGTGGAAGTCGCTTCGACATCCGAGGCACGGATGGCCGAAATGATGGTCGGCCGAGAAGTCTCCTTCCAGGTCGAAAAGAACGCGTCCGTTCCGGGTGAAGTCGTCCTCAAGGTGGAGGGACTGAACGTCCTGACACCCAGAAAGGTCCTGGGACTCAAGGACTTCAGCATCGACGTCCGGCGAGGAGAGATTCTCGGAGTGGCCGGCGTCGACGGAAACGGACAGTCCGAACTCGTCGAAGCCGTGACCGGCATGCGCCGGGTCGAGTCCGGCAGGATATGGCTCAAGGGGAAGGATATCACGCATGACGGTGTACGGGCCCGCATCCGGGCCGGCATCGCCCATATCCCCGAGGACCGGCACCGCCACGGACTCGTGCTCGATTATACCGTCGAGGACAACATGATCCTCGAGACCTACGATCAGGCACCTTTCTCCCATAGGGGACTTCTCGACCGCCCCGAGATCAGGAAGTACGCGGAAGGCATCGTCTCCGCCTTCGACGTCCGTGCCGGTGAAGGCGTGGACTCGATGGCCCGGTCGCTTTCCGGCGGCAACCAGCAGAAGGCCATCGTCGGCCGCGAGATGGTCCTCGACCCGGATCTCCTCGTCGCCGTGCAGCCCACGCGAGGACTCGATGTAGGTGCGATCGAGTACATCCACCATCGCCTCATCGAGCAGCGCGACAGCGGAAAAGCCGTGCTTCTCGTTTCTCTGGAACTCGACGAGATCCTCAACGTCTCCGACCGCATCGCCGTGATCAGCCACGGTGAGCTGATCGGCATCCTCCAGGCGGACGAAACGGACGAGAACGAGGTGGGTCTGATGATGACCGGCGTCCGGAAGGGGGAAGGCCGATGAAGCTTCATGTGAAGAAGGAATACATCCTCTCGCTGGTCGCCATCTTCCTGGGACTCGTGGCTGGAGCCGTACTGATGCTCGCCATCGGGAGCAACCCGTTCGAGGGCTATCTCTACCTCTTCCAGGGAGGGCTGATGAGCATCAAGCGCATCGGCAACACACTGGCGACGGCTACCCCCCTCATTCTCACAGGGCTTTCCGTGGCCTTCGCGTTCCGCACCGGGCTCTTCAACATCGGCGCCGCGGGGCAGATGCTCATGGGCGGATTCGCGGCCACGGCGCTCGCCCTGACCTTCGAATCTTCGGTGCCGCGTCTGCTCCTTCTTCCGATGACGGTTCTGGGCGCCGTCGTCGTCGGCGGTCTCTGGGGCGTGCTTCCCGGATTCATGAAGGCCCGATTCAACGTCAACGAGGTGGTTGCGACGATCATGATGAACTGGATCGCCTTCTGGGCCGTGAACTATGCGGTTCCCGTTTTCTACCGGGATCCGAATCAGGAGACCCAGTCCAGGGCGATTTCGGCCGTCTCCTCGCTGAAGGCCGATTGGCTCACCGCGCTCTTCCCGTCCTCCTACATCAACCTCGGTCTCCTCCTCGCCCTCGTCGCGGTCGCGCTGACCGCCTTCCTCCTCGACAAGACGACCCTTGGATATGAGCTCAAGGCCGTCGGCTTCAACCGAGGCGCGGCGGAATACGCGGGTATCCGCGTGAACCGCGGCGTCATCCTCTCCATGGCCATCGCCGGGGGCCTCGCCGGGCTCGCAGGCGCCACCTTCTATACAGGGTACGCGACCAACATCCAGATCGGGGTCCTGCCTTCACAAGGGTACGACGGGATCGCCGTATCTCTCCTCGGGACGAACGCCCCCGTCGGCGTCCTCTTCGCCGCTCTGTTCTTCGGCATCCTCCAGTCCGGCAAGGGCTACATGAACGCCATGACCAGCATCCCTCCCGATATCGCCGACACCATCATCGCCACCGTCATCTACTTCGCGGCGACCTCGGTCCTCATGGAGCGGGTCTGGTCCGCCTGGAAGCGCAGACGGTCGAAGAAGTCCGCTCCGGCATCCGTGAAGGGAGGCGAAGACTGATATGTGGGAAACGATTCTCCTCATCTTCCCATACGCCATCGCATTCACGGTCCCACTGCTGATCACCTCTCTCGGCGGTCTCTACAGCGAACGCAGCGGGGTCGTCAACATCGGCCTCGAGGGGTTCATGGTCATCGGCTCCTTCGTGTCCGCCTTCACCATCAAGGCTGTCGCCCCCTTCCTTCCCGATGCGGCCGTCTGGATCGGACTGCTCGCCGCCGTTGTCTTCGGAGCCCTCTTCTCCCTGCTCCACTCCTTCGCCTGCGTCACCCTGAATGCCAATCAGGTCATCAGCGGCACCGCCATCAACATGATCGCCGGTGCCCTGACGGTCTATCTGGCGAGAACGATCACCGGAAGCGGCAACATCACCATCATCCGCGGTGTCACGCGTGTCGACATCCCCTACCTGTCCGACATCCCCATCCTAGGAGACCTTTTCTTCAAGAGCACCTACGCAACCACCTGGGGGGTCCTCCTGATTCTGCTCGTCTCCTGGTTCGTGCTCTACCGCACCCCATTCGGCCTCCGGCTACGTGCATGCGGCGAGCATCCCCACGCGGCGGATGCGGCAGGAATCAACGTCTACCGGACGCGCTACATCGCCGTCGCCGTTTCCGGCGCCTTTGCCTCCCTCGGCGGCGCAACCATCCTCGTCACCTACTCCGGCGAGTTCAACGGAAGTGTCGCCGGCCTTGGCTTCCTCGCCCTCGCCGCCCTGATCTTCGGCAAGTGGAAACCGCTCGGCATCCTCGGCGCGACCTTCTTCTTCGGCTTCGCCGCAACGGTCGCCAACGTCTCGCAGGTCATTCCCTTCTTCAAGGACCTCACCCAGCAGAGCCCCTTCGCTGTTCCTCTGATCCTGAAGGCGTTCCCCTACTTCGTGACCTTGCTCGCCCTCGTCTTCTTCTCCAAGACCACCCAGGCGCCCCGCGCCTCAGGCCTGCCCTACGACAAGGGCCAGCGCTGACTTCCCCCTAGGCAGAGCCTCTTCGGGAAACTCTGGAAGGAGAACTCCATGGGCATTGCGATCCGAATCCGGAACCTCGTCAAGCGATACGGCGAGACGACCGCGGTGGACGGCATCTCTCTCGACGTCGAAGAAGGCACGCTCTTCGCGTTCCTCGGTCCGAACGGGGCGGGCAAGTCTACCACCATCAACTGCACCTGCACGCTCCTTTCCATCGACGACGGCACCATCGAAGTCGACGGACACTTCGTCGGGCGCGACGACGCGGACGTCCGTCGTTCCATCGGAGTCGTCTTCCAGGACTCCGTCCTCGACCCCATCCTCACCGTACGAGAGAATCTCGAGACCCGTGGCGCCCTCTATGGCATCCGCGGACGGAAGTTCGTCACGCGCCTCGCGGACGTCGCCGCCACGACCGGCATCGAGGAGATCCTCGACAAGCGCTACGGGCGATTGTCCGGCGGCCAGCGACGCAGAGCCGACATCGCCCGCGGCCTGATCCACACCCCGCGCGTTCTTTTCCTCGACGAACCCACGACCGGCCTCGACCCGCAGACCCGCGCCCGCGTCTGGGAATCCGTAAGGTCCCTGCAGAAGACCCTCGGCACCACGGTCTTTCTCACGACGCATTACATGGAGGAGGCGAATCGGGCCGACTTCGTCAGCATCATCGACCATGGCCGCATCGTCGCCTCGGATACGCCTGCCCGACTTCGGCTGCAGCACAGCCACGACGTCCTCCGTCTGATGCCGAAGGACGCCGCAGGACTCCGTGCCTCGCTCGAAACCACAGGCACGGTCTTCCGGGAGAAGAACGACGTCTTCTCCGTTCTTGTCGCCTCGAGCCTCGCCGCTTTGCCTGTGTTGCGCGAGAACGAACGTTTTCTATCCGGGTTCGAAATGGTCCAAGGCAGCATGGATGACGTCTTCATGGCCATCACCGGCCGCGACATCCGCGAAGACAAGGAGGAGGAGTCATGAACGAGACGTCGAGCCTCATCCGCCGCAATATGCGTCTCTTCTTCCGCGACCGCGCATCGGTCTTCTTCTCCCTGCTCTCCGTGCTCATCATCATCCTGCTCTATGCCCTGTTCCTCGCGAAGATGCAGGTCAACGGCATCACGGAAAGCATCAAGGCCGCGGGACTGGTCCCCGACGAGAAGGCCATCCGCTTCTTCGTGGACTCCTGGATCATGGGCGGCATCCTCGCCACAGGCACGGTCACCACGAGCCTGGGGGCCATAGGCATCCTCGTCGACGACCACCACCGCGGCGCCTCCCGCGATTTCCGGGTCTCCCCCGTCCGGCGCTCCAGCCTGGTCTCCGGGTACCTGTTCTCGACATTCCTCGTCTCGTTCGTGATGAGCACCATAGCCTTCGTGATCGCCGAGGGCTATATCGTCCTTTCGGGAGGCGAACTGCTGGCGCCCGTGCAGATGCTCGGCACATTCGGCGTCCTCGCCGTCTGCATCCTGTCCTTCTCGACCCTGATGTGTTTCCTTGCGACCTTCATGAAGACGCCCGGCGCCTTCGGGTCGTTCAGTACCGTTCTCGGCACCCTGCTTGGCTTCTTCATGGGCATCTACGTTCCGATCGGCGTCCTGCCCGAATCCATCCAGGTGTTCATGAAGCTCCTTCCGTTCAATTCAGCAGCCGTGCTGTTGCGCCAGCAGTTCATGGAACGGCCGCTCGAACTCGTCTTCGACGGTGTTCCGGCCGCCTTCTCGACGGAATACATGGACGTATACGGCATCACCATGAATCTATGGGGAACTGTCATTCCCCCATGGGCCATGCTGGCCTTCGTAGGAATCTTCGGCTCCGTCTTCTTCGTTCTCGCCCTCCTCCGCTTGAATCGAAAGATCGGCTCGCGCTAGTTCGGGAGGGGAACGCTACAGGGGTCTGCCCCGACGATTCTCGATGAAACCAAAGAGACGGTCCGCGTCCGCGTTCAGGATGAGCTCCTCCGGAAAATCGATCTCGGCAAGCATCGCGAGTGCCGCGCCCACTTCGCCGACATCCCAGTGCGAGTGCGCGTCGGAGGTCACGACGATACTCGTGCCATGGCGCAGGCAGCTCGCCGCGATCCTTCGGCAGTTCGGAATCGCGGACTGCCGCACCTTGAAGGAGCCGCTGTTGATTTCGATGACCTTGCCCGCTTCGCGGCAGGCTTTCACGACGACGTCCACGTCATAGGGGAAAGCAGGCGTCCCGCTGTGTCCCAGAGCGTCCACGAAGGGATTTGCCAGTACGGACAGATAAGCTTCGGTGTGCTCCGATTGGGTACCCGGGTGGACGACGACGTCATGAAAGCTCGCCACGACCCAGTCGAGTCCTGCAAGGAGCCTTTCCTCCAGATCGAGCGCACCTTCGAGCGTCGTGATGTTGACCTCGGCTCCCCGAAGCAGCATCAGGCCACCGATACGTCGTGGAAGCACACGCTGGTTGTCGAAGTGCCATGGGTGCGGCGAATCGGGCAGTGCGGGTCCGTGGTCGGTCCATGCCAGAGCCGCAAGGCCTTTGGCGGAGGCTGCGGAGACGAGTTCTCCCAGAGTGCTGTAGGCGTGCGACGAGGCGATGCTGTGGCAGTGCAGGTCGGCTGCGATACGAATCATTTCTTCCTCCAAGGGCGGCGTGTCGCGATTCTCCCACGCATTATACACGCGGTGGTCGACCCTCGAACAGTATCTTCTCCCCCTCGATTACGATACAATGGAAGTAGTTCCTCCCCATCGGGAGCCCGACTTCACAAACGCAAAGGAGACGATGCTATGGTCAAGGTGATCATCGGAAACAAGGGCAGCGGCAAGACCGGACAGCTGGTGGACGGAATGAACCAGCAGGTCTTGTCGGAAGGCAAGGACGTGGTCTGCATCGAGCGTGGCCACAGACTGGTCCATCAGGTCCGCCATGAGGTCCGGCTCGTCGACATGGACGATTATCCCGTTCGCGGTTATCAAGGACTTCTGGGACTGATCTCCGGCGTATGCGCCAGAGACTATGACGTCACCGACGTCTACATCGACAGCATCTTCAAGGTTATCATGGATGATGACATCGAATCTCTAGCGGCCTTCCTTCCTGAGCTCGATTCCTTCTCCACGAAGAACCACGTCGACTTCACCATCATTCTCAGCGCGGACCCGGATACCGTTCCCGTCAGCATCCTTCAATATCAGTCCTGACCAACCCCAAGGCGCTCCGCACCCTGCGGAGCGCCTTTTTTACCATGCGCTCCATCAAGGAAGGAGATCTCCATGATTCCCAACGCATGGGTCATCATCCTCGAGTCCTGTGAAGTTCCGAAGAAGGCTCCAGTCTCCGTACTCAGGCTTGGTCGCAGGTTCGCCCTCTGGAGGGACGATTCCGGTCGTGTACACTCCATCGATGACGTCTGTTGTCATCGCGGCGCCAGTATCGGTGCCGGAAAGAGGGTGGGAGACCATCTAGCCTGCCCGTTCCACGGCTTTGAATACGATGGTACCGGAAAGGTAAGGAAGATTCCTGCGAACGGTGCCACTTCGCCTGTACAGGAATCCTTTCAGGTCCGATCCTTCCCTGTCCGAGAGAAGTTCGGCTTCATCTTCGTATGGACAGGGGAGATTCCCTTTGAAGGAGAATCCGCTCTGTCAGAGCCCCCTTTCTTCGATGAACTCATCGAAAAGGACTTCCAATTCAAGGGAAGCACTTTGCGCGACCCATGGAAGACGCACTTCACCCGCTGCATCGAGAATCAGCTGGACACCGTCCATGTCCCCTTCGTCCACGCCTCCACCATCGGACGCGGCAACGCCACCGTCGTGAACGGTCCTTGGGTCGTTCGCGACGGCCTGCGACTCACCTTCTATGTGGACAATCAACCCGAGCGCGGGCAACGTGCGAAGAGCGCAGCCGAAATGGGCGACCCAAGCAGGCTGTTCCACCTCGAGTTCTTGTATCCCAATCTCTGGATGAACGACATCACGGACAAGATCCGCATCATCGCCGCCTTCGTACCCGTCGACGAAGAGAACACCATGGTCTATGTGCGATTCTGCCAGGCCATCACCCGTCTACCCGTTCTCAAGCAGATCTTCGCTATCGTCGGCCGAATCAGCGACCGAGTGGTCCTTCACCAGGACCGTGCGGTCGTCGAACCGGAACGGCCCAAGGAGACCCGTCTCAGAATGGGAGAACACCTCATCCCAGGTGATGCGCCGATCATCGCCTACCGGAAGATGCGGGACGAATATTCTCCGGAGGGCGACCCGGCTCCTCGATGAGATGCCGCCAATGCTTCTTCGGCAGGAAGTTGCGTTGGCATGTCGGATTGCGTCTCTCTTCGATGCACATGGACTTGAAGTAACGTTTCCACAGGGTCTCGAACGCATCCGGCTTCGCCAGTGCGTCCGTGACCTTTTCCGAACGGGCGGCTTCGGAGTCCTTCGACACTTCGATGACGGTCCATGCGCCTTCGGCGCCATGAAGGAGCGCCGTTCCCCTTCCGATGTCGTGTATGGCGAAGTCCTGATCATGGAAACGGTCGGAGAAGTGGTCCCCGATCAAGGGGAGGATATCCATATCAGGCTCTATCTCGGCGATATAGAGCGTTCCTCGAAGCCGGAAGCGAACGAGTCCAAGAAATCGGTGGGCCTCCCACCCGACCCGTCGACTCGCCTTCATCACGGTGGAAACCTCTGGGCATTGTCGGAATCCACTCGGGTCTACGCGGCGTTCGAGACCGATCCGCAGAAAGGCGAGGAGAGCGTCCTCGATACCCTCTTCATGGGATAGCCAGGCTTTATAGATGGTACCGGGCATTTCCAGTCCGAATCGCGCGGCAAGATACTCCCCCATTCGGTCGGCCAGACCGGACTCGGTCGCGACCTCCTCCACGGGCAGCAAAGGAATCTGCGCGCCAGGCCGCAAGATGGAGCAATCCGTCTTCCTACGAAGCGCAGTGGCCGCGACGCTCAGGAACCCTTCGAAACTGCCGTCATAGCGCAGAAACATCAGACAGCCGCCCCACTTGCCACAATCAGATCCTCGATCCGGAGCTGGAAGGGGGCGTATCCGGTTTGTCCACAGGAGTCGGCCAGACGCAGGCGCAGTTCGTCCGCCTGTGGGATACGCTCGGCAGCGTATCGCCCGCCAGCCGTGAGAAAGAAGCGCGCACGCTTCATCACGACCCCGAGGGGGCGCAGGTCCTCCGCTCGGAGACGACCATGGCGACGGGCGTCCACGACGCGTCTCGCCGAGATGACCCCGATTCCGGGAACACGGAGAAGGGTGTCATAGTCCGCTCGATTCACTTCCACGGGGAAGAGGTCGAGATGACGCATGGCCCAGGCGCTTTTAGGGTCCAGATCGAGGTCGAGGTCCGGGTGGCTTGAATCGACGATCTCTTCGACACCGAATCGGTAGAAGCGCATCAGCCAATCCGCTTGATACAGGCGATGCTCACGCAGCAGGGGCGGTGCGGAAGTCACGGCAGGAAGAAGCGAGTCCGTATTCGTAGGGATATAGGCGGAATAGAATACGCGTTTCATGTTGAAGCGCGAGTACAGGTTCTGGGAAAGTCGCAGAATCTGCACATCCTTGTCGGGCGTCGCGCCGACGATCATCTGGGTGCTTTGTCCAGCTGGGGCGAAGGGTGTCGCGTTCCGATAGCGGACCAGCTCGTCCCGGTTCGCTTCCCGCCGATCCGCGATATAGCCCATCGGAGCCTCGATCTGTTCGGGACGCTTCTGCGGGGCCAGGAGGGCCAGGGAGCGGCTGGAAGGCAATTCCACGTTGACGCTGATTCGGTCTGCCAGACGACCGATGCGTTCGACGGCGTCGGTCGAGGCCCCGGGAATCACTTTCACATGCACGTACCCTTTGAAGGAGTGCGTCTCACGAAGCAGGCGTACGGTCTCGATCAGAAGATCCATCGTGTGGTCCGGGTCCCTTACGACACCAGAGCTGAGGAAAAGCCCTTCGATGTAGTTGCGGCGGTAGAACTGTATCGTGAGTTCTGCGAGCTCCTCCGGTCGGAAGGCGGCGCGGGGTATGTCGTTGGACTGGCGATTGCGGCAGTAGACGCAGTCGTAATCACAATGATTCGTCAGCAGGACCTTGAGCAGCGAGATGCATCTACCGTCATCGGTCCACGTGTGGCAGATCCCTCCGGCCACCGTGTTTCCGACTCCCGAGCCTGCGGACGCGGAGCGGTCGCTGCCACTCGAGGAACAGGAGACGTCGAACTTGGCGGCACCCCCGAGTATCGCGAGCTTTTCGATGATATCCACGTCCCACCTCCTCCAGAGGATGAGACCGCTCTCGGTCTCCCCTTGATTCTAGCAAAGGGCGTGGGCGAATGCAAACATATGTTCGTTTTCAGGAACGCTTTTCTGGAATGATCTCGAGCCAGTATCCGTCCGGATCCTCGATGAAATAGAGGCCCATCGGCTTGTTCTCGTAGACGATGCAGCCCATCTCCTTGTGCAGGCAGTAGGCCTTGTCGAAGTCGTCCACCTTGAATGCGATATGGGACTCGTTGTCACCTAGGTCATAGGGTCCGGTCTTATCGCGAAGCCAGGTCAATTCGATGGCGTGGCCCGTCATCCCATCGCCCAGGAAGGCGAGCTTGTAGCTTCCGTCTCCAGCCTTGTTGAGGCTGGAAAGCATCAATCCGAGTGCCTTCTCATAAAAGGCGATGGAACAGTCCAGGTCCTTCACGTTGATGTTGTTGTGGACGATATGGAATTTCATGGGGTTACCTCCATATTCTGGATCAGGGGAATTCGATATCGATGAACGCTCCGGACCCATCGAGCTCGATCACCTCTGCGCGCCCGATCGTCGCCAGGGCAAGAAGTCCAGGGAGAGCGGTCTTCGGCGGCAAGTGCATCGGCACGATGGTGTGGGCGGGAATCGCATCGAGGAAGCGGAGTGCCCCGCGGTCGGCATGGCGTCCCAGTCTCGGGTCGAGAGGAAGAAACGCGACCGACAGGACCGCTGGGTTGGATCCGGAAAGCGTCGCGGCCAGATCCGCCACGATGCGGTCGAAGGCGGCCTCATCCTCGGCGAGTTCCTTCTCCGTCGATTCGCTCTCCCAATACCAGTCGTTCAGGTCTCCGGCGTGGAAGACCCAGTGTCCGTCGAGTTGGACCAGGAAGGATACCCCTTGGTCGGTGGAACCGAAAGCGTGGACCTTCATGGAGCCGAAATCGGCTGCGTCCCCGGGTTTCATTCGCACGACCGCTCTTTCGGGGAGTCGGAGACCCTGTCTATCCCCTTCGAGAAGGGATCGTGCCGCCTCCGTCTCAAGGACGTAGGCGACGTTGGACTCTTCCGCGTATCGCAGGATTTCGGGAGAGCAGTGGTCGGCATGGGAGTGGGAGACGAAGAAGTAGACAGGGGCAGGTGGAACCGAAGAGCCATGCCGAGACAGAAAGAACTCCTCGACGGTCTTCGCCGGGTCCTGGAACATATCGAAAACCAGAACCGCGTCGATGGCTTCGACCAGGAATCCGCTATGCGACAACCAGGTGATTCTCATCGGACTTTCCTCGATTTCCGGCACCATGGTTACCTACCCTCGATGCCTGTCACGATTATAATCCGTGAAGTAGTGCAAGACCGTAATGTATCCCACGAATATCGGAAGGAGCCAGAAGAATGAAGGAAATCGATGCCAAGGGACTGAAGGCGTGGTTGGCTGAAGGAAAGACGATGCTGCTGCTCGACGTTCGGGAGCCGAACGAACTCCGCTCGCCCCCCGGCCGCATAGAAGGTGTCATCAACATCCCCTTGGGGCAGCTGCTCGCCCGTCTCCCTGAAATCGCCACTTGGAAGGACAAGACGGTGATTTCCATCTGCAGGTCCGGCGCTCGCGCCGTTTCAGCGGGACGCGCCCTCGAGGCGGGAGGATTCCGTGACGTTGTGCTCCTCTCCGGCGGAATGATGATGTACAATCGATAGAGGAAGAACTCGATGCATTGGGAGGTGTTCGCATGTTGAAGGAATTCAAGAGCTTCGCCCTTCGTGGCAACGTACTCGATCTGGCCATCGGCGTGATCATCGGCGGCGCATTCGGGAAGATCGTCTCTTCGCTCGTCAGCGATCTATTCATGCCGGTGATCGGATTCCTTACTTCCGGCGTGAGTTTCCGTGACCTGAAGGTCGTCCTGAAGCCTGCCGTCCTGGATGGAGCTACGGTGCTCAAACCCGAAGTGGCCCTGACCTATGGGAATTTCATACAGACGACCGTGGATTTCCTGATCGTCGCACTGTCCATCTTCCTGTTCATCCAGCTCATCAACAAGGCAAAAGCGCGCATGGAGAAGAAGGAAGCCGCTGCGGAAGCGGCCGCAGAGGCTGTTGTTCCAGCTGCACGTGCCGAGGACGTCGTTCTTCTAGAGGAGATACGCGACCTTCTCAAGAACGGGTCCAGCGGAAAGTCAGATAAGCAGTAGGAAAAGTCCGAGCCCGATACCGCCCGCTGCGAGGGAGCTCGCCGCGTTCACAAGATCGTTGTCCACCCAGGCGAAGCCGCGCTCCAATGGGAGTGCAGCTCCGTCCATTTCCGTGCGTTCCGTCCACCCTTCGCTCATCGTGTCCCGGTACTTCGCCTGAAGCGTGTCGCCGAGGAGGCTGTCGAGCAGAGAGCCGGCCATCCCGCAGACCGCCACGACCGCGACGGCCAGAAGTCCGGTGATCACGGGCAGGCCGATGAAAAGCGCCAACGGCGCTACGAAAGCCGCTCCGACCAGAGCGCCCAGAAACCCCAGCGACGTGACTCCACCGGAAATGCCTCGGCGGACGGGCTGGCGCGTCAGGAGCGAAACGGGCGCGTGGCGGCTCAGCATCCCCAGTTCCGAGGACCACGTGTCGGCGCCGGCAGCCGCGAGGGCGCAGAGACCCGCGCCTAGAAAAGCCGTCGACCCGCTCTCCATCGTCGAAATGATCAGGAAGAGGAGCGCGGGGCCGCCATTGGCGAGGACCTGGACGGCGGTACGGGAGCCTGTCCGACGATGGACGGCTTTCGCGTCTCCTTCCTTGAGGGCGCTTCCGGTTCTGGAAACCAGCACGGCAGGTCCGAAGAAGAGGATGAGCGCGAGGAAAGCTACCCAGCCCCCCGTCCATTGAACCAGCGTACCGAGCAGAATCGCGGCGACGGCGCCGGGACGGTCCAGAGACCCCCGAGCGAACGCAGGCAGGATCAGAAGCGAACTGGCGGCGAAGCCCAGCGCGTAGGGAAGAAGCTCGGTGTGGGTGGACAGCAGGAAGGCGAGTCCGGCGCTGGAGAGCGGGAGGGTCAGGTTGTCGAGACCCATGGGCGTGGCGAGTTCGACAACCGTGGCTGCGCTTGCCACGACAAAGGACAGGGCCAGGAACGAGGCGATGCCGGAGAAACCCGTGACCAGGGCGGTCGTCGTGAAGACGGAGACGAAGAGAACCGTCGACCCTTCCAGAGACTTCTTCGACATGGGAAATCGCATGCGTCCGAACCGCTTCCCGACGATGGCCGCGAAACCGTCGCCATAACCCATCGCGAGGATGCCGACGGCACCGACCCAGGGGTGGAGTGGCGCGGAAAAGGTGGTCAATGCGAGAATCAACAACGAAACGGCGTACCACACCGTCCCGAGATCCTCCTTCCCTCCCCCCCTCTCCATCGCGGAGAAGATGCCGAACCGATAGGATGCGTAGTTGATGAGCACGAAGGCAGCCGGCACCGCCGCGGCCCAAACGGGGCTCGTGAACGCCCACATGGCGATCAGCCACCAGTTGGAGACCAGGATGTGGACGGTCTTTCGACTGGCCTCGCCCTGGATGAAGCCGCGTTTCATGAGGAGGGTGGAAATCCCTATGACCATGAATACGTATAGAAAAGAGAAGACGATGCCGATCCAGGGACTCATGCGAACCAAGCTCTGACGGATAGGACTGCCTTCTTCCAAGCCGGAACGGAATTGCGTTTTGTCAGACAGTCATACCCGTGGCGACGCACTTCGTGCAGGATTTCGCGATACGCGTTCGAAGCGATGCGCAAGGACCTTCGGCTGTCTGCATCGTAGGCGTGGACCGTGTGGTGGAACTCCGCATACCAGCTCTCCGCGGTCGTCGCGAGGGACTCCCAGAGCGTACGGAATGCGTCCGTGGGTTTGCCCGCGGCAAGGATCTCCGGTGTGACACCGGTCTCCCGCATTCGATCCAGAGGAAGATAGATCCGGCCGAGTGCAAGGTCCTCTCCGATGTCGCGAAGGATGTTCGTCAGCTGCATCGCGTCGCCGAGACGCACGGCCGTGGGCCTCAGCGCCTCACGGGCCGCTGGATCGGACGAAAGGATGGGAAGGAGCATCAGACCGACCGTCCCTGCGACCCGGTGGCAGTAGGTGAACAGTTCCTCTTCGTTCTCCGGTTGGTGGAAGGTTCGGTCACCGTCGAGTCCTGCAAGCAGGTCATCGAATGGAACCCTTTCCAGTCCGAATCGTTCGAATCCATGGCGGAGAGCGCGCCACATATGGGTATCCGGTGTTTCTCCGCTTGCGAATCGAATCCACTGCATGCATAACAGGTCGAAATCCTCGGGCTCGGATGGGGCATCGACGGCATCGTCGAAAAGGCGGCAGAAGGCATATACAGCCCAGACGCCCTCGGCCTTCTCTCTCGGAAGGTTGTGGAAGGCGAAGTGGAACGACTTCGAATGTCGTAGCGTCAATGCCTCGCACCAGCGCAGATCGTCGACGAGGGCGGGGTCCCTGCGTTTCCGGTCAGCCATGACATAGTCCTCCCACGGAATCAGCAGTCAGGTCGAAAAGGAGCTCTCCAGGATGGACCACTGGCCATCCGAGTGGATTGTAACCTATTCCTGGTCCTCGGAGGCAGGTGATAGCACTTTCTTCAGGAAGATATCGGCGATATAGGGGTCGAACTGGTGTCCTGCGCCCTTGCGGATTTCCTCGGCCGCCTCGTCGATGCCGATGGCGTCGCGGAACGGGCGGAAATTGGTCATCGCGTCGAAGGAATCGGCGACCGTGAGGACTCTCGCGAGTCTGGGGATGTTCATGCCCACGGTCCCCTGCGGGTATCCGCCTCCATCCCAGCGCTCGTGGTGGGAGAGGATCGCCTCGGCGATGTGGAAGAGTTCGGGGGTGGCCTGGGCGATGCGGTAGCCTACCTCGGTGTGCCGTTTCATCTCGAGCCATTCCGCCTCGTCGAGAGCGGTCGGCTTGAAGACGATGCTCTCGCGCACGGCGATCTTGCCGATATCGTGCAGCATGGAGAGGATCTCGAGGTCGGTCTTGTCCTTATCCGAGAGGCCCATGGCTTCGGCGATGCGACTGCAGCATGCCGCGAGACGCTCGGTATGGCGGTCGGTTTCGAGACAGCGGTCGAAGAGAAGCTCCTTGATCGACGTGAGCAACGTGCTTCGGAACGCCTGGTTCTCGATCAGCTTGCTCTTGTACATGACGTTCTCGGCAAGGCGGATCGCATCTTCGAGCGACCGCTCCGGGTCCTCCCAAACGGCCGCTCCGAGGGAGATGCTGACGGGCAGGACACCGACGCGGAGCTCCGCGCAGCCAGCGCGGATACGTTCGCAAAGGTCCTCCGCCTCGGCGGAGGAGACGCCGGGCAGCAGGATGACGAACTCGTCACCGCCCATCCGGACCAGCACGTCCTTCTTGTCGACACAGCCGCGGAGCACGTCCGCGACTTCATAGAGGAGTCGGTCTCCAAGGCTGTGGCCGAATACGTCGTTGGCGATTTTCAGGCCGTTCACGTCCCCCATCACCACCGCGACGGGCATGCGGTCGGGAGTGGAAAGACCAGGGAGCTGGAGTTCGTAGTAGCGGCGATTGTGCAGACCGGTCAATGGATCGTGGAGGCTCAGGAACTCGATCCGCCTCCGGCTGAGGTTTTCCTGCGTGACGTCGCGAAGGACGAGGACGGCGCCGGTCAGCCTGCCTTCCGGAGAACGGACGGGAGAAGCGCTGCCATCGATGGCGACGCTCCGACCCGACCGGGAAACCAGCATCGAAGCCTCCGCAGTCTTCTGCGGGCGACCCGTATCGAGCACGTTGCAGATCGGGTTCTCGATCCTCTCGCCTGTGGATTCATTCTGGAAGACGAAGACCTCGTCGAGTGGGAGAACGGAAGCCTCCGCAAGAGTCCAGCCGGTCAACGCCTCCGCGGTGTCGTTCATGAGCGTGACCCATCCCTTGAGGTCGACCATCGCGACGGCATCGCCGATCGCATGAAGGGTCACCTGGAAATTGGCCGCATCCTTCTCGTTCTGAACAGGCAGGTACGCTTTCCGTTCCGTAGGGTCCGTCCGAAAGACGGTCACGAAGACCCCGGTCATCGGACTGAAGACGCCGACCCGATAGATCCTTTCATCGGGTGGGATGCAGAGTTCGAACCGCTCGGGACGCATCGTGCGGGCGACGTCCACGAAACGGTCGAGGCAGGGAGCCGGTCTGGTCTTGTAGACGACGCTCGCGAGCTGTCCTTCCGCCTTGTCACGAGGAATTCCTGTCAGAGCGGTATAGGCGTCGTTGACGGTCAGGATCCGGTAATCGGTAGGAATGCCTTGATCGTCGAATACGAGTTCCTGGACGGCGAGACCTTCCTCCATGGACTCGAGAAGGCCATTCAACAAGGAATCCGCATCCATAGCGCGTACACGTCCAGTGACAGTTTCCATGTTCGTCACCCTCGTCAAAAGACTGAACGACCCACAGCGGCCGCCCTCCGGTGCAATCGTTTTAATTATAACATAGAAGGAATCTGGTCATTTCCTGTCCGATATTCGTTACGGGCTTGCGAACGATTGTAGGGGCCCTTCTTTCGTGGTAACTTCGAAGGAACGAAAAGGAGGGACTGCTGAACATGCGCCAGACGTTGTCCGTACTCGTTGAGAATCGTGCAGGTGTCCTCGCCAGAGTCGCCAGCCTCTTCTCCCGCCGCGGCTTCAACATCGAAAGCCTCGCGGTCGGAACGACCCGCAACCCGGCGGTCTCGCGCATCACGATCTGCGTCGACGGTGACGATGCCCTTGTGGACCAGCTCGTCAAGCAGCTCCACAAGCTCATGGACGTCCTCATGGTCCGCCACCTGCCGACTGCGGAGCACTTCACCCGCGAGCTCGTCCTCGTGAAAGTCCGCGCCGACGCCACCAAACGCATGGAGATCCTCCAGGTCGTCTCGATCTTCCGCGCACATGTAGTGGATGTATCCCCCACCACGCTCACCATCGAAGCTACCGGCAACACCGACAAGACCGGCGCCCTGGTCGACATGCTCGAGCCCTATGGGGTCCTCGAGGTCGTCCGGGCCGGCGCCATCGCCATCGAACGCGGCGACCGCACCATGGAAGCCGAATCAAAGGAGGAAAACCCATGAAGAAGATCTACAAGGACTCCGAGTGCACCACCGCAGCGTTGATGGGCAAGACCGTCGCCGTGATCGGCTACGGAAGCCAGGGCCATGCCCACGCACGCAATCTGCATGAAAGCGGCCTCGACGTCGTGGTCGGGCTCTATGCAGGCAGCCCCTCCTGGAAGAAGGCCGAGGATGCGGGTCTGAAGGTCATGAAGACCGCCGATGCCGTCAAGAAGGCCGATGTGATCATGATTCTCGTCAATGACGAAAAGCAGCACGACCTCTACCTTGCCGATATCGCCCCGAACCTCACGGCGGGCAAGGCCCTCGCCTTCGCCCATGGCTTCAACATCCTCTATGGACGTGTCGTTCCCCCCGCCGACGTCGACGTCTTCATGGTCGCCCCCAAGGGTCCCGGCCACACCGTCCGCAGTCAGTTCACCGCCGGCCGCGGCGTCCCCGCTCTCGTCGCAGTGCATCAGGACGCCACCGGCAAGGCCCGCGACATCGGTTTCGCCTACGCCGCCGGAATCGGCGCCGCACGCGCCGGTGTCATCGAGACCACGTTCAAGGACGAGACGGAGACCGACCTCTTCGGCGAGCAGGCCGTCCTTTGCGGCGGCGTTGCCGAACTCATGAAAGCCGGATTCGACACCCTCGTCGACGCCGGTTATGACCCGGTCAACGCCTACTACGAGTGCGTGCACGAAGTCA
Organism: uncultured Oscillospiraceae bacterium; assembly: GCA_964579735.1. Classification (GTDB taxonomy): domain Bacteria; phylum Bacillota; class Clostridia; order Saccharofermentanales; family UBA5734; genus CAILLO01. The sequence goes on along the minus strand of CAZOHH010000011.1, from coordinate 11,713 downwards.
AGCTGATCGTCGACCTCGTCGCCCAGGGCGGCCTCACGCTCATGCGCTACTCCGTCAGCGATACGGCCGAATACGGCGACTATAGCGTTGGCCGCCGCATCATCACCGACGAGACCCGCGCAGAAATGAGAAAGGTGCTCAAGGAAATCCAGGAAGGTACGTTCGCAAGGAACTGGGTTCTCGAGAACATGGCCGGCCGGCCGGCCTTCATGGCCCGCAGGAAGATCGAGCAGGAGCTCCCCGTCGAGAAGATCGGCGCGGAGATCCGGTCCATGATGACCTGGAATCGCGAAATCGAGGTGTGACGTCGTTCCTCTCCGCCCGTGGGCTGTGAGGAGCACGAAAGGAAAAGGGAGCCTGCAAGGGCTCCCTTTTCCGTCCATCCGGATCGTGATCCACTACTTCAGCGTGACGCCGATGATGACGTTTCCGCGTGTGCCGACCACGAGCTGATTGCCGAATATCGCTGGCGTCGACTCGATGTTGGCGGCGCTCTGCTCGTTTTCGGTACCGATGTTCTTCAGTGTCTGGAGGTAGAAGAGTCTCGAACCGGTCAAGCCGTCCACGAGGTGGATCTGACCGATCGAGTCGCACATGACGATATAGGGGTTCCCATCGGCATCATAGACATCCACGGGCGAGCTCCACGAGTAGAAGTTCATCTTGTAGGTCCAGACGACCGCGCCGGTGTCCTTGTTGAAGGCCACGAGCGTATTGCCGCTGTTGACTCCGTTGGTCATGCTGAACGAGAAGACGACGAGGTCGGCCATCTTCTTCTTGCCGACGATCGGAGTTCCGAGACACCCGCCATTGATGTCGTCCCCGACATTGACCGCGTTCTTGGTCCAGCACGGGTAGGAGCTCTTCCAGACGACCGCCCCGGTCAAGGGGTCGAACCGATAGACATAGGCGCTCCCCTTGTAGTTGCCGACGATGTCCTGCTGCCAGTCGACCTCGGTGCCGGTGTAGAGCGCCATCGCGCCGTTGTGGGAATCGAGCACCGGCGAGACGTCCGAGTCGTCCTCGAGCGGGCGGGACCAGACGGGTTCCATCGTCTGCAGGTCCACGCAGTTCAGGACGCCCGAGTTGTCGCTGAAGTACGCGTAGTGGCCGTAGAACGACGGCGAGCTCTCGATGCCCTGGAGTACGACCGCGTCGGACTTGTATCGGTACACGACCGGTTCGGGCGCGATGGAGACCGTCTTCTTCTCGCGATCGAAGACCGTGTTCAGCTTGAAGGTATAGATCATCCCGTTCTCGCTGCACCAGACCAGCGTATCGGTCTTTCCATCGATGATGGGCGAGGAATCGCAGGCGCCCCAGTTCTCCCTGTAGGACCGGCTGTCGGTGCCGTTCTGGAAATACAGCATCTTGCCGGTGATCAGGTCGAAGGCGCGGAAGCCGATCTCCCGCGTAGCGGACCCCGGCGGTTGGAAATCGCCCTGACCGACGTAGAGGACAGGATATCCGCGCGGGTCGAGGGACGGACTTCCCTTGATCGGAGCTCCGATGTGGATCGGAGGCCGGGTGTCCTTGCCGTCGTCGAGGTCATAGAAATATATGTTTCCATCCATCGTTGCGGAGATGCACTCCTTGAGACCCACCTTCGCCTTCTTGTCCGCATGGAGGTTCATCATCTGCTGGACGTCCCAGTCCCATTGGACGATGATCGGTTCGCCCGTCCAGCCCGTACCGGTCCATGAGAAGGCCCATTGCGACGAATGAAGGCTTCCGACCGGCCGTTCCCAGACCTGGACCATGTTCTTCTCGGGAAGGTCGACGAGACCGAACGCGCTGCTCGATCGGAAGTTGTTGCCTCGAAACGTCAGTACGCCGGAGACCTGGGCATAGTCCAGCGGGTCGCCGAAGGAGATCGGGTAGGACCGTAGGTAGGAATCGAGTCGGCCAGAAATGTCGAAGATATCGGAAATCAGGGCATGAATGGACGGAACGGCACTTGCGTCGATGGTGCCGGCCTCCTGAAGGGTCGTGACCGATGCGGGCTGCAGGATCGGATTGAGCCAAGGCGGTGGCGTAGGCGAGGGGGATGGGGAAGGACTCGCCGAGGGCGTTGGAGAATTGCGCGGGAACACGCCGGGAATCCCGTTCGGGAGGATGTACTTGGCGAAGGCGAGCACCCCGACCGCCACGACGAGAACCGCGCAGATTCCGGTCAGGACGCGGAGCAGGCTTGGCCCGCGGGGTCTTCTCCCACGGCCTGGGCGTCCATGGGTGGATCTACGGTGCGGGTCGATGTACGTTTCTCTCATGGGTGTTTCCTCCCGTTCGCAGCCGCCTCGCCGTCCCCGAGCAAAGCCTCGAGGCGGCGCAATCTATGGTTCATGCCCGACTTTCCAAGCGGAGGCTCCATCATTTCGCCCAGTTCGGAAATCGAGAGGTCGGGATGCGCCAATCGTGCCTCCGCCGCCTGCTTCAAGCCCTCCGGCAGGGTGCCCAGACCCTCGCGTTCCAGAAGAAGCCGTATCCTGTGCTGCTGTCGCGCGGCCGTGTCGGCAAGGCGCTGAAGGTTCGCGTTGTCGCAGTTGACGACACGGTTGACGCTGTTGCGCATCTCCTTCTCCACGCGCTGGTTCTCGAGCTCGAGCAGCGAGGCGTGGGCGCCGGTCAGAAGCAGGAAGTCGGAGACCTGCTGGCCTTCCTTGATGTAGGCTACGCTGTACCCGACCCGACGCAGGACTCCGCCATGCATTCCGAGCACGGCGAAGAGCATCGTGGCGGCTTGCGCTCCAGCTGGCCGGCGGGCGGCGATTTCGAGATGATAGGCCTTCGTCGGTTCCGACAGCGAGCCACAGGCCAGGAACATGCCGCGGAGACCGGCGGTCCGACAGCACTCGTTGTCGAACAGGGGTCTGGTGGCGGCATCCGGCGCCAACATGCCACGCGTGGCATCGAATCCAGCCGTGGCTGCGAGGTCCGCGACAAGGCAGCTGTAGGAAGGTTCACCGCCAAGCGTGACCGATATCAGCTCCCTGCCCTTCTCGACGCCGACATCGGCATCGTAGAGCTTTGAAAGCATCGAGGAGAGCCTTTGCGCAAAGCCGTCGTGGACGGTGTGGACCGTGACCGAGCCCGAGCGGAAGCGGCCCATGGCCATCAGCACCCCAGCGAGCTCCGCCTGGATACAGCACAGGTCTCCCCATGGAAGCGCGCAGAGTTCTTCCTTGACCTGCTTGGAGAAGGAGAGTGCCGTCATCGGACCACGTTCACTTCCGCCGCCGTGGGTCGCGGTCGATGTCACGGTGGTCGACATGGACCTGGAGGCCCTTTCCACCGAGCCGTTCGGCGAGATCCAAGGCCAGAGCGACGGAACGATGCCGACCGCCGGTGCAGCCGATGCCTATCGTCAGTCGGACCTTGCCTTCCCGCATGTAGTAGGGAATCAGATAGTCGAAAAGACCGGCGAGACGGCTCATGAACTCCATCGTCTCGGGGAACGATACGACGTACTCGCGCACCGCGGCGTCCAGGCCGCTGAGTCCCTTCAGATCGGTCTCGTAGAATGGGTTCGGGATGAAGCGCACGTCGATGACGTCGTCGCAGTCGATCGGGATGCCGTATTTGAAACCGAAGGACTGGATCAGGATGCTCATTCGGCTTTCACGGCCTTCTTCGGAGAGCAGTTTGTACAATGCGTCGCGCAGGTCGGAGGGCGACATGTTGGACGTATCGAGAACATCCGTCGCGTGTTCCTTCAACGGCTCAAGACGGTCGCGCTCGACTTCCAGCGCCTGGGAGATGCCGCTGCCCACGGCGAGGGGGTGGTTTCGCCTCGTCTCCTTGTAGCGTCCGATGAGGACGGCATCCGTGGCCTCGAGGAAGACGATGCGGTAGGGCACGTGCATCTCCTCGATTTCATCGAGGGCGGGGAGAATGCCCGAGAACATCTCCAGACTGCGGATATCGACCACGAAGGCGATCCGTCGGATGCCGGTGCCTTCGGTGCCCTCGCTCTTGGTGAACGTACGGACCATGTGCGCAAGGACGAGGGGTGGGAGGTTGTCGATGCAGAAGAACCCCATGTCCTCCAGATAATTCATGGCCAGGCTCTTTCCAGCGCCGGACATGCCGGTCAGGATCACGATCTCCATGTCACCACTCCCCTAGCAGAAGGATCTCGGGTTCAAGGTGCACGCCGGTCCTCTGCTCGACCGTGCATTGCACCCATTCCATCAGTCCACGGACATCGGCTGCCGTGGCTCCATCGCGATTGACGATGAAACCGGCGTGCTTCGTCGACACCTGCGCGCCACCGAGGGCGACGCCCTTCATGCCGCTCTCCTCGATGAGGCGGCCGGCGTAGTGTCCGGGGGGTCTGCGGAAGACGCTGCCGGCGCTCGGCAGCTCCAACGGCTGGCTGGCACGCCGACGTGCCGCAAAATCCGCGACGCGCTCCGAAATCCGTGCGGGGTCGTCCCGGACCAGACGTACCGTCGTGCGCAGGGCGATGAATCCACGGTCCATGAAGAGGCTTCGACGATATCCGAATCGGTGCCCCTCCCCTTCCGTCGTACAGGTTCGGGCCTCGTCGTCGAGATACTCCGTACGTACGACGACCTCCTGCATGCTGTGATCATAGGCGCCGGCGTTCATATGGAGAGCCCCCCCGACGGAGCCGGGTATTCCCGATAGGGCCTCCATTCCAGAAAGTCCAAGGCGCGCCGAGAAGGCCGCCAGGGAGGCAAGTCGAGCGCCGGCTTCGGCCTGGATCTCCTGTGACGTCGATTCCACCGGCGCATCCAGCGCCGTGATCCGTGCGAAGTCGGCGCCCAGAGCAATCACGACGCCACGGATGCCGCGGTCCGAAACGAGGATATTGGAGCCGTTGCCGATCAAAGTCATCGGAACTCCGTGTTCACGGCAGAAGTGGATCGCGCAGGCGATCTCTTCTGCGCAGGCCGGCGAGAACAGCAGGTCAGCCGGTCCCCCGACGCGGAAGGTCGTGTGAGCGGACATGGGTTCGTCGGGGAAGAGCCGGTCGCCCGCGGCGGGGCCCAGCCTGGCCGCCATGTCGGCGGCAAGCTGCGTCGAGGACGCGCGCACTTTCACGGCTTGAAACCGAAGACCCTTTCGGTCAGGGCCTTCGCAGCGTTGTAACCCATCTGCTTCTGACGGAAATTGATGGCGGCGACCTCGACGATGATGGCGAGGTTGCGTCCCGGTCGGACGGGAATCGTGATGGAGGGAACATCGATGCCGAGAATGTCCGTGTGCTCCTCGACCAGACCGACCCGATCGTATTGCTTGCTTTCGTCCCAGATCTCGAGGTTGATCACGAAGTTGATGTTCTCCTGGATCTTGACCGACGAGACTCCATAAAGCTCCTTGACGTCCAGGATTCCGATCCCTCGGATCTCGATGAGGTGTCGGATCACCTCTGGCGCGCGCCCGAGCAGCGTCGTGTCCGACACGCGGCGGACCTCGACCAGGTCGTCGGCGATCAGGCGGTGCCCTCGCTTCACGACCTCGAGCGCGGTTTCGGACTTGCCGACGCCGCTCTCGCCGAGAATCAGGATGCCTTCGCCATAGACTTCGATCAACACGCCATGAAGAGAGGTCCTTGGGGCGAGCTCGACGTTAAGGAACTTGGAAAGGGAGCTCATGAATTCGGAAGTGGTGCTTTTCGTGCGAAGGAGAGGAACACCCGTCTTGCGGGCGCTCGCCTCCATTTCGGGGAATACGGCGTGGTTGCGCGTCAGGATCAGACACGGGATTCCGGTCGCGAAGAGAGCATCCAGACGCGTACGTCGCTCACGGGGCGTCAAGCGGTCTAGGTAGGCGGTCTCCATGTTGCCTATCACCTGAATGCGGTCGGGGCCGAAATGGTCGAAGTAGCCTGCCAGCTGCAGCCCGGGACGCGTCACATCGGCAATGCCGATGCGGATTTCTTCCGGATTCCGGCCGGGCACGACCTCTTCCAGATGGAATTCATGGATGATGCTCGCCAGGGTGACGGAAATCATGTCGGTTCGCCTCCTTGAATCCTTCCCAGTGTAGCATAGCCCGGTTTCACGCGCGAGGGTCATGGGAAAGGGCCGGACGATCATCCGGCCCTTTCAGGGATTCTTGGAGCGGGATACGAGATTCGGACTCGCGACTTTCACCTTGGCAAGGTGACACTCTACCACTGAGTTAATCCCGCGCGCACGGCGATTATATTATGGAGCTTCGCCGCGTGTCAATACGCTGCCGCGACTCTTCTAGAGCGAGTCCTCCGCCGTACGATGCCATCTGGCATCGTGGCAGGTGGAGGCTTTACTCGCTCTTGAAGATTACGGCGGCTCCAGTACCGCGAAGCTCTTACGGTGCCGCTGCCGCGACTCTTCTAGCTCGGCCTCTCCCCGTCCGCGGCGAAGGGGTTGCGGACATCGGCCAGCTCGCCGCCGAGGCGACGGATCGCGTTGGTCACCTCATAGAAGGTCTGGCGGTCGACGCGTCCCTCGAATCGGTCCAGAAATCCCTTCAAAGCGGAAACGGCTCGCCCGTCTCCATAATCCCCCAGGCAGATCGCGCCCACGGCCTTGTGCTCCATCTTGCGGAACGCCGTGCGCAGGCACTGGAACAGCCGTTCGTCCGGCGCTTTCCGTCCGATGTCCGCGATGGCGATGACCATGTAGTCATAGGGCCCGTCGAGCGCCGAGTCCTCTTCGCGCGCAGCCTTCTCGACACACGCCGCGAGTACCTTCGCCGCCTCCGGTCCGACGGCGACGCAATAGGTGCGGAAGAACTCCGCGATTCCCTCGTCCGGCTCGGAAAGGCTTTCGAACTTCGCGGCGAACAGTTCCAGTGCTTCGCGGGTCTCCCATTCCCCGAGGAGTTCGATGGCGCGACCGGCGATTGCCAGTGCAACGGGGCGAACGGGGGTTTCGGGACCAGCCTCCCATGACGGTCGGAGAGCGAGAGTCATCAACGCGTCGACGGCATCCGACCCGAAGGAGCCCAGCTTCACTTTCAGAAGATCGGGAATCGCATCGTCGCAGTGGACGGCGGCTTCCTCGAAATAGAGGACCGCCTCGGCGACGGAGTCCAGGTCATCGATGGCCTGGCCGGGAGACCGTCCGGACAATGCCTCCTGCGGCGCGGCGAACCAATCCTGGAGGTCGTTGAGCGTGCTGTTGCGCATGCTCTCCTCGAAGTCCGGTTCGCGAAGGTTCTCCTCGCTCTCGACCGATCCGAGGAAAGCGTCGAATGCGTCCGCGAGGGCCCTGTTGAAGGATTCCATCAGGCTCGCGGCCTCCTTGCGGATCACGGACTCGGTTCGACGCATCGGTCTCCTCCTGTGTTCTGGCGATAGAAGACGGCCCCCGTTGCCGGAGGCCGTCCAGGGATCCTGGAGGCACCACCCGGATTTGAACCGGGGCGTAAAGGTTTTGCAGACCTCTGCCTTACCTCTTGGCTATGGTGCCGTTACGGGTCCGGCGCACCTTTCGGCACGCCGGACAGCTGGCTGGAGCGGGATACGAGATTCGGACTCGCGACTTTCACCTTGGCAAGGTGACACTCTACCACTGAGTTAATCCCGCATGTGGTGGGTATTACAGGACTTGAACCTGTGACCCCGTGCGTGTGAAGCACGTGCTCTAACCAGCTGAGCTAAACACCCGAGGGAATCTGGTGACCCGTAGGAGAATCGAACTCCTGTTCCCGCCGTGAAAGGGCGGTGTCTTGACCGCTTGACCAACGGGCCTGGTGGTAGCGGTAGTCGGATTCGAACCAACGACAATTCGGGTATGAACCGAACGCTCTAACCAGCTGAGCTATACCGCCATGGACCATCTACCAGATACATGGCACGGTTTTCCCCGTGCAACGCTTCATGATTCTATCAGTGGTATCGTCGCAATGTCAACAGGATTCTGCAGTAGTGTCCAGCCAGGTGCGAACGGCGACGGTCAAGCCGTCCAGCGTCGAGGCATAAGCGTCCCGACCTGCACCGATCGGGTCGGCTACGTCGCGATCCGGGAAAAGGGTCCGGATCCTTTCGGCCGCTTCGGGGTATAGCCTGCACAGCGCGTCCCTATGGCTCTCGGTCATCGCGAACACGACGTCTGCGACTTCGATATCCGCTTTCGTCACTCTGTGGGCGCGGTGGTCTTCAAGATCCGTGCCGAATCTCTCCTTCACGGCCTGGGATGCCTCCTCCGTAGCCGGCGCTCCCTCGAAGGCGTGGAGTCCGGCCGACATCGCGACGTGCGGCAGGTCCGCGCGCGCTGCAAGCTGGTTGAATGCCGCGGCCGCCATGGGGCTTCGGCAGGTATTGCCCGTGCAGACGAAGAGCACCCTCATGACCCCTGCACCTCCATGACCGGACCTCCCGCCGCTTTCTCCAAGCGGTTGCGGAAGGCGGCTCCGATGCCCTCGGGAGCGACGGTCTGGGCGACGATCACTTCCGCGCCGGCCTCGTCCAATCGCCGCAAGGCGTCGAACAGGGCGGCCGACGCAGCCAGCGCGTCATCTGTGCGGCCCCAGTCGATGGACAGGACGATGCGGCCGCGCGGCACGGCGGAGGAGACCAGCGGACAGTTCAACGAGAGCAAGGTGTCGTGTGGCGCGAAGAGCCCGACGCGTCTACCTGCGGCGATTTCCTCGGCAGCCAGGGACAGAAGGCGGTCGGCACGGGCCTCGTCGTCCGGACCGTCGGCGACGAGGAGGACGGCGCGCGGGGCGTAGTGCCGATACTTGAGGCCGGGGGAGCGGGGCGTGCCGGGTGATGTGATCTGCGTCGACGCGTCGATGGGGTCCATGCCGGTCGCGAGGTACAGATGCTCCGCGGTCACGGCGCCAGGGCGCAGGATCACGGGGACCTCGCCTCTGGCATCGACCACCGTGGACTCGAGGCCGACGCCGCAGGGACCCCCGTCCACGATCCAAGGGATCCGGCCGTCCATGTCCTCGAGGACATGCTCGGCACGGGTCGGGCTTGGACGTCCGGAACGGTTCGCGGACGGGGCCGCGACTGGGACGCCGGCCAAGCGGATCAGTGCGCATGCCACCGGGTGCGAGGGAACGCGGACTGCAACCGTATCGAGCCCGGCCGTGACGACATCGGGCACCAGGGACGAGCGGCGCAGCACCAGAGTCAATGGCCCCGGCATGAACGCATCCATCAGCAGTCGGGCGAGCGGAGGAATGTCCGCGACCAGGGGGGCGATGTCCTCCACGGTGGCGACATGCACGATCAGGGGATTGTCCGAGGGTCTGCCCTTGGCCGCGAAAATGCCTGCGACGGCCCGGGCCGAGAGAGCATCCGCCCCGAGGCCATAGACCGTCTCGGTCGGGAAAGCGACGAGTCCTCCGGTGCGCAAGGTTTCAGCGCAGGGACGCAGGAGGGACTCGTCGAAGGAACGAGGGTCCACGGTGACGATGACGGTGTCATGCTCGATGGCTTTGGATCGTGCGGGCATGGCGTCCTCAGTCCTCCGCGTCGCCGCGCCCGAGGGCGTCGGCACGGTCGGCGGCGACCAGTGCGTTGATCACGTCGTCGAGGTCACCCTCGAGGATGGAATCGATCTTGTAGAGAGTCAGCCCGATCCGATGGTCGGTCACCCGGCTCTGTGGGTAATTGTAGGTACGGATCCGCTCGCTGCGGTCGCCGGTGCCCACCTGGCTCTTCCGGTCGGCGGCGATGGCGCCGGCCTGCTTGGCGATCGCGGCCTCGAACAGGCGCGAACGGAGGACCATCATCGCCTTGTCCTTGTTCTTGTACTGCGAACGCTGGTCCTGGCAGGTCACGACCATGCCGCTGGGCTTATGCGTGATGCGGATCGCGGATTCGGTCTTGTTGATGTGCTGGCCTCCGGCGCCAGACGCCCGGTAGGTATCGATCTCGAGGTCGTTGGGATTGATCTCCACGTCGACCTCGTCGGCTTCCGGGAGGACGGCGACGGTCACCGTCGACGTGTGGATCCTGCCACCGGACTCCGTCACCGGAACGCGCTGCACGCGGTGCACTCCGCTCTCGTATTTCAGGCGGCTGAACGCGCCCTTGCCGTCTATGGAGAAGATGACTTCCTTGAAACCACCGATTTCGGTCTCGTTCAGGTCCAGGATCTCGTGCTTCCAGCCTAGACGAGTCGCATATTGCGTGTACATCCGGTACAGGACGGCCGCGAACAGCGCCGCCTCCTCCCCGCCGGCTCCGCCGCGGATCTCCACGATCACATTTCGGTTGTCGTTGGGGTCCCGAGGCGCGATCAGTTCGCGCAGCTGCCCCTCGAGCTCCACGGAGAGCGCCTCGAGCCGATTCAGGTCCTCGCGGACCAGCTCGCGGAATTCGTGGTCCGTGGCTCCGGTCATGAGTTCGCGGCCCTCCTCGATCTCGCGGACGGTCTGCGCATAGGCGCGATACCGGTCCACGATGGGAGAAAGCTCCGCGTGTTCCTTGACGATTTTCTGATATCTCTCCTGATCGGAGAACATCGACGGATCCCCGAGGAGTATGTTCAACTCCTCGTAGCGGTCTTCGACGCCTTTCAGCCTGTCCAGCATGCTTGTCCCCTTTGTGTTCCTGTGCAACTGCCCTATGGATTATACATTACCCGTTCGGTATAATCTAACTCCGAAAGCATTGAAAAGTCGGTAACAGGGGACCTCAACGTCCTGCTGCCCGAGGGTCTCGAAAGGAGTTGGATCCATGATCTATACGCATGAGATCGAAGCCATGACCTGCGTCGCCAAAGGACCGAACCACGGTCCTGCGCCGATCCCCCAGGAGGGGAAGTGGGTGCAGTCGCGCGAAATCAAGGACATCTCGGGATTCACGCACGGCATCGGCTGGTGCGCCCCGCAGCAGGGTGCCTGCAAGCTCTCGCTCAACGTCAAGGAAGGCGTGATCGTCGAGGCGCTCGTCGAGACCATCGGCTGTTCCGGGATGACCCACTCCGCCGCCATGGCCGCCGAAATCCTCCCAGGCAAGACCATTCTGGAAGCCCTCAATACCGACCTCGTCTGCGACGCCATCAACACCGCGATGCGTGAACTCTTCCTCCAGATCGCTTACGGCCGCACCCAGTCCGCGTTCTCAGAGGGCGGTCTGCCCGTCGGCGCCGGCCTCGAGGATCTCGGCAAGGGTCTGTGCAGCCAGGTCGGCACCATGTACGGGACGCTCGAGAAGGGCCCCCGCTACCTCGAGATGGCCGAAGGATACGTCACCAAGACCGCTCTCGACGCGGACGATCAGATCATCGGCTACCAGTTCGTCCATATCGGCAAGATGATGGAGTCGATCAAGAAGGGCGTACCCGCAGACGAAGCCCTCAAGAAGGCGACCAGCCAGTATGGCCGCTTCGACGAGGCCGTCCGTACCATCGACCCCCGGCACGAGTAGGCGGAAGCCGCGAAAGGAGCGACCCTCATGGCATTGTTCGAAAGCTACGACCGACGCATCGCACAGATCGACGCCGCCCTGAAGAAGAACGGCATCGCCTCCCTGGAAGAAGCCAGGAAGATCTGCGACGACAAGGGCGTCGATGCCTACAATATCTGCAAGCAGATTCAACCCATCGCCTTCGAGAACGCCGCCTGGGCGTACGTCGTCGGCGCCGCCATCGCCATCAAGCAGGGCAAGACCAAGGCAGCGGAAGCCGCCGTCGCGATCGGCGAAGGTCTCCAGTGCTTCTGCATCCCCGGCTCCGTCGCGGACGACCGCAAGGTCGGAGTCGGCCACGGCAACCACGCCGCCAAGCTCCTGCGTGAG
>CAZOHH010000010.1:0-41746 GCA_964579735.1 uncultured Oscillospiraceae bacterium | reverse complement strand
ACTGATGCAGCAAGGCGGTCGTGAATCGGTGGGTGGGAGCCCACGGGGACTCTTCGCCCCTCGCTTCCCGGATGGCGACGCTCCAGAAATACGTGGTGTCCGACTGCAGCGGTCGGCCTTCGTAGGGAACATTCACAGAGCGGTCCGATTCGACCCAACCGGTGTCCCACATGTCCCCTTGATGCATTTCCGGACCCTGCGACGTCGAAGCGACCAGGACCCGATAGGCCCGCTGCAGGAGACCGCGGCGGTCGCTCGCGAGAAACCAGGCGAAATCGGGTGAGACCTTGTTCACGCAGATCGGCTCTTCTTCGTAGTGGCAGGTCAGCTTCTTGAATTCAATCCCCATCGCCTTTCATGCTCCTCTCATTCTCTGATCCAGACGATCATCTCGCCTTGTCCCCGGTTGTTCCACATGAAGTAGGGCACCGCGTGCAATCGGACCGGGATCGGTGCCGGCTCATCGCCGGAAGGTCGATACAGATCCGCCGCCCAAGTGCCGTCGCGCATGCCGTCAGCCTCGATCAGGGGAATCCCCTCGAAGATTCCGTCGCCCGTCCTTTCGTCCAGCTGCGAATCGGGCGGCAGCCGCAAGCCGGTCAGCACATCGCCGTTGTCCGCCTCCTCGAGGCAATAGACCACCGGACCGCGCATCAAGGCGACTCTCCCCGCGTCGTATCGAAGACGGGGATTGGCTTTCATGCGTACCGCAGGCATGTCCAGTTCCAGGGTCAGTTCGTCCGTCGGGAGCCAGACGCGGCGGACCACGGCGTATCCGTCCTTCACGGCAGGGTCGGCCTGGACTCCGTTGACCTGAATCCGGAAAGACCGGCACCAGCCTGGAATCCTCAGGCTCAAATCCAGTTCGGCAGGGATTTCGTTTTCGATCCGGACGCGAATCGACCCGCTCCAAGGGTATTCCGTCTTCAGGACGACCTTGGCCTTCTTTCCGTGGAGTTCAACCTTGGCTTCGCTGTCGACATAGAGATGGACCTGGATGCCGGCGTCGTCCGTCGTCAGGATGTAGCCGCCCAGGGATGCAATCAATCGGCTCAGGTTGGGCGGGCAGCAGGCACAACCGAACCATTTCTGCCGTTCCGTCTTCACATGCCCCTTGTCGTGCCTTTTCTGCGCCGACTCCGGCCAGACTTCCAGTGGGTTCACATAGAAGAATCGGTGCCCATCGAGGGAGACGCCGGAAAGGACGCCATTGTAGAGAGCCTGTTCGATCGTGTCGGCATACCTGCCGTCCCTTCGGATCCGGAGCATCCGGTAGGCCCAGAAGACCAGGCCGATCGATGCGCAGGTCTCGTTGTAGCAGGTATCGTTGGGCAGGTCGTAGTCGAATGTGAAGGACTCTGCCCAGTCGCTCGAACCCACACCCCCCGTGATGTACATCTGGCGACGCGTGACGTTCTCGAACAGCGTCTCGCAGGCCTGGGCGAGCGTCTCGTCGCCGGTCTCCAGGGCGACATCCGCCATGCCCGTGAAGAGATACATGGCCCGGACGGCATGGCCGACCGCGACTTCCTGCTTTCGGACCGGCAGATGGGACTGATTGTATTCGTAGACGTAGTCCTTCCACCAGACGCTGAAGCTGGCCGCCGTGCTGCCCGGCTGACGCTTGTCCGCCTCGACGTCGAAGTAGTTCGGGTCCGTCCCGCGGCGGTCGATGAAGCGGCGGGCCATCTCCAGATAGCGGACCTTGCCTGTCGCCCGGTACATCTTGACCAGCGCCAGTTCGACCTCTTCATGCCCGGGGACTCCCTTCAGCAGGCCTTCCTTCTCCCCGAAGACCTGGTCGATGTGTTCGGCGACCCGCTCCATGACCTTGAGGAGCACATCCTTCCCGGTTGCCTGATAGTAGGCGGTCGCGGCCTCCATCATATGGCCCGCACAATACAACTCATGCCATTCCAGCAGGTTCGTCCATCGCTTGTCCTGGTCCTTCAGGATGAAGGCCGTGTCCAGATATCCGTCCGCCTGCTGCGCCTTGCGGATGACCTCGATCGCCTGATCCGCCTTCTCTTCGAGATCCGGATCCGGGTGGCTGCCGAGGCTGTATGCGACCGCCTCGAGCCACTTCGCCAAGTCGCTGTCCTGGAAGACGTACCCGCCGTGCGTACCTTGCTCCATTCCCGCGGCTCTCTTGAAATTCGCGACCGCATGACTCGGTTCCGCACCCTGGACCTCATCGTTGAGAGCGGCCCATTGATACGGAATGATTTTCGTCCGGACATTCTCCTGCTGCTCGGACCAGAAGGACCCCTTGATCCTTACGTCGCCGGAATCGACCGGCATGGCCTTTTCGATCTTCATTTCATCCTCCATGATCCGATGGTGACCATCGTCTCGCCCTATTCTCGTCTAGACTTCGATGAACTCGACTTTCAGGAGACCCGCGATCTTGCGCAAGGTCTGAATGTTGTGGCCGATCGACAGCGAGAAGTGGTGGCTCGGTGCGGCGGTGAACCATTTGTTATAGAACTCGACCGGCTTCATGCCGAAATCCACATGCGTCTCCGTATTCCCGATCAGCATGGTTTCCGCTGGATGGGCAATGCCCTCGGAGGCGATGAACCGGAACCGGCCTCCCGTGGTCTGCACGACCGCGAAAGTCGTGATGGGGCCCGGGCGCACGCTCGCTTCCACGGAGATGCCGCTGCCGCGCTTCCCATGGTAGAGCTGCATCCCGCGCATGATCGGCATTTCGTTCGTGATATCGATGTGGAAGGGCCCGTCGTGGCCGATGCTGAGAAGGTTCGTGTTGAAATCGGTAGTCACGATTTCGCAGAAACTGCCGCCGGTTCCAAGCAGGTCGCAGATCCGCATGGCCAGCGCGGTCTTGATATCGCCTTCGCCAGCACAGGGCACCCCGGCCGCCGTCAGCAGGGAATGTCCGACGATGAAGCCGCCTTGGACGTCCTCGAAGTGGTCCTCATAGCCGTGGTAGTAGTAACCCAGGCCGTCGATACCGAATTCCCGGACCATCCTCTCCTGGGCGCACGCCACCTTCGCGGACCATCGGATCTGCTCCTCCGTGGGCTTCTTCGTGATGGGATCCGATGGCGAATCGCCCAGCACGCGGAAGAAACTGCGGATCTGGACGAGCTTCTGGTCGACGTCCTCTTCCGTCACAGTGCGAAGATACCGCTCGAGATCGCTCATCTCCAGCAGGATGACATTCGACCCGCTCATCGATTGGAGCATCGTCAGGTCCGTGTACATATCCAGCATGCCGCAGTAGAAATTGCCGAGGAGGCCGAAGTTGCTCCACTTGAGGGTGCGCACCACCATGGCGGCATCTATGAAGGAGTGGATCTCCGCCCAGGCCTGTTCCGCCTCGGGCCGGCCTGCCGTGTTGCAGTCGGTCACCGATTCGACCACGTCCTTCTCCATGCCCAACAGGCCGCTGACGGTATAGTATTCGATGCCGCAGCGGGTGAACACGTTGCACATCTCTGGAATGGAGCATGCGGTATCGAGGCTCAGCCATTCCGCCGTGGAGGTCTTCCGGTAGTCCATGGCGGCGCAGGGCTGGAGATTCAGGACGACCACCGGCACCCTGCAGAACTGATGCACCGGCAGGATGCCCGAACTCAGCTCGTAGGTCCCGGAATGGAGAAAGACGAGATCGACGTTCCGGCTGTTGAAGAATTCCCCCGCGGCCCGTCCGCTGTCGACCGTATCGACCATGCCGAAATTCTCCACCTCGCAGCGGACGCTCATCTTCTCCTCGATGAACCGGCCGTACCCCAGCAACCGCTCCTTCATTCCAGGAAATTGGTTCCAATATTCCGGATGCCCCGTCGTGTAGAGACCCACCCGCGCCTTGCGCTTCTTTCCGATTCGTTCAATCATCGCTTATTCTACCTTTCTGCTACAAGGCATCCGATTCAGATTCTGCCCATGATTTCGAAAATGGCATCCACGGTCTCCATGTCCACGTTGCTGGGAATGGGGGCGCCCGTGGTCATGATGAAGGGCAGGCCCGGGCCCGCGTCTTCGATGATCCGACGGATCTCCTGCTCGATGGCCCGCTTGTCGCCATCGATCAGCAGCGTCTCCGAATCGAGGTTGCCCAGGAGACAGCGCTTGTCGCCAAAGGCACGCCTGAGATCCTTCATGCTGATATCGATGCCTTTCCTGGCCTGCTCCACCCCGAATGCATCCATCGGTACCTCCGCCTCGTCGTCCAGCAAAGGACGGACATCCCCTTCATTCCAGAGGATGGCCTTCATGCCTGCGGCGTGGATGGCATCGACCGTGAATCGATGGCAGGGCAGGGCGAATTTCCTGAACATATCGGGGGAGATGAGCTCGCTGGAGTTCCATGCGTCGGAAATGAAGATCGCTTCCGCGCCGGCTTCCTTCAATTGCTCATATTTGTCCCGTTCAAAGCTCTGATACCGTTCGCAGATTCCGATGAACAGCTCGGGTTCCAGCAGCATGCTCTCCATGGTGCGTTCGAAGCCAAGGGCGGAAGCCGCGTACCAATAGGCCGGGTTGTGGCAGGAAGGAATCACGAGCGTGTCCTCACCGGCATAGTCGATCAATCGGCGCAACGACTGCAGATAATTCGGCTGCAGACGGTCGGGCTTGATACGGCTTCTGGCTTCCTCGATCGTGGAGACCTCCTTCATCCAGCCGAGTCCGTCTCCCTCTTTGCCATGTCCACTCAACTTTGACAGGACTCTTTCGGATCGGCTGCAGGAATCATACACCGTCCATGTATCGGCATCCTGACCGATCAGTCGCGCGGGGCCGCAAGCTTCCCTGACGCCATCGAACATGATGGAATCGGGGTGATGCCGATCGATCAGGCTTCGATAGGCCTTCATCCATTCCTCGGTCCCGCCGTTGGACAATTCCCACACTTCCATGCCTGCGACCTTGTAGGTGTAATCGAATTGGCAGGTGAAGAGCATCGTGGGAATCCGTTCGGTGCGTTTGCCTTCCATTGCGTCGAGCATGATGCGTCGTCCGTTCTTTGACATTACCGTTTCCTCGTCCTTCCCTGGCATATCAGCCAGCTGAAACTTTTCGCGCGTATTCCGCAAACAGCATCATGCGAGACTGCACGGGCGACTCCCCTTGGTCTGGTCTGTTGCTCATGGCATCCGATTCAGATTCTGCCCATGATTTCGAAAATGGCATCCACGGTCTCCATGTCCACGTTGCTGGGAATGGGGGCGCCCGTGGTCATGATGAAGGGCAGACCCGGGCCCGCATCTTGGATGATCCGATGGATTTCCTTCTCAATATTCTTCTTGTCACCTTCGATCAGCAGCATCTCTGAATCGAGGTTGCCCAGAATGCATCGCTTGTCTCCAAAGGCCCGCCTGAGATCCTTCAAGTCGATGTCGATGCCTTTCCTGGCTTGCTCGACACCAAATGCATCCATCGGCACCGAAGCCTCGTCATCCAGCAAAGGACGCACATCTCCTTCATTCCAGAGGATTGCCTTCATGCCTGCAGCCTGGATGGCATCAACCGTGAATCGATGGCAAGGCAAGGCGAATTTCCTGAACATGTCGGGAGAGATGAGTTCGCTGGAATTCCATGCATCCGAAACGAAAATCGCTTCCGCGCCGGCTTCCTTCAACTGCTTATATTGTTCTCTTTCAAAGGTCTGATATTGCTCGCAGATCTGGATGAACAGTTCGGGCTCCGTCAGCATGCTCTCCATGGCGCGTTCGAAGCCAAGGGCTGAGCACGTGTGCCAATATGCCGGGGTGTAGCACGAAGGGATCACGAGCGTGTCCTCGCCGGCATAGTCGATCAAACGGCGCAACGACTGCAGACCATTCGGCTGCACACGGTCGTCGGGCTTGATACGGCTTCTGGCTTCCTCGATTGTGGTGACATCCTTCATCCAGCCGAGTCCAATGTCCTTCCCAAATCCACTCAACTTGGACAGGACTCTTTCGGATCGGCTGCAGGAATCATATACCGTCCATGTATCGGCATCCTGCCCGATCAATCGCGCGGGTCCGCAGGCATGCCTGACCCCATCGAACATGATGGAGTCGGGGTGGTGCCGATCGATCAGGCTTCGATAGGCCTTCATCCATTCCTCGGTCCCGCCGCAGGACAACTCCCACATTTCCATGCCTGCGACCTTGTAGGTGTAATCGACCTGGCAGGTGAACAGCATCGTGGGTATCCGTTCGGTACGTCTGCCATCCAGCGCGTCGAGCATGATACGTCTTCCATTCTTTCCCATCTTCGTTTCCTCGTCTTTCCCTGGAGCGTCAGCAACCAGTGGCTTCCCGAGCGTATTCCTCGCAAAGCCTCGTACGTGAATGCATGGATGACTCCTCTTGGGCTGGATCAGCCCTTGACGCTTCCGAGCACGATACCCTTGACGAAGTACCGCTGAAGGAAGGGATAGACCAACAGGATCGGGATCGCGGCGATGAAGATCTGCGCCGCCTTCACGGTTCGATCGGATATGGATAGAAAATAGGTTCTCTCTTCCTTGGACATGCTGCGCATGGGATTCCCCTGGATGATCATCGACTGCATATAGCTCATCAAGGGATAATTCTCGAGCTTGTTCATGTAGATGAGCCCATCGAACCAGCTGTTCCAATGGCCGACGACAGAGAACAACGTGATTGTCGCGAGCACGGGAAGGGAGATCGGCACGAAGATCCTCCAGAGGATGGTCCAATGCCCGGCGCCATCGATCTGCGCCGCGTCCTCGAGTTCTTTTGGGATCCCGCGGAAGAAATTCAGCAGCAGGATCACGTTGAAGACCGGGACGCTTCCGGGCAGCACCAGCGCCCAGAGAGTATCCTGGAGTCCAAGCTGCTTCACGAGCATGTAGTTGGGGATCAGGCCGCCGCTGAAAAGCATGGTGAGGAAGAAGATCCACACGTAGAGCGTCCGCCATTTGAAGTGGATGGCCTCCTTGGACAGCGGGTAGGCCAGGAGGATGGTCAGGAACATGTTCAGCGTGACTCCCAGTGCGACCCGCTGAACCGAGACGATGACGGAATTCCAGAATACCGGCTTTCTGAACACGAACTCATAGGCCTTTACCGTGAAGTCGACCGGCCAGAGATCCACGCGCCCGGCATTCGCCGCCCCCATGCTGCTGAAAGATAACGCAAGGATATTCAGGAGCGGGACCAGGCAAACGAAGGCCACAAAGATCAGGAAGGCGCCATTCAGGAGCACGAAGGCTCTTCTGCCGAAGGATTCTCTATAGGCCATGGGCTACCTCGCATTCTCGGAGTACTTGGACGTCGGTTCTAGAAAATCCTGTAGTCCGCAATCTTGTAGGCCAGATAATAGGAAATGGAGATGAACACGAGCGAGACGAAGGATTTGAACAGGCCGACTGCCGCGGATACTCCGAACTGGGCTTCGAGGATGCCGAGTCGATACACCAGCGTGTCGAGGATATCGCCCGTCTCATAGACGATCGGCTTGTACAGGTTGAAGACCTGGTCGAAGCCGGCGCTGAGGATGAACCCCAGGCTGAGCACGGTCATGAGCACGATCACCATGCTCATCCCCGGCAGCGTGATGTGCCACACCTGTTGCCAGTTGTTGGCGCCATCGATCTTCGCCGCTTCGTACAGCGCCATGTCGATGCTCGTCAGGGCTGCCAGATAGATGACCGTATCGAATCCGAAGTCCTTCCAGACATTCGTCACGATCAGCGTGAAGCGAAACCAGTCGTTGCTTCCAAGGAAGAAGATGGGCTTGGTTCCGAGCAGCCCGAGAAGACGGTTGACCAGTCCGCTGCTTGGAGAAAGCAGATCGATGAAGATGCCGGCCAGAACGACCCAGGACATGAAATAGGGCAGATAGATGGAGGTCTGGATGGTACGTTTCAGCAGTGGCTTCCGGAGTTCGTTCAAAAGGATGGAAAACGTCACGGGCACGAGCATTCCCAGCGTCATCTTGAAGAATGCGATCACCACGGTATTCCACAAGACCTGCATCGTAGTCGGCAACTTCATCACATAGACGAGGTTGTCGAGCCCGACCCATTTCTGGGGTCCGAATAATCCGAATGCAGGCTTGAAATTCTGGAAGGCGATGATGATGCCCGCCATGGGAACATAGCTGAAAATCAGGATGAGAACCAGAGCCGGCAGCACCATGAGATGCAGCGGAATGTCCCGCCGACGCATGGCGAGCGGTCTCCTGTGACTCGATAAGCCGGTCTTCCTTTCCAAATCGGTCCCCGCCCTTCCCGTTTTATGCATGGGAAGATGGGTGCGAATGCGCACCCATCTTCCCTTCTCATTCCGACGAGTCGCTACTTCTGTGCAGCCTTCCAGTCGTTGACTTCCTTGGTCATGTCATCGCCGCCTAGCGATTTCCAGTCGGCGACGAACTGGTCGAATGCGGTCAACGGTTCCTGGCCCATGATGATCTTCGTGAAGACTTCTTCCTGCATCGTGTCGAGCGTGCTCTTCTTGGTCAGCATCGTCGGCGTGGGAGTGCCATAGAAGCCGTCCAGCATCCATACGTTGTTGACATTGTAATTCTCGTTGACGATGTACCACGTGCTCGTCGGGCCGTACACGAACTGCCATCCATAATTGGTCAAGTCGCCTTTCGCTCCTGCAACGACTTGATTGAAAACCGTCAATGCTTCTCCCCAGAGCTTGCTGCTATCTCCGGTCTTCAGCGGCTCCCTCAGCTGCAGGTCATACTCGGCATTCAGGCTGGCCTTGTACGTGAGGACAGGAGAGAGCTTCCAGGCTTCCGAGAAGGTGAAAGTATCGGACCCAGAGCCGTCCGTTTTCTTCACGATTCCGAGCCGGTCGAATTCGTGCAACTCCGGATCGTAGTTCTTCTCATAGTACTTGTTCAGCATCTTGATCATCGCTTCCGGATGTTCATAACCCTTCCTGACGACCCAGAACTCCTGCGTGGGGTTTACACACCCGACTATCGCCTTTTTATCATCGGCGGATACGATCGGGTAGGGCTGCCAGTCGGCATCCGGATTGTTGCTTCTCGAGGCTGAAAGCATCAGACCGGCCCAGTGCTGGCCGTACCAAGCTCCGATCTTCCCGGCTGACACCTCTTCCCAGACCTTGTCGTTGTCCTTGACGGCGAATTCCGGATCGATGTACCCGCCGTTGTACAGCTCATTGAGCTTGGCCAATGCGGTCTTGATCTCCGGCTGGATGGAGCCCCACTCCAGCATGCCGTTCTTCTCGACCCAGATGTTGGGATGTGCATGATAGCCCTCGAAGAACCCTTTCAGGGTTGCGCCTCCCCAGCTGATGAGCTCATTCTTCAGCCCCAGCCCGCGCGTGTCCTTCACGTTGTTCCCGTCCGGGTCGTTATCGGCGAAGGCCTTGATGATTGTAATCAGTTCGTCCATCGTCTTGGGCGGTTGCAGATCGAGTTTGGTCAACCAGTCCGTCCGAAGGAACAGGAAATGCGAGTCCTCCCGGAAATCATTCACGAAAGGCAGTCCATAGAGGACTCCGTTCACGGTTCCTTGCATGAACGGTGTATCGCCCGCATCTTCGAAAATCTTCTTTCCGATCGGGTTCAGATACTTGAGCGTGCCGGAGATGTCCTGGACCAGACCGGCTTCCACCATCTTCACCATGTTCGTCAAGCTGACGCGCGTGATATCCGGGATTTCTCCGGAGGCAAGCGCCAAGTTGAACTTCGTCCCGTATTGTTCGTCGTTTGCCGCAACCCACAGATACGAGCAGTTGATGCCGAGTTCTTCCCTTATGGTCTGTATCCAGCGGTTGTCCTCCAATTCCTCCCCAAGACCCTTGGCAATCTCTGTAAACTCCGCAAACCCGATCAAGGTGGCGTCGATAGGCGGATCATATTTCCCTACGGGATCGATCACTTCGTTGGTGGGAGCAGCAGTCGGGGTGGAGCCCTGCGTGGGCGTGGCCGTCGCGCATCCGACAGCCAGCGCGAGCAGCATGGCGATGCAGAGAACGATACTGAGGGTCCGTGGATATCCGACGCGCTTCATATTCATCATGTTCAATCCTTCCTCCTTTTCGTGAATCCCATTCACAACTTCGCGATTTTCACCATTTCACAATAGTTCTGGAGCGGTTTTCCTCCTATGGATTCCAGAATTCCCTCCTTTCGACAGCAGTCATGCATCGGACGAGAGACTTTTATCACATTATACGTTTAACACGGGTTATAATTCGATATTACTCACAGATTATATTGCTGTCAAGAGCCATCCTTGAGTGGATTGTCACAGAGAGAATGCTATAAACCATCCTTCGAACGCCATCAACGAGTCTGCGGCAAGCGATTTCGAATGACAAAGTCCGAGAGATCCTGACGCAAGCCGGTCGATGTCGATTGGTAGAATCATGGGTTGAGCTCAGTACAGAGCACCTTGCAGCCTCGTCAGATATTGACATCGCATTCCAGAGTGTCTAGTATCGAATTAAACGTATTACACATCTTCGTCCATGGGAAGAGGCCAAGAATGCCGACAAAATCAAAGGAAGGCCAAGCGACGATCACGGATATCGCCAGGGCGACAGGCTTTTCCATCGCTACGGTTTCGAATGTCCTGAATCATAAAGGTGCCAATTATGGAAAAACCACGGAAGAACTCATCAACAAGGCGATTGAAGAACTGAACTATGTTCCCCATGCAATCGCACGGCAGTTGAAGAACCAAAGCTCGAAGAACATCGCGTTCATCGTTCCCAATATCGATGATTACTACTCGGGTCTGTACTCGGGCATTCAAAGTCTCGCCAATGAAATCGGGTATTCGCTTCTGCTGTTCAACACGAATTACGATACCAGCCAAGTCGAGCGGTTCATCATGGATATCAGAGAACAGCGATTCGCAGGTCTGATCATCGCCACGTACTTCCCCGATACGCAAAGGATCATGAAGATCAAGCGAGGCATTCCCATCGTGTCGATCGGGAAACTCGATACCCATATCCCCTATGTCGCCCTAAACGACAAAGAGGTTGTCAAGGAAGCCGTGAACCACCTCATTTCTTTGGGCCACAAGCGCATCGGACTTTTCATCGGCCCGATGTCGGTCATCACGGAGAAGGACCGGTTCAGTGGATATCTCGAGGCCCATCAGGACAATGGTCTGAAAGTGGATGCCGAGTTGATCTTTCAAGGCAATTTCGTCGTGCTGAATTCGCTATCGGAATCCTACCGAATCATTTCGGAAGCGATCAGGAAGACGCCCGACATCAGCGCTTTCCTGTTCACATCCGACTATATATCCGCCGTCGCACTTCGGGCGGTCGCGGATGCAGGCAAGCGGGTCCCGCAGGATATCTCGATCATCGGATTCGACAATCTTCCTATCACGGAGTATCTGATACCCAGACTGACGACCATTTCCCAGGACCGATTCAAAGTCGGGTACAACGGTATGAAGATGCTGGATGAGCTGATCAACGGCAAGAGCGTGGAGAATCGGATCATCGAGGCGGACTTGTTGATCCGGGATTCTACCGGCCGTCCTGAGACCTGTGGAATCGACGCGTGAACCTTACTTGAAGACGAGAAAACCGAGTGGCACATGAGCCTTATCGGGACGTTGCGAGTCCGACACCTCATTGATGCGTGAACGCCTCCACGATGGCCGCGGCATTCGCGGCGGGCGTCTCCTGCGGGAGACATTTGGCAGGCGCAAGGATATATCCGCCCCCTTTTCCCATCTCCTTGCAGAGACGTGCGATTTCGAGCCGCAGCTCCTCCGGAGTTCCGAATGGGACGATGCTCTGGCAACCTAGACCGCCCCAGAACGTGATCTGGTCGCCCCAGGCCTTCTTCAGCGCATAGGGATCCATCCCCCTGGCCTCAGGCTGCACGCTCTCCAGAACGTCCATTCCCATCTCCACGATATCGGGCATGATGTCCACGACGCTGCCGCAGCAATGGCTGAAGACGTACTTGCCCTGCGCATGGACTTCCCTGTAGATCTTAGTCCAGGCCGGTTTCAGAAAGCGCCGCCAGCGATCGGGACCGAGGGTGACCCCTCTCTGGTCCCCCCAGTCGTCCCCGAACAACACGCAATCGGCAGGGATATCCCGAAATTCTATCACCATCGCGAGGAAAATGTCGCTGAGTCGGCCGATCAATTCCTCGTAGAATTCCGGCTCGATCGCGGCATCCGCGAGTGCGTTCTCGAACCCTCGGATAATCCAGCTCAGCTCGAACAGTCCCCATCTGATATGCAACATATGAAAGTCGTCGGGCGTCTCCCGAATCGTCCGGATCGCTTCCGCCTTCTTGTTCCGGATCTCCTTGAGGAAGACGTCGGTGCAGGGAAAGTCCAGTCCGGCGAAAGTCGGTTCCGCGCAGGGGATTTTCACCTGATGGAACGGGCGCCGGTCGGTACGCCAGATGCCGCCGAAGACGTCGTGGGTAAGGCCGTCGTCGCTTGTCTTCCAAAGCAAGCTATCGATGATAAGGACCCAATTCATGTAAGGTACCAGCGTGCTGCGCCAATCCGATGAGCCGTGCCATTCATCGAGCCGCTTCCCGGCCTCGTCTTCGAATGTGAGGGTGTAGGGAACAGGCTGGGTCTCGATGTGACGGATCTGGTTCAGTACGATTTCCCTAGGTGTCATGGGAGACCTCCCGAAGTCTAGCAGACATCTCCAACCATTCGACACGGCTGGGCATTCCGACGAGTGTTTCAGTGAAACCTGCGACATGCTGAGATGGATTCCGGCCGGGCGTTCAGAGTTGGCGAGCCTGCGTCAGGAATACCAGAATCACTCGGTCATCTCATCTCGCGCTCCTCCTATTCGACTGCAGAGCATCCACATGGATTCATCGGCGTGGCGAGTCCGGTGGGTGTCGTAAACGAGGTGGATCACTCGCCATGGAGCCCCTTGAAGAGCGCGACCAGCTCCTGCCGGGAACTGCGCACATAGACGGGGATATGCTCGATGGGGGCGTCCGTCCGCACGGCCTGTCCGCCACGATTCGCCTCACCCGTCCAGGCGTCGATCCAGTCGGCGCCCTCGGGGAGGTAGACCTCGCGGCTCCGGGCACCGTAGTGAACGATTGGAGCGACCAGGAGGTCCGCACCGAACAGGTACTCGTCCTCGACCGGTATCGCACGGGCATCGCGCTCGTAATCGAAGAACAACGGCCGGACCGGTGGCAGACCCTTCTCGGTCGCGAGCTTCATCTGTTCCATGAGGTAGGGACGCAGACGCTCCCGCAGGAACATCGCCGCGCGGATGTGCCGGTAGGAATCCCCGCCGAACGTCCACGGCTCGTTGGCCTTCCGGAAGCCATGCGTGCGGAACACGGGCATGAAGACGCCGTGCTGATACCAGCGGACCATCAGTTCCTGGAATTCGGGACGGCTGGGGTCGGGGGTCCAGACGCCGCCGATGTCGATGCTCCACCAGGGGATTCCGCTCATGGAGAGGTTCAGTCCGACTCTCATATACTCTTCCATGTGCTCGAAGGTGGCAAGGATGTCGTGAGGGGCGACGCAGGCGCCGTAGCGCTGGCTTCCGGCCCAGGCGTTCCGGCAGATCATGACCGCCTCGTTCTCGCCGGCCGCGACCAGCCCGTCGTGGATGTTCCGCTGATGCGCCACAGGGAAGAAGGCATGCGTTTCCAGCGCACTACCAATGGAGAACATGACCTGGTCGTAGTCCGCTATTTCGTGGAAGTCGTCGCAGGGGTCGAGCCAGAAGGTGCGGATGCCGAGATCGAAATAGTTCTCCTTCCACTTGCGCCACAGGAAGCGAGCGGCCTCCGGGTTCGTCGGGTCGTATTGGTGGACCATTCCGCTGAAATCCACGCGATCGTGCTCGCCATCGATCGAGCCGGTGAAGAGGCCATGTTCCTTCATGGAGTCGAAGTTCTCGCTTCGCTCGTCCACCAGAATCCACGGCGAGACCATGATCCGGACGCCCATCTCGTCCATCTCCTCGACCATGGCTTTCGGATCCGGCCAGAACTTCGGGTCCAGTTTCCAGTTCCCCAATACATCCCAATGCAGGAAGTCGATACCGAGAACGGATAGAGGAAGCCCGCGTTTCCGGAATTCGCGCGCGATGCCCAGGAACTCCTTCTGTGTCCTGTATCGAAGCTTGCATTGCCAGAATCCCGATGCCCAGAAGGGGAACTCGGGGGTATGGCCCGTGGCGTCGGCGTACTGCTCCATGATTTCGGCATAGGAGTCACCGGCCGTGATGTAGTAGTCGATCTGCCGGCTGCCGTACGAGATCCACCGGACCCGGTTGCTGCCCAGCTCCAAGCGGCCCAGCGACGGATTGTTCCAGAGAAAACCGTATCCTTCGCTGGAAACGAGGAAAGGAACGACCGCTTTGACATGCCGCTGGTAGAGGTCGATCACGCAGCCTTTCAGGTTCAAGCGTCCCGTGGCGTTCTCGCCCATGCCGTAGAATCGTTCGCGGTCGGAGGTCGCCAGATGCAGTTCGATCTGGTAGAGGCCATCGCCGATTTCCTTGAAGGTGCGGGATCCCGGGTTGTTCGCCGGTACGACATAGTCGAATTCGCTGAGGATGGGGATCCTTTCCTCGCCCTGATGCCGGAAGAAGCGCAGATGCGCTTTCTGCGTTTTGATTTCCCAATCCTCGACGACTATCCTTCCATCGTGGATGGCGACAGGCGATAGAATGAAGACATCCCGGATTTCTGCAGAGATCCTCCCATTCCGGATGGATGCGCAGGAATCCGAGATTTCAATCGTCGCTTTCGAGGCGACCGGATCGATCAGCGCCCAGGGCGTATCGACCACGTCTGTACCCGAGACGGCACGTACGCGCAGGCCGTTCCGCCCCCAGGGCTGGAGGACAAGAGTCTCCCGGTCCGTCCTGTGGACTAGTCGGTCCTCGATCACGCTGATTCTGGATCTCAAGTCATCCATATCGATTCCCTTTTCTGAAGGAGAATTCGGATGATGATCTCTCATCATGCTCCGTATCTATCCCTTCACGGCCCCTAGCACCATACCTGTCCTGAAATGTCTCTGGATGCTCGGATATACGATGAGGATGGGCAGCATGGCTATCAGGAGTTTTGCAGAGAGAATCGATCGTCGGGATATCAACGCCAGGCGCTTGGCTTCCTCGATCGATACCGGTCCGCTTGTCTTGGCCACCAGCATCTGGATATAGGTCTGAATCGGATAGCTCTTCGCATCCATGTAGATCAGGCCATCGAACCATGAATTCCAGTGTCCGACTGCGGAGAAGAGCACCAGAGTCGCCAGCGCGGCTTTGGAAAGAGGAAGGAAGATGTGGAGCATGACCGTGAAATGGGAAGCTCCGTCCATGACGGCCGACTCTTCGATTTCCTTCGGAAGCTGACGGAAGAAATTCATCAGGACGATGACATTGAAAGCAGGTATCCCGGGAAGAATCAAAGCCCATATGCTGTTCATCAGTCCGAGCTGGCGAATGAGCATGTAGGAGGGTATCAGCCCCCCGTTGAAAAGCATGGTGATGACAACAAACCACATGTAGATATTGCGCAACGGAAACCTCTTCTGATCGAAGGACAAAGGATATGCGACGAGAACCGTCAATGCCATGTTCACCGTGACGCCAAGCAGCGTCCTCCCGACGGAAACACCCATGGCTTGAAGAACACCTTGGTCGCGGAACGCCTCCTGATAGGCCTTGAGGTTGAAATCCACTGGCCATAGGCCCACTATGTTCGCGTTGGCCGGATACTCCCCACTGAAGGAAATCGCCAGGATATGTATGAACGGCAGGGCCGCGACAACGGTTGCCGTGGTCAGGAAAAGAACGTTGAACAGCGTGAATACTCTATAGGATGCGGATTCCTTCAGTCCCGGCGATTTCATCTTTCTCACGTCCTGCATCATATGATCCGATAATTCGCGAATCGGTCGGCAGCCCAGTAGGACAGCGAAATCAATGTGAGTCCAACGACGGATTTCAGCAGCCCGACAGCCGTGGCGATACTGTACTGCCCGCTCACGATCCCGATACGGAATACGTAGGTATCGATGATGTCCCCGGTATCGTATACGAGAATGTTGTACAAGTTGAATACCTGATCGAATCCTGCATTCAGGATGCTGCCAAGACTGAGGGTCGCCATCAAGATGATCATGGGGGAAATCGAAGGCAGGATGATGCTGGTAACCTGCCGTAGGTGACCAGCTCCATCGATTCTGGCGGCGTCGAACAGACCCGGGTCGATATTGGTCATCGCCGCAAGGAAAATGATCATCGCGAACCCGAAATCCTTCCAGATATTGGTGATGACCAGAACGTAGATGAATGCCTTGGAATCACCAAGAAAAAATATCGGGCTTGCACCGAAAAGTCCCAGCAATTGATTGATGGCACCACCCTTGGTCGATAGGATGTCGATGAGAATTCCGCTCAAGATGACCCAGGAGAGGAAATAGGGGAAGAAGACGACCGTCTGGACGACCCGCTTGAAGTATCGATTGGCGATCTCATTGAGTAGAAGCGCGAAGACAAGACTGCTCACGAGACCCGTAATGATTTTCAGAAGAGAGATCACGACCGTATTTCTTAGCACGGAAAAAACATCCGGCAGCGAGAGAAGGTACTTGTAGTTGTCGAGGCCGACCCACTGGGACCCAAAGAATCCCTTCGTCGGTATATAGTTCTGGAAGGAAATGATGAGTCCGATCATCGGGTAGTACGAGAAGAGCAGCAGCAGCCCGACCACAGGCAGAAGCATGAGATGGAGTTGCCAATTCTGCTTCAGCTTCAGCCTTTTGATAAGGGACGATGCACTCACGAACCCACCGCCTTCAGCCTGGCTGGATGATGCGCCCGTCGAAATTGCGTTTCGCCGGGCGCATCGGTTCCATACGTGATCCTATTTAGATTCGTACCACTGGTTGACTTCTTCCGTTGCCTCCATGCCGCCCTGGTCGCCCCACTGCTTCACGAATTCGTCGAAGGTATCGATGGGCTGGCCCATGATGATCTTGACGAACGTCTCATCCTCGAGCTTGTCGAGAGCGGCCTTCCTGGTGAGGAGCGTATACGTCGGGACACCGACGAATTCGCTGAACTTGAACGTATACTGCTGCAGAACGGTGTACTCGACTTCTTCGAACAACTTCCTTAGGCCCCAGGCGGTACCCCCACCGGCCTGAATCTGATCCCAATTGGTCTTTCCTTCTTCTGTCTTCATGAGGTTGCGATCATTGGCCTTCTGGGCTGCGACGAAATCCTTGGCAGTATCGAGATTCTTTTCTGGATAGGCGAAGAAGGTTGGCAACGAGTACATGTGAATTCCTGCGACGACATCCTTGTACTTATCCGTCTTCTTCTGCTCTTCGTACCATTCGCTGTACTGCCCGTGAGTGATCTCGATCCAGAGATTCATGGATTTGACGATCGCTTCCGGATTCTTGAACCCTTTGCGCACCACCTGCCAAGTGTATGCGAATGGCTTGTTCTGAGTGATCATCTTGCCTTCGGTGTTCATCGGAATCGGGTAGGGAGTGAAGTCGATGCTCTTGCCGATATCTGGAATCGTCGCGAACGGCCAGACAGGATTCCAGAAAAGACCTGCAACAATGCCGACCTTGCCGGCAACGACCATTTCGGTGACCTTGTTGGAATCCTTCACTGCGAATTCCATGTCGAAAAGCCCGGCCTTGTAGGCCTCCTGCATTTTCAGAAGAGCTGACTTCATCTCGGGCTGAACGCTTCCATACACGATACGTCCCGATGAATCCTTGACCCAGATCTTCGGGTACGCCATCAAGGGGTTTGCGAACAGGTTGAGCGTTGTCGGAACGCCAAAGTATCCGAGGCCATTGTCGAGATTGATGCCGATTGTTTCTCCATTACCGGCGGCATCGTTTTCCACGAAGACCTTTGCAATGGAAATCACGTCATCAAGAGTCTTCGGAGCCTGCAGGTTGTACTTCGTCATCCAGTCGGTCCGGATGTACATGACTGTGACATTGTTCGCAAAATCGTTCGAGATTGGCAGGGCATGAATCTTCCCGCCGACAGAACCCGTCAGGAATCCCAGCTTGTTCTGGTAATCGAATATCTTTCTGGATTCCGGAGATACGAAATTCTCATATGCTCCCGTAAGATCCTCGATCTGCCCGGCATTCAATAGCCTGCCGAGCTGTTCCGCATTGACTTCGAAGGTGTCGGGGAGATCGTTGCTTGCGATGGCCAGTCCGAGTTTCTCCGCAGCCTTCACACCTTCGACCGTCCATTTGCTGGTATAGACTATATTGAGCTTTTCCTTATAGAAACGCGTGATCAGGTTGTCGTCGATGCTTTCTCCTTCGATGTACGTGGTGTTTGAGTTTTGGATTCCGGGTCGGGAGACGGTGACCGTCTCCTTGTAGGGTGTAAGCGGACCGTCATCGGATGCAGGAGTCGTGGGCTGTACCGTTGGAGTCGGCGTGGCCGGAACGCACGCGACGAGGGAAACGAGCAATACACTGATGAGGACGACGGTTGTGATCGACTTGAATTTCAAGTTCTTCAGAATCAGCATGATAACCCCCTCCTTCAATGAAGTGGAAGACAATGGGAATCCGGGTCTGCCGGCAAAACATCCGAATCCCTTGTGATAAGCATAGCAGTCGACATTGTGATTCTGTACAGGATTTATCCACGCGGAGTAGCACTTATCCATGCATATGTTCAGTATCGGGTTGTTCATATGGTTCTGCAGGCCATTGAAGCATGACGGACGTGCCCTGCGCGGGAGCACTGACGATCTCGAGGTGGAATGCGTTCGCGTAAGCCAATTCAAGTCGTTCCCTTACGTTCTTCAGACCATATCCGGATAGACCCGGAATTCTTTCGCCATTTCCGCCACTCCGTTCGCTATCAGGTTTCCTTTCATCGAATCCCACGCCATTGTCGACGATCTGGAATCGGATGGAGTCTCCGACTTTATCTCCATAAATGTCGATTCGTCCGTTCTCTTCCCTTTTCGGTTGAATTCCATGCTTGATGGCGTTTTCCAGAATCGGCTGAAGAACGAGCTTGATTGTGGAGTAGGAGAGCACTTCATCGTCGATGTGATAGCCTACTTCGAGGAGACCCTTGAAGCGCATCTGTTGAATCATCATGTATGACTTCGCCTGTTCCACCTCATCGCGGATCGATACGATGGTCTTCCCTCCATGCAGGCTCAGCCTGAAGAAACGGCCAAGAGCGCTCACCGTGGTGGAAATGTCCACGGCACCGCAGTCCTGAGCCATCCAGTTGATGGTATCGAGGGTATTGTAGAGGAAGTGAGGATTGATTTGCGCTTGCAGGGCATTGAGTTCTGCTTCCCTTTTCTTGGTCTCTGAAATGTAGATGTCCTTCAGGAGGTTCTTGATCTCCGTCGTCATGTCATTGAATTTGTTTTCGATGATACTGAGTTCATCGTTGTGCTTCACGGGTATGGACTCGCTGAAATGCTGCTGCTCGATTCTGCTCATCTTGTTGCTGATGATCCGAATGCGTTTGGTGAATCGATCCGAGAAGATGAGAACGATCACTAGCGAGAGAATGAACAGAAGTGCAAGAAAAGCAATATTGGCATTACGAACCTTTACAATGTCCTTGATCAATTCCGAATATGGGATGGAAGCCACGAGTTTCCATCCTGCGGCGCCGACATCGCGATAGACGACGAACTGACGA
The DNA here is from genome assembly GCA_964579735.1 of uncultured Oscillospiraceae bacterium. Taxonomy (GTDB): domain Bacteria; phylum Bacillota; class Clostridia; order Saccharofermentanales; family UBA5734; genus CAILLO01. The sequence goes on along the minus strand of CAZOHH010000010.1, from coordinate 22,115 downwards.
GCCCCGTCTGAATCGATCATGACGGCTCCGTTTTCCCCTTTGCCGTGAATGCTCGTGAGAATTCCATCGTCCAGCTTCATTCCTCGTGCATCGCGGTTCTTCGAGGAAATGACATTCCCATTTTCATCGATGAGATAAACGCCCGACAGAGTGCTGAGATTCACATTATCGAGTATCTTCGCGATATCGCTTTCGACTATATCGATCTTCAGGATTCCCAGTCGTCGACCGTAATCCATCTTCAGATCCTTGAGTATCCGGACAGCGGATATGGAGTCGCCATCAGCCGGATCGTCGGCACTCGACAGGCTGACCCAGATGATTCCGCCATTCTTGTTCTCAGCCAGTTTGAACCAAGGGCGCTTCTCGATGTCGCTGATCTTGAAGAAATTCACGTATTCGCTGGAATAGAGGATTGTTCCCGAGATGAAGAAGCTGAAGCGATAGGTGCCATAATTCGACGTCAGGGTGCTGATATAGGACTGCAAAGAGATGAAATCGTCATACTGCTCAAGATAGGTACTGTCTGCAGATTCACTGCGACTGATGACACCCTGCAATTCCGTGTTGCTGAAAACCAGATTGGAGATGCCCTCCATCTCTCTTATCCGATATTCGATGTTCATCTGGGACTGGCCGAGAATCTCGCTGACATAGGTTTCAGTCTGCTCTCGCATGATTGCTTCCGATTGCAGATAGGATCCGAAAATCGTCACCATCAGCAGAAGCCCAAATAGAAGCAGATACAGCAACACGAGTTTGTTTCTGAACGACACTCGATAGTCGAAACGGTTAAATAGTGTCTTCAATCCCAATCTTCTCCCTGTACTCCGTCGGACTGACTCCGAATCGCTTCCTGAATGCCCGGGCGAAATAATTCTGATCTCCGTATCCGACCATGGACCCTATGGTCTGGATCTTCAAGGTCGGATCCTTCATCAGTTCTTTTGCCTTCATCATGCGGAATTCGATCAGGAATTCGATGAAACCGATCTTCAATTCCTGTTTGAAGACCGCACTCAAGTAGTTGCTGCTGACATTCAGTCTTTCTGCGACGATCTGGAGATTGATCGGGTCCCGGTATTCGTTCCGGATGATCTGCCTTGACTTGTCCACAAGGGCCAGGGACCGGCTTCTGCGTTGAGCGGCGCCAAGGGTCGAGAGTTTCGTAACGGAAGTGATGAACCAGACGCGAATCGCTCCCATGGTGTCCAGCTTCATGACTCGATCCCATTGGAGCAATTCAATGCTCGATTGACCATCCAGCGCGATTCCGACTTCCTTGACCGTCTGAAGGAGAAATCCAATCAACTCGAGCTTGAATTGCTGGATGACTCTCCCATCAACGGACCCCAGCCTCGCCGCAAGTACATCGAACCAGGCATCGAGTTCCATTTCCATAGTCTGGAAATCTGCAACCAGAATCAGTTCCTGCAACGTCTTCTCTCTATCTTTTGGCAAGAAGAACCCTAGTTCCCCGAACTCAAGAATGTCGCTGTAGGGGATGATCACCCCACAACCGAGGACGAACCGCTGATTGACTGCATCCACCGACTGTCTGTACGACTTGGGGATTCCCATCAAGGAATCCGTTGGATTCCCGATTCCAGCAGTGCTGCAACGGCCAAACCGGCTCTCGATTCTCGGTTGGATCGTTTCCATGAAATGAATCGTTGCTCGAATACACTCCACGGGCTCCGTATCTGGAAAAAAGCTGAGAACCAGTATGATTTCGTTCTCATGCGAACCCACGACGAGAAGCCCGGGAATCGTGGAACCCTGCGTCCGGATATAATGGCATACAGGCAGACTTCCGAATTCCATGCTCTGCTTGTTCGTTTGGCTGGTTTTTTCCTCTCCCAATACGATATCGACAGAGACATAGCGTCCCTTCATTAAAACGGGAAGCTCGAGAAACTCCATTCTGGATGACACATACTCGAATTCACTGTAGTTCCCCTCGATGAATCCCAGAGCGAAATTCTCCCGAAGCAATGGAAGGCTCTCCTCAAGCTTTCTGGCCAGCAATTCGTCATGCTGGCGGTCTCCGAACTCCTTTCTGATCCGCTCGAAGACGAGATCGACGACATCGGATATTTCCCGGATATCGATCGGCTTCAAAATGTAGTCCGCAGCATCATACTTCAGCGCTGATTTCAGGTACTCCAACTCACTGAATCCGCTGATCATGATGATCTTCAGACTTTGGTTGATGACCCGTGCCTGCTTGACGAGTTCGATCCCATCCATCCGGGGCATTACGACATCGGTAATCAGAATGTCCGGTTGAAAAGAGTGCACAAGACGAAGTGCTTCCTCACCATCACCGGCAGTCTGGATCTCTTCGATATCAGGTTTCGTGGCCTGCAATAGTTTTTTGATTCCCGAACGAGTCTGCTCTTCATCATCGACGATCAGAATCCGGAACATGATAATCCTCCAGATCTATACCCCTGCAGAGTTCGATAGAATCCACCGCCACCCAGATTCCCCACCTGCCCTGCTCTGATTCCTTCAATCATGGGGCGGGGAAGTAGAGTAATGAAGGGAGACCTGTTCAAGTTCACTGCTGTCATTGTACACCTTGTTCCCATCATGACCTTCCCCACGGCGTCGACGGCCTCGTCCATCTCCTCGGGGATCATGTGGATGCAGATCTTGTACGTCGCCGCCACGTCCTTGTGCCCCAGCAGCTTCGAGACCACGTTGATCTTGATGCCCTGCTGGATCAGGGTGCTGGCGTACGCGTGACGAAGGCTGTACGGGGTGATCCAAGGCTCCCTAATCTCGTCGGCTATCTTGCCTACGATTTCAAAGAAGTTCGTCGGAGTTAGTCTCGCATACTGCGGCTTGCAGACCTGGAACAGCGGTGCTGTAAGCTCTAGCGCTTCAGACCGAACATGTGCTCCGTCATGATATAGAAGAAACCCCGAAAACCTCACGAATCCTGCGAGGTCCTCGGATCGGCGGCGGCGCGGGTCCTACTTGCGCAGGGCGACGGCCGCGTCGACCGCGTCGGCAAGGACGGCGAGACCTTCGCGTAGAGCCTCTTCGGTGATGACGAGCGGCGGGACGACCTTGATCGTGGCCCCGGCGCCGACGGGGGCGAAGAGCATCAGGCCGCTCTCGATGCAGAGGCGGACGATGTCGTGGGCGAGGTCGGGGTCGATTTCCTTCGAATTCTTCTGCGTGAAGACCAGCGCCCAGGCCAGGCCGACGCCGCGCACGAAGCCGAGGACCTCCTGGTGCTTCTTCTGTAGTTTCTCGAGTTCAATGCGGCAGACTTCGGAAAGTCTCGCCGCGTTGCCGATCAGGTCATTCTCCATCATGAAGTCGATGTTGGCGATGGCGGCGGCGGCGCAGACCGGGTTGCCGGTGTGCGTGCTGGTCATCTCGTTCGGGCCGTACACGTCGAGCACGTCCTCGCGTCCGATGACGGCGGACAGCGGTAGGGAGCTCGTAATGCCCTTGCCGCAGCAGACGATGTCGGCCTTCACGCCGTAATGTTCGAACGCGAAGAGCTTGCCCGAGCGCCCGAAGCCGGCCTGGACCTCGTCGAAGACGAGCAGGATGCCGTACCGGTCGCAGAAGGCGCGCAGGCGCTTCGCGAAACCGAGGGGCATGAGCTGCACCCAGCCGCCCTGGAAGGACTCGGGCATGATGCCGGCGATATCCTCGAAGGCGATGCCCTGCGCGGTCAAGTACCCCAACCAGGCGTCGAAGCACTTGTCGTCGGAGTAGTCGGCGCGGGACTCATCGGCCCACTCGTACCGGAAGGCGTTCGGGAAGGGCACGGTCTGCATGTCGGGGTCGTGGTTGACGATCCAGGACTTGCCCCTAGGCGAACCGCCGGCCATCTGCGCCCCCATGGTGCGGCCGTGGAAGTCATCGAGGAAGGTGATGATCTTGATCTTCTTCGTGCCGCCGCTAACCTTCTGTCCCCAGGTGCGGGCCAGCTTGATCGCGCACTCCGTGGCTTCGCCGCCGGTGGTGAGGAGGAAGACCTTCTTCAACGGGTCCGGCGCGATCTCCGACAGCTTCTTCGTGAGCTTGGCGCGCGCCTCGCTGGGGAAGCAGTAGTTGTGGAGAAGGCCGTGCTCGACCTGGTCGAGGATGGCCTGCTTGACGGCCGGATTGGAATGCCCGGAATTCGCGACGAGCACGCCGGAGCTGAAGTCCAGCCATTGGTTGCCGAACTTGTCGCAGACATGGAAGCCCTCGGCGTGGTCCCAGACCACCAGCGGTTGACCGGACATGGAGCGGGGCTCGTACTTCCGCAGCTCGGCGATGATGTCGAGCGAGCCCTGGTTCGGGATGTCGGTGACGATGGTGCGGTGCTTCGTGTGCACCTGCAGGACCTTGCGGGAGATCATTTCGAAGCTCTTGGCCATCTTGCTTGTTCCTCCAATTATCCCGTAGCCGCTTGCGGCCAGTTCGCGAAGTAAAGGTATTCGAGAGGCTCCGTGGAAAGGCAGGTCAATTGGTGGACGTGGTTGCGCGGCACGTAGGCCACATCGCCGGGACCGACCTCGCAGGTCTCCTCGCCGATGCGGAGCGTTGCGCGACCCGAGAGGATGACGTAGATCTCCTCCTCGTCGTCGTGGAAGCCGAGGGGGCTGCTCTCTCCGGGGGCGACGAGGACGCGGCCGAGGCAGATGGTCTCCGTCTCGGGGCGGTCGAAGAGGATCTTCTCGCGGAGCTTCCCCTCGCCGGGGCGGTCAGGAATGTGCCGTACCAGCATGCTTTCCTCTTCCTTTCGCGGTCAGGTGGGAATCCAGCCGCTCGCCAGGGCCCATTGGAGAAGCGAGACGGTGAGGATGGAGGCGAAGGTGGTGAGTCCGATGATGCTGGCCATGAGTTCCTCGTCGGTGTCCATCTCGCAGGCCATGATGTAGCTCGACACGGAAGTGGGCATCGCGGTGAGGACCAGGTTCACGCTCAAGTCCGTGCCCCGAAGACCGAAGACGAACCAGGACAGTAGGAAGGCCAGGGCCGGGAAGAGGAGGAGCTTCGCTCCGGCGACGGCCAGCACGGGGCGGAGGTTCTGGAAGAGCTTTCCAATCTCCAGAGAGCAGCCGATGGATAGGAGGGCCAGGGGCAGCGAGGTGCCTGCGAGGAGGGCGAGAAGCTGGTCCACGATCCCGATCGAAAGGACGGGGATCCGGAAATAGGAGAACGCCAGACCGAGGAACGAGGAGAGGACGATCGGGTTCGTGGCGAGACCGAGGAGCTTCGAACCCAGGACCTTGAGGCGCGATCCACCGGTGCGGGTTCCGAAGGTCTCGAGCGCCACGGCGGACAGGATCACGGAGAGCGGCGAGTCGAAGCCGTTCACGACCGCCGCGCGGGACATGGCCTCGGTGCCGTAGAAGCCGCTCACGACGGGGAGGCCGAGGTACCCCTGGTTCGAGCGGAAGGAGCCCATATGCAGGGCGCCGCGCTTGCGGCGGTCCCGGATCAGCATCACGGCGGCGAAGGAGAGGACGAACATGACGAGCGTCGTCGCGAGGTTCGCGCCTACGAGGGACAGGTCCAGGGTCTTCGTGAAGTCGAAGGAAACGATGGAGCGGAAGGTCAGCGCGGGAAAAGCGGCGTAGAAGACGAACTTCGACAGGAAGTTCCGCACGTCGTCCGTGATGAACTTCGCCCTCCGCATCGCATAGCCAGCCGCGATGAGGAGGAAGATCGGGACCGTGATTTCCAGGATCTGCATGCCGGATGCCCGCCGTCCTCTGGTGCGCTATTCGAAGGAGATGTTCATGTCCGCGTCGAAGTTCACGAAGCGGCTGCCGTTGTCGACGCTCATGCGCACGGCGTTGTTGATGGCGACGCCGACGAGGGCCTGGCGGGGCAGGGCGCGGGTCTCGCCCATCACGGCGAGCATCTCCCTGCGCTTGGCCAGTGCGGCATCCGGAGACATTCCCGCGGTGGCGAGGCTGAGGCGGCGGACGTCGTTGACGCCCTGGACGATGCTGTCGTAGCCGTAGCCGACGTTGTCGACCTCGCCGGGGAAGTCCCAGCTGTCGTACTGCTTGAAGAAGTTCGGGTTGAAGTCTTCATAGCCCTTGGCATCGGTGACGAAATGGGTGTTGCGGTTCTTGTGATCGGCCCAGTATTCTCCCTGGGTGCCGAGCAGCATCATGCCCTGGTTGGTCATGGCGCTGTTCTTGGGGTTGTTGACCCACGAAGTCTGGATCCAGAACGCCGAGCCGTCCTCCCACTCGATGGTGGCCTGCACGGCATCGTAGGCGTTCTTGCCCATGGTGGGCAGGTACTTCTTCTGGCCGTATGCGACGAGGCGCTTCGGGAGCAGTCCGGTGACGAAATAGTAGGCATCGGCGTAGTGCACGCCGACGTATTCGAAGGACGAGCTCTTTTCGGCCCAGTCCTTGAAGACGTCGAGGGCCATGTACTTCGGCTCCTCGATCCAGGCGTGGCCGTGGAGCATCTCGCCGAGCTCGCCCTTGCGGAAGCGGTAGCGGGCGGCGCGGATGGAGCGGTCATGCCGCTTGTGGTAGTCGGTGAGGACGTAGAGGCCCTTCTCTTCAGCGAGCGCGATGATCCTGCGGGCCTCGTCGACCTTGAGGCACAGCGGCTTCTCGACGATGCAGTGGCGGCCCGCCTCGAGGGCGGCCATGATCACGGGGGTATGCAGATGGTCTGGGGTCGCGACGAGCACGACGCCGGTTTCAGGCAGCGCGCGGATCGCTTCCTTGAACAGGTCGGGGTAGCGCTCGGTGGTGCCCTGGGTGGCGGGGTCGGGATAGCCCGTGAATTTCGGGAACATCCCCTGGAGGACGTGGATGATGTCGCCGGTCAGCGAGCTGATGCTGATCTCCCCGACGCGTCCCTGGCGCTGCTCCTGGAACAGGGTGGGCAGCACGACTTCCTTGCTGATCATCCCTCCGCCGACGACGAGAACGTCCGGTCTCTCTGCTATGCTCATGCTTGGTCCCTCTTTCCCTTGTTTTCCGTGTTTCCCGGTCATAGCAATCGATTACTATGAATGATAAATAAAAAAGCGCCCGAGCGACTACCGTTGTTATACCACATCCCGCACCCGAGTTGAAGCCCTCGCGAAGCAGCGCGGCCTTCCTCAAGGAGCGCGCCGCCTCGAAGGGCCGCAAGATCGCACAGGTCACCCGAGGACGAGTCCTAACTCATCAACCGCTTCTCGCCTTCCAGCGCCATGATGGGTCCTATGTCCTGCGTGACTTCCAGCGTGCCGAGGTACTCGCCGCTGTCGCTGCGCACCGCGTAGTAGCGGATGTAGACGAACTTCGGTCCCATTCGGATCCAGAAATCCTCGTGGTCCTTTTCGCCGTTCTTGAAGCTGTCGAGGATCTTCTCGACGACGTGCACGCTCTGCGGCGGGTGGCAGTTCGCGACGTCCCGGCCGAGGATGGATACGGTCCTCTCGAAGACGCGGTCCTTGCCCTGGGAGAAGTACTTGACCTTGTCGTCCTTGTCGACGAAGGTCATGTCGAGCGGGAGCGTGTCGAGGATCTTCACGATCTCCTTCGGCATCAGGGATCCGGAGGGCATGACCAGGGTTCCGAGGGCGGGTGAATGGGCGCGCCTTGCAGGGGTTCCGTCGACGGCCGCCGTGGAAGCAGCAGCTTCCACGAGCGCGCTCCACTGGGGGACCTTGTCGAGCAGGCAGTAGCCGAATTCCTTACTTTCCCGCGCGATGCTCTTCCACTCCTCTTCGTCCAGTTTCTCGAGGATCATGGGCAGGAGGATGTTCTCCTCCTTGTAGATCATCTCGCGGATGCGTTCCACGGCCAGATCGACCTTCTCCCGGATGAGCTTCGCCGGATCGCCGTCCACGGACAGGCGCGCGTCCTTGACCAGGGCCCGGATCTCGTCGTCCACGCCCCACATGACCTTGGGCGGCGCCGTGATGCCCTTCTTCTCGATGCGCGGGAAGAGCAGGTTCTCCTTCTTCTTGAAGTGGATGTCCACCTGGGCCAGACGCACGAGGTCACTGATGAGGAGAGGCATCGCTTCGGGGTCGCCCAGGCCGAGCCAGCGCTCGAGGTGGGGCAGGAGGCTTTCATCGATGAGCCTCTCCAGCGCACGGTTCTCGGCCTTGAGGAGCTGCACGGGGTGTCCGGGCACGGAGGATGCATCCAGCGGCGCCCGGTGGATCTCCTCTATCGAACCTTTGAAAACGGCGGCGTGCACGTCGCAGAGCCTCTGCACTTCCGACACGGGCATGCCTTCGCTGATCAGGGTCTGCTCGACATCGGCGATCTCCGCCGCGGAGACGCCGCCGAAGGTCCGCTGGAACTCCTCCTTGACCTCGTCGACGCTCTTCCCGTCGTGGAGCTGGCCGATGAGGGCTTTCAGGACGTCGCGGCGCTGTTCTCCGTTGTTGATGAGTTCGCTCATTTCATGATCTCCTTGTCGTTCAGGACGGTGTATCCGTTCTCTTCAAAAGTGCGTACGATGGCGCCCAGGTCGATCTTCTTCCATCGCGCACCCATCGGAAGGGTCATGAACCGACCCGCGGTGCCGAGCATGCCGGGGAGTGAGATCTCCTTGAACCCGAGGGACTCGAGGAATCCCACGGCCTCCGGGTGGCGCGAGCAGATCTCGTAGACCGTCGCGGTCAGATCCAGGACCTTCCCGCCGCCGATTTCCATATCCATGCGGTTCGCCGCCTTCCGGTCAGACGCCCTGCAGGAGGATGTTGTTCTCGAGGTGGATGTGCTGGAACAGGTCCGCCTCCATGGTCTCGAGCTCCTTCAGCAGGCGGCGGTAGGTCGGACAGGCATCGTCCGGCGCGACGTAGTCGTGGTTGAGGCGGCGTAGCGTGCGCAGCATTTCACCGACCGCGGTGTGCTCGTCCCGGAGAGTCTGGGCCAGAGCGCGCGTCTCCGCATCGGGGGTCCCGCGGCTCAGGGCTGGGAACAGCAGCACCTCCTCCTTGACGAGGTGCTGCTCGAGGTCGGTGCGCACCTGTCCGAAGACGCCATGAACTTGAAAGAGCTCGGGGTGGTGCTGGCCATGGGCCCGAAGGACGACGGCGAGCCGCTCGGAGATCTCCGGCAGGGCTTCCTTGAGGTAGGCGTGGTGCTTGGCTTCGATATGGTCCACCAACGCGTCGGCGGACAGCGTCCGAAAGTCATCGACGGCCGCGTTGGCCTTCACGCGCAGCGAGGCGGCGTCGAGCGCGGCTTCGAGAGCAGCGGCGTCGAAGGACCGGCCCGATGCTGCATCCGCGAGAATCGCTTCCGAAAGAAGGCGGCTTCCACCGCAACAGTAGTCGATGCCGCTCTGGTTGAAGATCCGGGCGGCTTCGGGGATTTCGACGACGATGCCGCCGACGGTCCGATTCATCCAGTGGTTGTCCATGTCGCACCTCCTGTGGGGCCAAAGGTCATTCCTATGGCTTCATCCTACAGGGTGCGGTCCGGAAAGGATGTGATTCAAATCAAATCAACCGGCCTGGTTCCTTCCCTTCATCCCGCCAGTGCCTTCAAGGCCTCCATGTCGCGGATCAGAAGGTTGCGGGCGCCGACGGGTCGGAGAAGTCCTTCGTCCGCGAGCATGCCGAGCTTGCGGCTCACGGTTTCGCGGGCGATGCCGATGTAGTTGGCGAACCCTTCGCGGCTGAGCGGCATCCGGATCAGGACGCCGTCGGTCTGCGTCGTGCCGTACTTGCCGGCGAGTTCCAGCAGCACGGCGCCGATGCGCGATTCGAGGCTGCGCACGCCCATGTTCCGGACGGCGTTCTCGAGGTGGCTCATCCGCCAGCCGAGTTCGCCGATGATCTTCATCCCGATGTCGGGGTTGGCTTCGAGCAGCGCCTGGAAGTCCTTCTTGTAGAGGAGGCACAGCTCCACGGGTTCGAGCGCGGAGACGGTGTAGAGCGAAGGGCGGTCGAAGAGCAGGTTCTGCTCGCCGAAGAAGTCGCCTTCCGAAAAGACGTACAGGATCTGCTCCCGGCCGTCCGCCGTGACGCGCGCCGCCTTTGCGCTGCCCTCGTTGAGAATCGCCACGTAGTCGGGGTGGCTGCCTTCGTCGAGGATCACATCATCTTTCGCGAAGGACAGATGCACCGTCTTCCCCGCGATCTTCTCGAGCTGGTCGAGCTGGAGGGAGGCGAAGATGGGGATGCCGTGCGTGCACAGCTTCTCGAGGCAGTGCGAGCAGTCCCTGCCGCATGTGCTGGCTTTCCCGTATACCATGGGGTCCTCCTACGGCAGGTCTCTCAGGAAGTGCTCGGTTTCGGCCCAGGTGGGTATCGAATCGGCAGCTCCGGCTTTGGAAACGCAGAGAGCCGCGGCGGCCGTCGCATACTGCAGGCAGGTCTCGGTCGGAAGCCCCCGGACGACGGCGCCGAGGAAGAACCCGGTGAACGTGTCGCCCGCAGCCGTCGTGTCCACGGCGACGACGGCGTAGATCCCGTGGCGGAGCTTGCGGTCGCGGTCTCCGAACAGGACGCCGTTCTGGCCAAGCGTCAGGACGACCGCGATCTCCGGGGAGTAGTGCAGGAGCGCATCCACGATACGGTCGGGGTCGTTCTCGCCGGTCAGCCTCTCCCCTTCGATTTCGTTCAGCACCAGATATCGGACCTGCGAAAGCGGGTACGTGAAGATGCTTTCATCGGCGGGGGAAGGGTTGAGGCAGATCCGTAGCCCCTTCGCGGTCGCGCATTCCATGATATAGGGGATCTCGGAGATCTCGTTCTGCAGCAGGATCAGGTCCCCGGCCTCGAATCCGGAGAGGACCCGGTCCACGAGGTCGCGGTCGACCGTGCGGTTCGCGCCGCCGTAAAGCAGAATGCCGTTCTGGCCGTGACGATCGACCTGGATGATGGCGTTGCCGGTCGGCGTCCCGACGGTCTCGACGAACCGGACATCGACTCCGGCCGTCTTCAGCTTGTCCAGAAGCGGACCGCCGTCCGGGCCGACCCGCCCTGCGTGATAGACTTCACAGCCTGAGCGGCCGAGCGCGATGGACTGGTTCAGGCCCTTCCCGCCGCAATGGATGCGCATCGAGGAGGACGAAAGGGTTTCGCCGGGTTGCACGAAGTGGTCGACCTGGTAGACGAAATCGAGATTCAAGGACCCGAATACCAGGATCTTCATGTTCTCTCTCCCGTCAGCTTGCGAGTGCGACGTACTCGATGGAGGTCACGTGGTCGTCCTCGATCAGGAACGAGAGGGTCATCTTCGCCGACGCGTACTTGTAGAGACCGAGGTTCTGCTCGTACTTGTCTCCATAGGCCTTGACGACTTCCGCAAGGGTGGCGTTCATGAAGACGCCTTCCGGGGTGGCGACGCTGTCGTCGAGGATCAGGACGGAGGCGACGTGGTCGACCTTGTCCAGTTCATAGGTGGTCACCTTGAAGCCGGAGAACACGTAGGACCTCTCCATGCCCTGGAATGCGCAGCTCTCCGCTTCGAAGTATTCCTTGGGCGTTCCGAGGGCGGCGAGGATCGGCGCGGCCTCGGCGTGCATGGCGATGGTGGTTCCCTTGACCGTGAACACGAACCCCTGGTCCGCGGCGGCGGGGGTGGCGGTGGCGTTGGCGGCGCCCGTGGGCGGGGTCGTGGGAACGGCGCTGCAACCGGCCAGCAGGAGTGTCAGGGAGATCAGGAGGATCATGGCTCTTTTCATGGTGCGGTTCCTTTCTGGTTCGAGGGGCGTCGACGATGCGGATATTATACCGTTCCGCATGGCACGCTGTCATGGAGGGCTTGTGGAGACGTCTATGGCGCGGGCTGGGCGCCGATGCCGAGGAGGTGGCCGTACTGCGCCAGTTCCGCAAGCTGCCGGTCGCGCATGGCGTCGTAGAAGGCGGTCTTCTCCAGGTAGACGGCCGCGAGGTCCGCGTCGTCGCGGCGGTCGGGCACGCCGTAGTCGTCCCGCAGGATCCGCCCGAGGTAGTTCGACAGCTTCTCGGTCCCGGCCAGGTTCAGGTGCAAACCGGCGTCGTAGGTGTCGGTCTGGAAGTCGATTCCGATCTCGTCCTTGGCCGAAATAGAGAGGGCAAGGAAATTGTAGTAGCGCAGATCGTGGGCGGCGGCGTAGTCGACCATCTGCTGGTCCCACTCGGGGTACCAGTAGGGGTAGATGGTCGGCGCCTTGTTGAGGATCAGCTGAACGCCCTTGTCCTTGCAAAGCTGGGTGATGCGGTCGAGATAGGCCATGGCGTTGGCGCCGAATCGGTAGTCCGGGAGCTTCTTGCCGACCGGGATGGTGGTGACCGGTTTCACATCGACGCGCATGTAGTAGCCGTTGTGGAAGAGCTTCGGCTTGGCGAACAGGTAGCGGAAGTCGTCCGCGGTCAGTTCGCTCCAGCGGGAGTGGAAGCGAAGCAGCGGGAAGACGTAGTCGAGGAAGTGCTCGTCCGGCATCATCGAAGCCCTGATGCCTTCGACCTTGGCGGCCGACCAGCGCATGCCGTCGAGCGTCATGCGGTTGTAGGCCTCCTTCTGGGGTTCGTCGTACTTCATGGCGATCAGGCTGAGCACCACGACCTTGGGCTTCTCGCGCGCCAGGGTCTCCTCGAGCAAGGCGTAGGACTGCCACATGAGCTGCTGGGCGCTGCCCCGGACGTAGCTCGTGATGCCGTACCCGTTCCACAGGGTGATGGGCGAGAAGGTCTCGTAGGCCTCGCAGTCGCCGATGAAGATCACGTCGTGCGGCGTCGTCTCGGCATAGTATTCGCCGGTCAGCGAGCCCTCGACGATGCCCGAGGTGTATTTGGGTGTCACGAGGGCCTGCACGAAGACCAACGTGCCGACCATCAGCACGGCCGCGAGGAGTTTCGAAAGGATGGAACCGATCTTCATTCCGCTCTCCTTGGTCAGAACTGGTTGTAGATGAACTGGGTCGCGTCGTACCCCATGCCGTAGGCCCCGAGGAGGAGCACGGCGAGAAGCATGAGGAACGGCAGGGCGTACCGCAGGAACGCGGGCTGGCGCTCCAGGCGCTGTCGGAAATCCCCGCCCCGGTCGTGGAGCACGCGGCTCGCGAACAGCACGGCGAGTCCGCCGGCCAGCACCAGGTAGTCCACGCCGGTGAGCCCGAGCTTCATGGCGTTCCAGTCGAACAGCTTCTGGTAGTTGAAGGTCGTGAACATCGTGCCGAACATCTGGAAGGTCAGGGGGACGTCGCGGTAGAGGTCGAAGAGGCGGATCGAGCTCATGAGCAGGACCGTGCGCACGACCTCGAAGGCGCCGTAGGCGGCCTTGTCCTTCCAGTGGAACCGGCCGTGGAAGCGCGCATAGAGGGGCTCGAACTCCTGGGAGACGATGATGACGAGGCCGTTCAGGACGCCCCAGACGATGAAGTTCCAGCTGCTGCCGTGCCAGATGCCGGTGGCGAACCACGTCACGAGCGTCGCGATGTAGACGGGGATCCGCTTGCCGAGGGCGTCGCCGAGGCGTTGCCGCGAGGAGCGGGAGAGCTTCAGCATGGCCTTCGAGACGGAGAGCGGATAGAAGATGTAGTCCTTGAACCAGGTGCCCATGGTGATGTGCCAGCGGCGCCAGTAGTCCGTGATGTTCTTCGCGAGGAACGGTGCGTTGAAGTTCTCGGCGACCTTGATTCCGAGCATCTCCGCGATGCCGATGGTGATGTCGATCCCGCCGGTGAAGTCGGCGTAGAGCTGGAACGCGTAGAACAGCATGCCGACCAGCACATAGACGCCCCTGTGGTCGTCCGGCGCCTTGATGATGGTGTTGACGGCGACGAGGATGCGGTCCGCGATCACGAGCTTCTTGAAGAAGCCCCACAGGACGCGCTGGAGTCCGAATTTCACGCTCCGCCAATCGTAGCGGTGCTCCGCGTACAGCGAGGGCGACAGCTCGTCGTATCGGCTGATGGGGCCCTGTATGAGCTGCGGGAAGAACGAGACGAAGAGGGCGAGGCGGAAGACGTTGGCCTCCGGCGGGTGCTTCCCGCGGTGGACGTCGATGAGGTAGGCCATGGTCTTGAACGTATAGAACGAGATGCCCAGGGGCAGGGCGATGGCGAGGAACGTCAGGTGCGTCGGGGAGCCGACGGTCTCGAACAGCGCGTTGAGGTTGGCGATCGTGAAGTTGGTGTACTTGACCACGGCGAGGATGCCGAAGTTCAGCACGAGCCCCGCGACCAGCCAGCGCCGCTGCTTCGCCTTGACCGCGGCCTTGAAGCTCTTCCGGTCCTCCTTGGACATCCCCTCGCGGTTCACGTCCATGTGCGCGGCCTGTCCCTTCGCGAGGCGGCCGATCCGGTCGGCGGCGAAGTAGGTCGTGAGCGTGGTCACCGAGATGTAGATCAGATACTTGGGGCCGGCGATGAAGTAGAAGAGATAGCTTGCGAAAAGAAGCAGCATCCACTGGAACTTCTTCGGGACGAGGTAATAGAGCACGACCAGCGCGAACACGAATCCGAGGAATGCGTAGGAAGTGAATAGCACGTCGGCGTCCCGCCCTACTCGTCGGCCAGGCGGACGATCATCGCGTGGAGGGCGGCGGCGGAGTTGAAGTTCTCCGGCACGATCTCCTCCGCGGGTACCTGCACGTCGAAGGTCTGGTCGAACTCGGCGACCAGGGAGATGATGTCGAAGGAGTCGAGGACGCCCGCGTCGATCAGGTCCGTGCGGGTCGAGAAGTCGACGTCCGGGTGCAGTTTCTTGAGGATCTCGAGGAGCTCATCCATTCCGGGTGTCCTTCCTTTTCTGCTCAGTGTATGTCATGAGGGCAACCCGGTCAATTTTCGCGTTCGATGTGAGCGGCATGCGCTCGAGAGGCTCGATGAGGTTGGGCAGCATGTAGCGCGGCAGGTGGCCGCGGAGCTCGGTCAGCATCGCGGCCGGATCGACATCGCCGACATAATACAGGACGATCTTCTCCGTCTCCTTGTCGTAGACGCAGCAGCAGATGCGCACGCCGTCGAGCGCGTTGACGTTGGCCTCGATCTCGCCGAGTTCGATGCGGTGGCCCATGTGCTTGATCTGATAATCCTTGCGGGAGACGAACAGCAGCTCGCCTCGGTCGTTGTACCGCCCGAGGTCGCCGGTGCGGTAGATGGTCTCCGGGTAGGCCGAGTTCAGCGGGTTCTGGACGAATACCGCGGCCGTCTTGTCCGGCGCCCGGTAGTAGCCCAGGGTGACCGAGGTCCCGCGCACGCAGATCTCGCCGAGGTCCCCTTCGGCAGGTTCCCTGTTCTCTTCGTCGAGCAGGATCACCGCGCGGTTGCGGAACGGACGGCCTATGGGGACGACGTCCCCTTCCGCGAAATCGCGGTCGACCTTGTAGAAGGTGGTCATCCCGGTGGCCTCCGTGGGGCCGTACAGGTTCGTGAACTTCGCTTCGGGCAGCGCGTTTCGCCACAGGTTGAGCTGCTTGATGGGAAACACCTCGCTGCCGAACGCGACGGTCCGCAGGTACTGCGGCACGGCCTTCTGGAAGGTGCCGAAGGCCGAGATCATGGTCAGCGCCGACACCACCCAGCAGACGGTGTTGATGCGGTGCAGGTTCATGAACTCGACCAGCTTGATCGGGAACATGAAGTGGCTCTTGGGGATGATGTAGGTCGTGGCGCCGAACTTCAGGGTCGGATAGATCTCCTTGAGGCAGGCGTCGAAATAGAGTGGCACCTGCATGCCGAAGACGGTCTCCTCGGAGAACTCCAGCGTCTCGGACAGGACCTCGATGTATTCCTGCACCGAGCGGTGGCAGGCGACGACGCCCTTCGGCACGCCGGTCGAGCCCGAAGTGAAGACGACGTAGACGGGGTCCGTGTCGATCTGGCGCTCGCGGACGCGTTCCAGCGCCGCGTCATCGATGGGCGTGCCGCGGATCTCATCGTAGAGGAAGACGTCTCCGTGGTAGTCCATCTTCTGCAGGGCGGCGCGCGTCGCGGAATCACAGACCACGGCCTGCGGCTCGAGGGTCTGGAAGATCAGCTCGATCCGGAAGGCGGGCATCTCCTCGTCGATGGGCACATAGAAATTTCCGCTGGCGATCACGCCGAGGAAGGCGACGATGGTGCGCGGGTGCTTGTTCATGAACACGACGACCGGTTTCCGGTGGATTCCGCGGGCGGCGAGGAAGGAGCCGATGGCGCGGCTGTCTTCGGAGACGTCGCGGAACGTCAGGGAGTCGGTGCCGTTGGAGAACGCGACCTTGTCCGGCACGCGCAGGACCGTGCGTTCGAGGTATTCCAGAAGGTTGTTCTGCATCTTCGGCTCCTTCGGGTTCAGGAGAGAAGCCGGCGGAAGCGGCTCTTCAGCGGATATCCGCAGGCAAGGACGGATTCGGCGGCGAGGACCTCCATGGCGTCGAGATAGCCGGAGCCGATGGCGGCGTCGCGTTTGATCAGCGAAAGTTCCGTGCATCCGAGTACGATCGCCTCCGCCCCATCGCGGCGCAGGTCGTCGGAGACCGTGGCGAACTTGATGAGATCCGCAGGGCGGCCTGCCTTGACGTCGTCGTAGATCAGTTCCATGATCCGGCGCTGCCCCGTCTCGGTCGGAAGGACGCTGCGGATGCCGACCGCATCGAGTTCCTTCTGGAACAGCCCCGCACGGCGGGTTCCATCGGTCGCGGCGATGCCGGCGGTCTTCACGCCGCAGGCCTGCAGATGGCGGGCGGTCTCGCGGACCATATGCAGGATCGGACGGTCGATCCCGGCGGAAAGTTCGTCGTAGAAGGCGTGGGCGGTGATGCAGGGGATGGCGATGAAGTCCACGCCCAGGGATGCCAGCTTGCGCCCGACGGCGATCATGGGCGGGACGGGGTTGTCTTGGCTTTCGCCCAGGATGTAGCGCGTGCGGTCGGGAATCGAAGGGGTATTGAAGAGCACCATGTCCATGTGCTCCTGATCGCGGGCCGCATCGGTCATGTCGATCACGAGCTCCAGGAAGAAGGCGGTCGCCAGAGGGCCCAGCCCGCCGATGACGCCCAGGGACCCGTGGCCTCGATCATCCATTGACGACCTTCCTTTCGAATTCGAGGGGGACGGTCGCGGTCGGCGGGATGCCGGTGTGGTCGAACGTGTAGAAGAGCTTCTGGACGTTGGTCGAATACGCTTCGACCTCCGCGTCGGTGCGCAGCAGGCAGACGTAGTGGTAGTACTTCAGGTTCGGAAGGGGGTCGAAGTGGTACCACTCGCCGTTGTACTTCACCAGGTTCCAGTAGTGGCGTGTCTTGGCGGGAACGCGCTCGATCTTGATGGTCTCGTAGCCCGCCCGGTTCAGCATGGCCTTCGCGAGGGCGAAATAGTTGTAGCAGTCCCCGGTGCCGCGGGTGATGCCGAGGTAGGCGCCCTTGATCCAGTCGGACTTGTCGGAGGTTCCCGTGTAGTCGATGTGGCCCGCGATGTAGTAGAAGATCGCGGACATGCGGTCGAGGTCGGTCATGTCCGGCTTCAGGATGTCGACGAAGATCTGGTCGATCAGCGCGTTGAGTTCGGCTTCGGAGACGTAGCCGTCGGGTTTGACCGTGATGACGATGTTCGCGGTGGCTTCGGCGCGGTTTCCGGCCTTGTCCGTCGCGGAGTAGACGACTACGTAGGTGCCGGGCTTGGTCAGGTCGACGGCGCTGTTGTCGATCTCGAGCGCGACGGTCGTGTCGCGGTTGTCCGTCACGGTGACGCCCGTGCGGTAGGAGACGGTATCGCCGAGGAAGACCGAAAGGTCCGCGACCCCGACGATCACGGGCTTCTCCTCGTCCTTCTTCACGGTCAGGAGGGCCAGGACCTCGGAGGCGTTGCCGGACGTATCGGTCAGCACGACCGTGACGTCCTGATCGCCGGCCCGGGCGAAGTCGGGCGGTGTCTTGAAAGCGGTCTGGACTGACGTGACGTCCACGACATCCGTGACGAAGAGGTCCGCCGCCAGAGGCGCGTCCAGCCAGGTGACGTTGGATACGGGCTTTCCAGTTGGAGCGGTCGTGTCGGAGACCTCCAGCGTGACCCCGTATTCCTTGTCCTCGACGTCGATCCTGACGGCATAGTCGCCGGGGACGGCGGTATCGATGGCGGATACATCGGAGGCGTACTGCGAGTGGAATCGATCGTTCTGCACGAAACGCTGCGCGGCGGGCATCTCCGCGCCGGCTTCGATGATGATCCGCGAAAGCACCCTCGGGTCGAGGAACTGGTTGTAGGCAAGGACGGCGACACAAGCGACGACGACCACAAGAAGGAGTGCGACGGCCCCCATGGGGAACGGGCGCTTCTTCCGAGGTCTCGGAGCGGGCGCTCCCGTCTTCGGTTTCGGGACCGGTGCTCTATTCTTCGGTTGCGGGACAGGTGCGCTCTTCTTCAAGTGGGAACCCCCTCCGGGTTACGGGCCGGGTGGATGTCATGGTCGGCTGCCCCTTGGGAATCAGCCGCTGTAGATGATCCTGCGTTCGATGTCGAGAGGGACCGTCGCCGAGGCGGGAACCCCGGTGGGGTCGAAGATGTAGTACATGTGCGTGCTGATCGTGGAGTATTTCGCGACCTCCGCGTCGGTGCGGAGCAGGCAGACGTAATGGTGCTTGGGAAGATACGGAAGCGGGTCGTAGTGGTACCACTCCCCGTTGTATTTCACGAGGTTCCAGTAGTGGCGTGTCCGGGCTTCGGGAACGCGCGTGAGTGGGATCGTCTCGTATCCGGCGCGGGTGAGCATGGCCTTGGCGGCGGCGAAGTAGGTGAAGCAGTCGCCGGTGCCCCGCGTGAGCCCGATGTAGGCGCCCTGCACCCAGTCCCCCTTGTCCGCGGTCCCGATGTAGTCGATGTTCTCCTCGATCCAGTAGAAGATCTCGGACATGCGTTCGAGATCATTCATGCCGGGCGTGAGGATCTTCGCGAAGACCTGGTCGACGAGCGCGTACATCTCCTCTTCGGTGATGTAGCCGTCCGGCCTGGACTTGACGGTAAGCGTCGCCGTCGCCTCGGCTCGGTTGCCGGCGCGGTCGGTCGCCGAGTAGACGACGGCATAGGTGCCGGGAGTGGTCGGTTCCACGGCGCTGTTGTCGATCTCGAGGACGACGTCAGGGTCATGGTTGTCCGTGACCGTGACGCCGGTCCGGTAGGAGACGGACTCGCCGATGAAGATGCTCAGGTCGACGACCCCGACGATCACGGGCTTCTCGGTATCCTGGAGGACGTTCATGGATGCCAGAACCTCGGAGGCATTGCCCGAAGTGTCGGTGAGAACGAGCGTGACGTCCTGGTCCCCCGGTTTCGTGAAGTCCGGTTCGGACTTGAAGGAGACGGTGACGGACGTGGCGTCGACGATTCCGGAGACGAAGACGTCGGGCGCTAGCGGAATGCCCACCCAGGTCTCCTGGAAGACGGGCTGGCCGGCCGGGGCGGTCGTATCGTCGATCTCCAGCGTCACCGGATACTGCTTCTTCTCGACCTGGATCTTCAGTGCGTAATCCCCCGGGATCCTGGTGTCGATGCCCGATATGTCGGATGCATAGGTGCCGACGAATCGGGTGTTCCGGAGGAAGGTTTCGGGCGGGGGCAGCGCGGCGCCGGCTTCGATCACGATGCGGTCGACGATCATGGGGGTGAGGAAGCGCACATAGGCAAGGACTCCGGCGGAGACGACGAGAAGGGCAAGGACGACGGCCACCCACGGAAACGCAGGCTTGCGGGTTCTCCTCGCAAGCACCGGCCTGCGGTCGCTCTTCGTGTTCTCCCATGTGTTCTTCTTCAACCGGAGCCACCTCGGAAGCGACGGACCGCAAGGAATGCAGCCGCGTCGAGTGCTTTCATCAATCAGTTATTGTAGTGGGTGGCACCCCGACTTGTCAAAGCGGAAACCAGCGGGTGGTCCGGTTCGCGATGCGGACCAGCACCAGCATGACCGGGACTTCCGTCAACACTCCGACGATGGTGGCCAGGGCAGCCGGCGATCGGGCGCCGAACAGCGCGATCGCGACGGCCACGGCCAGTTCGAAGAAGTTGGAGGCGCCGATCATCCCGGCAGGGGCGGCGACGCTGTGCGGCAGTTTGAGGAAGCGGCTGGCGAGATAGGCGATGAAGAAGATCAGGAAGGTCTGGATCACCAGCGGTACGGCGATCATGAGGATGTGGAGGGGGTTGGCGAGGATCACGTCGCCCTGGAAGGAGAAGATCAGGATGAGCGTGAGGAGCAATCCGCCGATGGTGACGTTGCCGAATTTCGGCAGGAAGGTGTCGTTGAAGTAGTCGAGGCCTTTCCTTCGGATGACGTTGAGGCGGGTCAATGCTCCACCGGCCAGAGGGATGACCACGAACAGAACCACCGAAAGGATCAGGGTGTCCCAGGGGACCGCGATGCCGCCGATGCCCATGAGGAAGGCGACGATCGGCGTGAAGGCCACGAGGATGATCAGATCGTTGGTCGCGACCTGAACGACCGTATAGGCGGCGTTTCCCTTCGTCAGATAACTCCAGACGAATACCATGGCCGTGCAGGGCGCCGCGCCCAGCAGGATCGCGCCGGCGAGGTAGTCCTTGGCGAGCGCGGGTTCGATCCAGGGCTTGAAGACGACGAAGAGGAAGAACCAGGCGATGGCGTACATGGTGAAGGGCTTGATCAGCCAGTTGGTCGCCCACGTGACGTAGAGTCCCTTGGGGTTTCGTCCGATGTAGCGGATGCTTGCGAAATCGACCTTCATCATCATGGGGTAGATCATGAGCCAGATCAGGACGGCGATGGGAAGCGAGACCTGGGCGTACTCGAAACGGCCCAGGAATTGCGGGACGGCCGGCAGGAACCTCCCAAGCGCGATGCCGACGCCCATGCAGAGGACGACCCAAAGGGTGAGGTATCGTTCGAAGAAGCTGATTCCGGTGGGGGTGGGCTTCGCCATGGCCATTTCCTCCTTGGATGCCGCAAGGTCAGATCAGTAGATATCCGAACGCGTTGAACGCATACCCGATGATGAGGATGCCGACGAGGACGATGCCGGCGAAGATGACCAGCAGCTTCGTCTTGACGACCCGTTTCAGCAGGATCATCGACGGGAGGGACAGCGCCGTCACCGACATCATGAACGCGAGGACGGTGCCGAGTCCGACGCCCTTCCCAACCAGCGCCTCGGCGATGGGAAGCGTGCCGAAGATATCCGCGTACATGGGAGCTCCGACGAGGGTCGCGAGAAGGACCGAGAAGACGTTTCCCTTGCCGAGGACGGCGGTGATGAAGCTTTCCGGGATCCAGTCGTGGATGGCGGCGCCGATCGCGACGCCGGCCAGGATATACGGCCAGACCTTGCGGACGATGTCGAGCACCTGGGCGCGGGCGAAGTCGAGACGGTCGCGGACGGTCATCCTCTGGTCCTCGCCGTCGACGCTCCCTCCTGAAAGGACGAAGGGCTCCACGTGTTTCTCGAGTTTCAGGCGGCTGATCAGCGTTCCGCCGACGACGGCGAGCACGAGTCCGACGAGGACGTAGGCCAGGGCGACGCGCCAGTTGAAGATGCTGGCCAGCAGCAGCACGGACGCGAGGTCCACCAGCGGCGAGGAGATCAGGAACGAGAAGGTGACGCCGAGCGGCAGACCCGCCCGCGTGAAGCCTATGAACAGGGGGATGGAGGAACAGGAGCAGAACGGCGTCACGGTGCCGAGCAGCGCGCCGATCAGGTTCGCACCGATACCGTGGAATCGGCCGAGGATGCGGCGGGTCCGTTCTGGAGGAAAGAAGCTCTGGAGGTAGGAGATGCCGAAGATCAGCACCGAAAGCAGGAGGAAGATCTTGACCGTGTCATAGAGGAAGAAGTGGAGACTGCCGCCGACCCGGTCCGAAAGGGGCAGGCCGAAGACGTCCTCGACCAGCAGGCGGACGAGGTCGGACAGCCAGTTCATGCGCAGGACCTGGTCGTTCAGAAAGGAGAAGGTCGAACCGACGGCGTTCAGGATTCCTTGCACGGGCAGTCCTCCTTGTCGGAAGCGACGTGGTCCAGAAAGGCGCTCAGGGAGGCGAACCGCTCCGCCTCGAGAGTGTACCGGGTCCAGGAGCCGTCCTTGCGGGCGCGGACCAATCCGGCCTTGGTGAGGATCCGCATGTGATACGAGAGCGTGGGCTGGGTGAAGGCGAACCGCTCGAGGAGCTCGCAGGCGCAGAGCTCGCCGCAGGAAAGCATGTCCACGATGCGCAGCCGCGCCTCGTCGGACAGGGCCTTGAACAG
>CAZOHH010000009.1:0-45336 GCA_964579735.1 uncultured Oscillospiraceae bacterium | reverse complement strand
CCCCCATGACGAGAACGATGAGAGCCGTGGCCGCCGCTGCGAAGCGGCGGGGACTGAACGTGCGGCGGGGTATGGACCTGGGCTGTCGGACCGGGAATGCTTCCATGGGGGTGGTCCGGGGACGAGGTGACCACCAGGGGGCGGGAAGTACGGACCCGACTTCCGCGAATACGGGTAGACGAATGCGACGCATGGAACCATCCGGCTCCATCACGATTCCATGTCTTCCCTTCTTCTCCAATACGATCCGGTCCATGTCTCTCACTTCCTCGTCCGCATCCAACGTAGATGCTCTGCCATATAAGGATATTCCCCTGTCAAAACGAGCACTGCGGACACGATATATCTACGATGCCGGTCCGCGATTTTCCGGGGTATTCCGGCCCTTTCGCACAGGGTTGCAAGCGGCAGTTGACGGGACTTGCGGAAGGACTCCTGCAGGGTGGTGTCCAGCAGCATTTCCCGGACCAGAAGACCACATGCGGTCTTCGTCTTGTAAGCCTTCGGGGATGCATCCGCCAGATCCCGGAAAGTCAGATTCCAGACAGCAAGTTCGTCGGCGAAACGAGTGATTTCCTCCCGCCGCTCGCTGGTCTGGGTCTCTCGCTCGAACGCGTCGACGGACGCGGCAACGGTCGGGTCCTTGTGATAGCCTTCATCGTCCTCGGCTTCGTCGTCGAGGGATTGAACCGGGGGGCGGCGTCCGACTCGTCGGAAACCGTCGATCAGACGGGTGCGGATGACGGAGCGAGCGAAGGACAGGAACGAGCCCCGAGAGGGATCGTATTGGCGTACGGCTTCATAGAAAGCCAGAAGTGCCGTGCTGTACTCCTCGTCGTTGTCCGGATCGATCCGTTTCACGCAGACACGTGCGGCGCAGGAGAGGATGTAGGGGCGGTAATCGACCACCAGATCCTCGAATGCCTGAGGGTCGGTCTTGGCGAGGAGGGCGCGCGAATCGACCGACTCCTTCGAGTCGAGTTCGGGGAGAGCCTCCGGCATCGATTCCGACTCCCGAGTTTCCGTGTGCTCGAATCGTTCTTTCGTTTCCAGATCCTCTCTTTCCTCTCTTTATCGGGATTCTACACCGAATTCGAGTCCGTGCGCGTAAGTCTTGATACGCGACTCGTCACTTCCTCCTCGAAGTTCCGGATGCGATCGAGGATGAATCGGGTCGGGTCCAGCGCCTCATCCTGGATCAGCGGGGTCATGTCGAGCGAGAATGCGAGCGCCTGCGTTGCGTCGACCTGATGCGATTCGAAGAAGGTCGCGTTCGCCAGGCGGCGGCCTGCGACTGCACTATCGTAGCGCTTTCCACCCGTGATCTGAGAGTCGAAGACCGAGGAAAGCGCTACGCCGAGGTTGGGGTGTCCGCCGATGTCGTCGGCGACTTTTTCGGTGTCGCAGAGCCAGTCGAGAGATCGCCAGACTTCACAGCCCAGAAACTTCGAAGGGCGGTCCTGACTGGGAAGGGAGCGTATCGCGGCCAGCAGGCGAAGGAAGGTGGCGACATGGGTATCGTGCTTGTCCGCGGGGTTGTGGGTATAGACGACGGTCGGGCGCGTGGCGAGAAGCACCTTCCGCAGGTCCTCCACGACGGATGACTCGGTGGGATCCTTCACTCGAGCGCTCGGGTGTGCGAGCAGCACGCACGAGCCGTAGTCGCCGACATTCGCCGCCTTCTTCTGCTCTGCTCGCCGGATGCGCATCATGTCTTCGTCGGTGCAGTCCGAATAGATACCATTGCGCGGCGATCCGGCACCATCCGTGACGATCGTCCCGCAGAACCAGCGATCGGTGCGGCCGAAGCATTCGAGAATCCCTTGAAGGGCCATGAATTCGATGTCGTCCTGATGCGCGCCGACGGCAAGGTGGGTGGTCCTCCCGAGAGCGGCCGCGACGGGGAGGCCATCTGGAACGAAGATCTCGCTGTCCTTCTGGTGGAACATGGAACTCTCCTTTCGCAAGAAGCGCCTAGAGGGAGGCTGCGGCGATGGACTGGCCGACGCGGCGGATCTTCTCGTCGGGGAGGTGGAGTTCGATACTGCGCGACATGTCGGGGAATGCGGTGTCCAGAACGGCCTGAGCCTCTTCGAGCACAACGTCCCCTCCGGAGCCGGAAGTCACGCGGCCGAGGACCAGGACGTGCCGCATCCGGTAGAATGCCGCATAGTCGGCGAGAGCGTACCCGAGATAGGTTCCGATCGTGCGGAATACGGCGTCCGCGCCCGGGTGGCCTTCGGCGTGCAGTTTCTGGACGATCTTCAGGTTTTCTCCCGGCGGCAGCGTCGTGTCCAGCTCGATTCCGCCTCTGGGTGCAAGCCGGATCACGGCATCCTGCGAGAAGTACTTCACGCCGCAACCCAGATCGCCGGACCATTCGTCCCGCGGAGCGCGTTCCTGGAAGTCCACCGGCACGAAAGCCAGTTCGTTCAGCCACCCCTTGATTCCGCCGTCCGCATCCACGAAACCAGCCGCTTCGCTGGTCCCCATGGCGATGCCGAGCAGCGTATCCGCTCCGAGCGCCATGGCTCCTGCAAGGGCCGTCACATCGCCATCGTTGACGACTCGGATGGGCACTCCGCCCATATCCGCCGCGGCGCGGAGGAAGATGTCCCGGACACTCCTTTGAAATGCCTTTTCGGAGACCGAAAGGAAAAGCGAAGCCACCTTCGTTTGGTTGCCGATATAGATGCCGGCGGCACTGACTCCGATGGAATCGACCCGGGGCAATTTCGACGCGGCCGAGTGGAGCGCGTCCATGATGCCTGCGTAGTGATAGGCGGGGTCGGACTCCGTCTTCGGGTGCCAGACGACCTCCTCGCTGAAGATGGGAATGCCGTCTTGGACCGCCGAGACCTTGCGATCGCTGCCCCCCAGGTCGAGCCCGATCCTGCATCCGTCGAGGTGACCGCCGACGGGGACGGATGGTTCCGACTCTGCGGGAGCGCGATCGGAGCGCAAGGCAACGACCGAGAAGGGCGCGTCGTACACGTTGGCCATGAAGGCCGCATCGAAGGCGCGCCGGCCGGTCGCGGAGTAGACCTTGGCGATATGGCCCGCAAGATAGACGACCCACCGGACCTGTGCTTCCCCGGCACCTTCCGGTGCGGAGAGTACGACCCTGCAGCCGCCTTTCAGCCAGAGCAGCGACTTCACCAGCCGTTCGAGGTGGAATTTCGTCGCGGCTTCCAAGGCATGTCGGGCAGGGAGGAACTTCTCGGTCCACACGGAGACGTGGCCATCATCACGGACGATGGCGATGCGGATGTCGATGGACTCAGGGTGGGATGCCGCCGCTGCACGGTAGGCATTCCGGAACGCGACGGCAGGCAGGAATCCGGGGTCGAGTGCAGGCGGGCAGGTGAGTTCGACTGGAAGACCCAGTCTCATCGAGGTCGTCATGCAGGCATCCTCCCTATAGCGTGATCGTAATCTTCTTCAGTAGACGCGGGCTGTCCGGGTCGAGTCCGCGTGCGACGGAAAGTCGGCATGCGAACATCTGCGCGAAGACGGCGTAAAGGAAAGCGGAGAGGGCGTCGTCCCCGGTGCGCGGCAGGTGGATGATCCGATAGGTGGCGCCTTTCTGCTCGAACATCTCGGCAAGTGCACCGTCTCCGGATGGGTCAGCGTCCGTGACCCAAAGAAGGTCCGATGCGACCTCCCCGATCCGATCGGCCATCTGGCAGGAGTCTTCGAATGCCGGGCCTTCAGCCGCAAAGAGAACGACGGGAAACCCGGCGTGCAGCATGGCCATCGGCCCATGGTAGAAGTCAGAGACGGGGAAGGCCTTCATCCGGATGTAATTCGTTTCCTGGATCTTGAGAGCCATCTCCATCGCGATGGGGTAGGATACGCCGCGGGCGAGCACGAAGCCCTCCTGGAGGAAGCGGTATTGCGGAACGATGCGGTCGAGTTGCGGCGGCAGGGTGCGGATCGTCTCCTCGACGAGGGCGGGCACTTCGTGGAGGCGCTGGAGAGCGGCTTCATCCGCCGACCAGACGGCGGCGAGCATCGAAACGACGAACAGTTGTGCGCCGAAGGTCTTGGTGGCGGCGACTGAACGCTCGAGACCTGCGCCGAGGTCGATGGAATGGTCGGCGAAAAGGGCCATGGGCGATGTCGGGTCATTGGTGATGGCGACCACCAGTCCACCCGATTCCTTGCCGCGCTTCATCACTTCGAGGACATCGGCCGCTTTGCCGGATTGGGAGATGCCCAGCACCATCGCGTCCTTCAAGTCGAGGGCTCCGTGGTAGAGCGTCAGAACCGAGGGCGCGGCCATCGAGACGGGGATTCCCTTTCGGATCTCCAGCAGATACTGGGCGAACGTGCCGGCGTGGTCCGACGTACCGCGCGCCGCCACGACGACGGTGCGTATCCCCTTCGCGTCGGCGGCGGCGGCGATGGCCCGCACGGCAGGAAGCTGGATGTCCAGCAATCTCCGGAAGACCTCCGGTTGTTCCAGTATTTCTTTCCACATCAAGGTGTCCGTAGCATTGTGTTCCATATACGACTTCCTTCCCTGGTTTCAGGCGAGGTGAATCCTTGCCCCGGCTTCTGTATATTTCTCCAGAATCTTCTCGTCGAGCTCGCGACCCGTGATGATCAGGTCCACTTCATCCAGTAGACAGAGTCGGACGAACGAGGTGCTTTCGAATTTCGTGTGGTCGCAGATGATGACCTTCCGCTTCGCTGCAGCCATGATGAGCCTTTTCACCAGCACCTCTTCCGTGTTCGTGATCATGAAGCCATGGTTCGCATCGATGGCGTCGACGCCGATGAAAGCGATGTCGGCGTGGATGTTCTCCAGGGTCATCTGCGCGAAGTACCCGAGGGTCGAGTAATAACCCTTGCGCAGGCTCCCTCCGATGACCGTGACGTCGATCCCGTCGAAATTGGCGAACGAGGCTGCGATCTGGACATCGTTCGTGGCGACCTTGATGTCGTGCCCGGTCCGGATCCGCTCCGCGATGCGCAGCGCAGTCGTGCCGGAGTCGAGGATCACCGTCTCCCCTTCATGGATCTGCTGGAAAGCAAGTTCCGCGATCCTGGCTTTCTCCTCCTGGTACAGGTTCTTCTTGACGCGATAGGGCGTGTCGTACGTCGTCCCGGCGGATACCGTAGAAGCGCCGCCGCGGACCAACTTGATCCGATTCGCGTCGGCGAGGAGGTTCAGATCCCTTCTGGCCGTCGCTCGGGAGATTCCATACGTCTCGCAGAGGTCAGTGAGGGAGCAGAAGATCTTCAGGTCGATTTGCTCCTTCATTCTTCGCAGCCGCTCTTCCTGCAGCACGGGATGCCTCCTCCTTGCATGCACGGCACATCATGACGCAACGTGCTTCATTTCGAATCATGTTGTATCATGTCGCGTCTTACCGTGTCAAATAGGCTTTATGGAATCCGGAGGTATTCGGAGAACAGCGCGTCAGGATACTCGACCCCCACCAGCGAGAGGCCACGAGCCGGCATGGTCTTCCCTGCCCTCTTCCGCTCGCGGCTCTCCAGGATCTCCGGGATCTCACCGGGGGCGATTTTCCCGAATCCAACGGAACACAAGGTCCCTGCGACGATTCTCACCATGTTGTACAGGAATCCATCCCCCTGAACCTCGATGACGACCAGCGGACCTTCCCTTCGGACCTCGACCCTGTGCAGGGTACGGACCGGGGAGGCCGCGGCGGAGCCGGCCGCCATGAACGTCGTGAAGTCATGTCTGCCCTCCAGATGCTTCGCCGCTGCATTCATGCGGTCCAGATCGAGGACACGGGGGATATGGCAGGTGTCGAAACGGCGCAGCGTCGGCGGCGACGGGAGGTTCCAGAGTCGGTAGACATAGGTCTTTGCGATTGCATCATGCCGTGCATGGAAGGTGGCTGGAACTTCTACGGCGGCCTTGACGGCGATGTCGCCGGGAAGACGTGAATTCAAGGCAAGCGCGATCTTCTCGACAGGCATCGGCGAGTCCGTGGAGAAGTTGGATATGTGGCCCTCGGCATGCACGCCCGCATCCGTACGACTGCAGCCGTTCAGTCGGGTCGAGGGACCCATGACGGCGCAAACGGCTTTCTCGATCTCGACCTGGACACTGCGGCAGCTCTTCTGGGACTGCCACCCGTGCAGAAGGGTTCCATCGAATTCCACGAGAAGCGCGATGTTGCGCTTCCACCCCAATCCCATCACCCCGGCAACCCATCCATGCGAAACCCGCCGTACTTCATCGCTCGCTCCTCTCGGAAGGTCTTTTCCCTTCAGTATCTTTAGAAGAACGAACCGCGTCAAGCGAAAGGGAAAACCTCGAGGAACACCACGACGGCCGAGAAGACGAGGATGACGACTCCTGCGACCCAATCGGCCGAGGTCGCCTTCATGACCCGCAGCCGCGTCCGTCCTTCTCCACCCCGGTAGCAGCGAGCCTCCATGGCGACGGCCAGTTCGTCCGCTCTCCGGAACGACCCGATGAAGAGAGGAACGAGCACGGAGACCAGACCGCGTGCCTTGCGCAGGATTCCACCGGTGTCGTAATCCGCCCCACGGGACGATTGGGCCTTCATGATCTTGTCGGTCTCCTCGATGAGGGTCGGGACGAAGCGAAGCGCGATGGACATCATCATGGCCATCTCGTGCGCAGGGAACCCGAACCGCTGCAACGGCTTCATCAGGCGCTCCATCGCATCGGCGACGAGGATCGGAGTCGTCGTCAACGTCAACAGCGAGGAGGTCATGATGAGCAACGTCAGACGTGCCGCCATGCGGAACCCCGTCACGAGTCCATCCCAGGTCGCCGTGACCGGGCCGACCGTGAAGATCGCGTCACCCTTGCCGCTGAACACGTTCAGGACGAAGGCGAAGAGAATCAGGAACAGGACCGGTTTGATGCTCTTGATGACATGGATGGGGGGTATGCGCGACAGCACGACGCAAACGACTGCGAAAAGGGCGTAGGCGAGGAATGCATACAGGTCGTTCGCTATGAAGACGAGGACCATCAGAACCAGCGTGGCGAGAATCTTGAACCGAGGGTCCATCCGGTGCAGCGGGGACTCGGCCGGGTAGAAGCGGCCGAGGCTGATGTCCTTCAGCATGTCGGCCCCTCTCCCGCGAGACTCGCGCGATAGGCCTCGACGACCGCATCGGCGGCCGCAGCGGAAGTGAAACGTCCAGTGTCCAGTCCGGGCAGGTGCACGGCCATGCGTTTCAGGAACTCCGAGGAAGCCGGCAGGGACAAGCCCGCCTTCGCGAGCATGGGCTCGTCGGTGAAGATCGAGCGCGTGTCGCCGCAAGCCAGGACCGAGCCGTGGTCCAGGACGAGAACGCGGTCCGAAAGGCGTGCGATGTCCTCCATGCTGTGCGAGACGAGTACGAGCGTCGCGCCATGCTTGCGAAGCGATGCGGCGTACGAGAGGATCTCATCGCGGCCTACCGGGTCGAGACCGGCGGCGGGTTCGTCGAGAATCAGTACTTCCGGTCGCATCGACAGGATTCCTGCAATCGCCGCGCGGCGCTTCTGGCCACCCGAGAGCTCGAAAGGCGAGCGCTGGAGGTCGGTCTCGGCGATGCCGACCACCGCGGCCGCTTCAAGCACGCGCACATCGACTTCTTCGTCGGAAAGACCCATTCGCTTGGGGCCGAAGGCGATGTCGGCGTAGATCGTTTCCTCGAAGAGCTGATGTTCCGGGTATTGGAACAGGAGACCGACCTTCTGGCGGATGGCGCGGATATCGCCGCCGCGGGAGGCGTCCAACCCCATCACGCGGACCGTTCCCGCGGTCGAGCGGAGCAGTCCGTTGAGATGCTGGACGAGTGTGGATTTTCCGGACCCGCTATGCCCGATGAGGCCGAGGATCTCGCCCTTGAAAACCTGGAAGGAGACGTCGTGCAGGGCGCGATTCGCGAAGGGAGTTCCTTTCAGATAGGTGAAGTCGAGGTGCTGGACGTCGATGAGCACGGAAGGGGCCTGCAAAGGGACGGCGGGTAAGGCAGCAACGGGTGGAGACGTCCTCGTCCCGGTCTCCGCTGCATAGACCGCGCGGAAGGTTGCCCGGTGCAGGACGCGCCGCACGGCTTCGACGGCATCCGTCGGCGTCGCGGTTTCGCCGTGGAGCAGCGGCACGCCGAGTTGCAAGGAAACGCGGTGGGCGATCTCCATGTGCGCCGGTACGTCGAGACCTTCCGAACGGATGGCTTCGACGGCTTCGAAGACGTCCGAAGGAGTTCCCCGGGCGACGATGCGTCCCTCGGCCAGAACGACCACTTCGTCGGCCAGGACGGCTTCCTCCATGTGGTGCGTGATGTTGACGAGCGTGATGCCTTCGCGACGCACGAGGTCGATGACCATCTCCATGAAGTCACGACGACTCACGGGGTCCAGCATCGAAGTGGCTTCGTCGAGCAGGATGCAACGAGGCTTCATGGCCAGGATGCCGGCGATGGCGAGTTTCTGCTTCTGCCCGCCCGACAGCAGGTGCGGCGGACGGACGGCATATTCAGAAAGGCCGACGACCGCGAGGGCTTCATCGACGGCGAGTCGGATCATGGGTTGAGGGACGCCTAGGTTTTCCGGTCCGAAGGCGACGTCCTCTTCGACGGTCGTCCCGACGATCTGGTTGTCAGGGTTCTGGAAAACCATGCCGCAGCGCTGCCGAATCTCCCACGCGCTGCCGTCGGCGCGAGAATCGAACCCTGCGACGACCACCGTGCCTTCGAGAGGGAGTTCAAGCGCGTTCACGAGGCGGGCCAGCGTCGACTTGCCACTGCCGTTTCGACCGAGGACGGCGACATGTCTACCGGACTCGACGACGAGGTCCACGTGGTCCACGGCACGGACGGGCGGACGTTCAGGCCGCGTGTAATCGAAGACGACATCCTTTACCGAGATGAATTCCTGCATGATGCTCCTTCAGGCGGGTCAAGGTCTGGGTTCAAGAAAAGGGGGACAGGCCGTACGCCCATCCCCCTCGCTTGCGGGTCGTCCGGCGCACGAGAGCCGGGAGACGTTCCGCTTCAGGACCTTTGTCAGATCAGTTCGAGCAGTGCCATCTCCGTGGCGTCGCCACGGCGGGCACCCAGCTTGACGATGCGGCAGTAGCCACCGGTGCGGCCAACGTACTTCGGCGCGATTTCGTCGAAGAGTTTGTCGACCGGATTCAGGGCCTTGCCCTCCGCGTCGTGGCTCTTCATGAGCCATCTCATGGAGTTGCGGCGAACCGCTAGACGAGCGGGCTGATCGACCTGGATGACTTCGGTCTTGGTCTCGCGTTCGACGACGTCATACTTGGCGCCGTTCTTCGAGGTCTTCCCCTTCAGGACCTTGCGGCCCTTAGCATCCAGCTTCGCCGCAGAAACGGTGATCTGCTTCGTGGTGAAGGCGTCCTTCTGCTTCAGGGCTTCCGTGATGAGCTTTTCGGCGATTCTCTTGACTTCCTTGGCTCTCGCCTCGGTCGTCTCGATGTGGCCGTTCAGTATGAGGGCCGTGACGAGCCCTCGAAGGATGGACGTCCGCTGGTCGGTGGGTCGTCCGAGCTTTCTCTGCCAGGGCATGGCGATATCCTCCTTGCGCGGTTCAGGTATGGTCTCGAGGGGCCTATTCCGCGCTGGGCGCGAGAGACAGGGTCATCTCCTCGAGCTTGATGATGACCTCTTCCAAAGACTTCTTGCCGAGGTTGCGGACCTTCATCATATCGTCCTCGGAACGGGCCACGAGGTCGCCGACGCTGTTGATGCCGGCTCTCTTGAGGCAATTGTAGGTGCGGACGGAGAAATCGAGATCCTCGATGGTGGTGTCCAGAATGGGCTTGTGGGGATTCAACCCCGGTTGGCCACGAGGGAAGCCTGGTTCCGACGGTTTATCCGTCAGCGAGCAGAAGAGGTCGAGGTGGTCGATCAGGATGTTCGACCCGTTGCTCAGCGCTTCGCTCGCTTCGAGAGTGGCGTCGGTCCAGACTTCGATGGTCAACTTGTCGAAATCGGTGAACTGCCCGACACGCGTGTTCTCGATCGTGTAGTTGACCTTCTTGACCGGAGTGAAGATGGAGTCGATGGGGATGACCCCGATCGGCTGGTTGGGCCACTTGTTGCGCTCCGCGATGTTGTAGCCACGGCCCTTGTTGAGGGTCAGCTCCATGAACAGGCGGCCTTCGCCGTTCAACGTCGCGATGGGGTGGTCGGGATTCATGATCTCGACCTCTTCGTCGCGGACGATGTCACCGGCTGTGACGACTCCCTTGCGGCCCTCGTCGGTGCTGATATAGACCGTCTTGGGTCCGTCGACGTGCATGCGGGCTCGGATGCCCTTCACGTTGAGGATGATTTCGGTCATGTCCTCGATCACGCCCTTGACGGTGGAGAACTCATGCAGGACACCCTCTACGCGGATCGCAGTGACGGCGGCTCCGGGAAGAGAGGACAGCAGGACGCGACGCAACGAATTGCCCAGCGTGATTCCGTATCCGCGCTCCAGAGGTCCGACGACGAACCGGCCGAAGGACCCGTCTTCATTCTTATCGATGCATTCGATGCTTGGTTTTTCAATATCGACCATTTCCATCCTCCTTCGTGTGACTGCCGGGGTTTCCGATACGGAACGAACGGCTCATCACCTGGAGTAGAGCTCGACGATCAGGTGTTCCTTGACCTCGAGGTCCACGTCTTCGCGGGACGGGAGCTGCACGATCTTGCCGGTCAGCGTCTCGCGGTCGAAGGTCAGCCACTTGGGAATGGGGCGGCCGACGGTGAGCTCCGTGAACTTCGTCGAGTCGCGGCGATTCAGACGGACGGAAACCTCGTCTCCCTCGCGGAGGGTCATCGACGGGATGTTCGCCTTCTTGCCGTTGAGGTTGAAATGGGCGTGAAGGACGAGCTGGCGGGCTTCAGGACGTGACGACGCAAAGCCCATGCGATAGACGACGTTGTCGAACCGCAGTTCGAGCAGGCGGAGCAGGTTGTCGCCCGTCTTGCCCTTCATGCGATCGGCGTTCTCGAACGTGCGGCGGAACTGGCTCTCCAGAACGCCATAGAAACGACGGGTCTTCTGCTTCTCGCGAAGCTGGACTCCGTACTCGGAAACCTTCTTTCGGCCCTGGCCGTGCATGCCGGGAGCGAATCCTCGGCGGGTGACACCGCACTTGCCGGTATAGCATCTCTGTCCCTTGAGGAAGAGTTTCTCTCCTTCGCGGCGGCAGAGTCTGCAGGATGCATCTGTATATCTGGCCATTTGCTACACCTCCGGAATCAGACTCTTCTTCTCTTGGGCGGTCTGCAGCCATTATGTGGGATGGGGGTAACGTCTTTGATCAGCGTGACATCCAGGCCGGCTGCCGACAGGGAGCGGATCGCTGATTCACGTCCCGCGCCCGGGCCCTTGACGAAGACCTCGACGGTCCTCATTCCATGTTCCATAGCCGCTTTGGCAGCGCTTTCGGCGGCCATCTGCGCGGCGAACGGCGTACCTTTCCTCGAGCCCTTCATACCCATGCCGCCGGCACTCGCCCACGAAATCGCGTTGCCGCTGTTGTCCGTGATGGTGACGATGGTGTTGTTGAAGGAAGCGTGGATGTGCGCGGAGCCGCGGTCGATGTTCTTGCGCTCTTTCCTTTTCGGTCTCGCGGCCGTTTTCTTGGTGGGGGTCGCTTTCGCCATGTCGCTGCCTCCTTACTTCTTCGCGGCGGCCTTCTTGGAGGCACCGACCGTCTTCTTGGGGCCCTTGCGGGTCCTGGCGTTGGTCTTCGTCCGCTGTCCACGGACCGGCAGGCCTGCGCGATGCCTTCTTCCGCGGTAGCAGCCGATTTCAGTCAGCCGCTTGATGTTGAGGGCGATCTCACGTCGCAGATCGCCTTCCACCTTGCATTCCTTGTCGATCATTTCGCGAAGCTTCGCGATCTGTTCGTCGCCAAGGTTCTTGATGCGGGTGTCGGGGTCGATTCCGCAAGTCGCAAGGATCTTGTTCGACAAGGTCCTTCCGATGCCGTAGATATAGGTCAGTCCGATCTCGACCCGCTTTTCATTCGGCAGGTCCACTCCGGCGATACGTGCCATGGGTCTGTTACCTCCAGCTTCATGCTCCCTAGGGGTCTCTATCCTTCGAACACGCAGGGCTCCTCTTCGATCCCGATATGGAAAGAGAGGCAGCCGCACCCCGCGTGGGTGTTCTCGATTCGATGCCATCCTGCCCGTGGAAGGAACGGCGGGGTATGAAAAAGGCGCGGACGCCCTTCAGAGGGGTGGAGTCCGCAGCCTTGTTCAGCCTTGCTTCTGTTTGTGCTTGGGATCCTCGCAGATCACCATGACCCTGCCCTTGCGACGGATGATTTTGCACTTTTCGCACATGGGCTTCACGGACGGCTTGACCTTCATCTCTAGACCTCCTCGAATTGTGTCCTTCTCGGTCGGCAACAGTCAAGAAAACGCCTTGGCCGCGCACGCTCCAGTATTGTACCAAATCCGGCGGCGAAATCAAGGAGTTTCTTGATTTCGATTATTTCGCGCGCCAGGTGATTCTTCCCTTGGACAGATCATAGGGGGAAAGCTCCACGGTGACCCGGTCGCCTTCTAGAATCTTGATGTAGTTCTGGCGGAGTTTCCCCGACAGGTGCGCGACGACCTTGTGCCCGTTGGGCAGGGTGACGCGGAACACTGCATTCGGGAGCGCTTCCGTGACGACTCCTTCGACTTCGATGACATCTTCCTTAGGCATCTCTCTCTCCTCCTTCCGGACTCTGCAAGTCCGAACCTTTTCCCTCTTTTATGAAGAACTCAACCAGCAGACCTCGCACCGCCGCTTCACGGGTCGGACCGTCCCGGATGGACGCCACGCGTTCGAACTCCCGTTCGGCATCGTCGATTCGTCCGATGCGCCGCACGTGACTCAATCGCTTCCGCTTGGGGCAAGCGTACCGACGTAGCGTCCCGTCTGCCAAGCGGGCGAACGGCGGGTCGACGGACAGCACCAGGAGCGCCGTCCCGAGGTCGTGTCCCGCCTTGGATACCACGACATCCCCCGCCGAGAGGCCATGGTTCTGCATCGCGTCATAGAGCGTCTGCGCCATGTCGCCTCACTCCATCGTGAGCACGACGGGTCCGCCCTCGAGGACGGCCAGCGTGTGCTCGAAATGGGACGACAGGGAGCCGTCTCTCGTGACGATGGTCCAGTCATCCTCCAGAATCTCCACATCGCAGCCACCGGCGTTGATCATCGGTTCGACGGCGATGACGAGTCCATTCTCGATACGGGGACCCCGGCCCGTGTGACCGAAATTCGGGACGTCCGGGTCCTCGTGGAGTTGAAAGCCGACCCCGTGGCCCGTGAGTTGCCGGACGACTCCGTATCCGAAGGACTCGGCGTAGGCCTGGACGGCTGCCGAAACATCTCCGATCCGGTTGCCGGCGACGGCCGCGGCGAATCCTTTCCAGAAACTCTGCTCGGTGACCTCGATCAATCGAGCGGCTGGAGGTGGGATCCTGCCGACGGCGAAGGTGCGGGCCGCATCGGCGTGGAAGCCGGCCAGGCAGGCCCCGACGTCGATGCTGATGATGCTGCCCTCTTCAAGCCGCCGATGTTTTGGAATGCCGTGAACGACTTCATCGTCGATGGACGTGCAGATGCTGGCGGGGTATGGAGGATTTCCATATCCAAGGAAGGAGGGGACGGCACCGGCGCGAATAATCATGGAGTGGGCGAGCCGATCGAGCTCGAGGGTCTCGACGCCGGGACGCACCTTCTCCTGGATGGCGGCCAGCACCTGGGCGACGATTCGCCCCGCCAGACGGATTCGAGCCACATCCTCCTTCGATTTCAGACGGATCATCGAGTCACTTCGCCTCCCCGAGGGTTTCGAGAAGTTTCAGGATGCGCTGAAGGGTGGTCTTCGAACCGACCTCGTTGTCGAAGTCGTGCAGCAATCCCAGCTTCGTGTAGTATTCCACGAGTGGCCGGGTCTTGTCATGGTATGCATGGAGTCGGACGGCGATGGTCTCGGGGCGGTCGTCGTTCCGATGCTCCAACGCGGAGCCGCAGGCGTCGCATATGCCTTCGGACTTCGGAGGCATGGCCTGGAGGTTGTACGATCGACCGCATGAAGGACAGACCCTGCGCCCCGAGAGGCGGTTCTGGATGGTCATGTCGGCAAGGCGCACGTTGAGCACGCCATCGATGCGCATTCCCTTCCCGGTCATGAAATCGGCCAGCGCGTCCGCTTGGGCGATCGTGCGTGGATATCCATCGAGAAGAAAGCCGTGCCGGCAATCCTCGCGCGTCAGACGATCCTCCAGCATGGCGATCGTGAGGGCATCGGGAACGAGTTCGCCCTTGGAGATAAAGGCGCTCGCCTCTAGACCGAGGGGCGTCCCTTCCTTGATATTCGCGCGGAAGAGGTCTCCGGTGGAGATGTGCGCGACACCGATGGCGGTGCGGATTCCGTTCGCCAAGGTGCCTTTGCCGGTACCCGGGGCTCCGAGCAGGATGAGGTTCATGGTTGTCCCTCCTCTGTGTGTTCCGGATATGGCAAGGAGGGCATCCTGCCAGAGACAGGACGCCCTCCCGCGCGATTCCCCGAATTTTCAGTCAAGGAATCCCTTATAATGCCGCATCATCATCTGCGATTCGAGCTGGTTGACCAGATCGATCGCGACGCCGACGAGGATCAGCACGGCCGTGCCGCCGAACCAGAGGCCCGGAGCCTTGGTCAGACCGCCCAGGACCACCGGGAAGATCGTGACCAGAGCGAGGAATATGCCGTTGAACCACGTGAGACGATTGCTGACGCGGGAGATGAATTCGGCGGTGGGCCGTCCCGGGCGGTATCCCGGAATGAAACCGCCGTTCTTCTGCAGGTTGTTCGCCACCTCGACGGGATTGAACTGGATCATCGAGTAGAAGAACGTGAAGCCGAAGATCATGAGCGCGTAGACGATGTAGTAGATGAGGCTCTGCTGCGTGATCTTGTTGAGGAAAAGGATGATGGGGCTGGTGCTGTTCGCGAAGAAGAAGGAGATGATGGTCGCGGGCAGGGTCATGATCGACATCGCGAAGATGATCGGGATGACGCCGGCCATGTTGACCTTGATGGGAAGATAGGTGCTCTGACCGCCGTACATCTTGCGTCCGACCACGCGCTTCGCGTATTGGACGGTGATGCGGCGTTCGGCCATCTGGACGTAGATGACGGCCGCGACGATCGCGAGGAAGGCGACGACGACCAGGAGGACCATTGCGACGGATACGAGGATGTTTCCGCCGGTCGTCCAGCTCTGGAAGTACTGCCACAGGGTCGAGATTCCGCTCGGTCCGCGGGAGACGATGCCGGCGAAGATCATGAGCGAGATTCCGTTGCCGATGCCGAACTCGTTGATCTGCTCGCCGAGCCACATGATGAAGGTCGTTCCAGCCGTGAAGCTGAAGATGATGACGATGGCGTTGAGGAACGCCGGAAGCGCGTCGGACTGTGCGCTGCGGGCGCCATACCAGAGGGCCGTCGCTTCGAGCAGGCCGAGTGCGATGGTGGCGTAGCGGACATACTGCATGATCTTCTTGCGGCCCTCTTCGCCTTCCTTCTGGAGCTTCTCCAGGGAGGGGATGACGACGGTGAGGAGCTGCATGATGATGGAGGCGTTGATGTAGGGCGTGATGCTCATGGCGAAGATGGAGACGGCCTTGAGCGCGCCGCCCGAGATGACGTTGAACAGGCTTCCGATGTCTCCGAGATTGTCGACGAGTCTTCCAAAGGCGGCGATATTGATTCCGGGAACCGGAACGGCGCATCCGATGCGGTAGACGACCAGGAGCCCCAGAGTGAGAAGCAGCTTCTTTCTGAGGTCTGGAATCTTGAAGGCGTTCTTGATCGTGTCGATCATTCCAGGCATTTGGTTATACCTCCTCGACGGACCCTCCGGCCTTTTCGATCTTTTCACGTGCGGTGGCGCTGAATCCAGTGACCTTGACCTTGAGCTTCTTGGTCAATTCGCCGAAACCGAGGATGCGGACTCCGTCCAGCTTCGCGGTCACGAGGCGCGCCTTGACGAGGACTTCCGTCGTCACGGTCGAACCGCTGCGGAACTGGTTCAAGTCACCGACATTGACGACCGCGTAGTTCGTCGCGAAGCGCGTGTTGTTGAATCCGCGCTTCGGGAGACGGCGGTACAGGGGCATCTGGCCGCCTTCGAAACCAAGACGCACGCCGCCGCCGGCTCTTGCGTTCTGACCCTTGTGGCCATGTCCGCCGGTCTTGCCGTTGCCGGAACCGACTCCGCGGCCCTTGCGCTTCGGTGTGATGTTGGCTCCAGGTGAAGCCTTGAGTTCATTGAGCTTCATTGTGCGCTACCTCCCTTGGGTTCTTCGCAACGGACCAGATGGGCAACGGTTCGGACCATGCCGCGCGTCGCGGCGTTGTCCTGCTGCACCACGGTTTGTCCGATCTTGCGCAGGCCGAGGGCCTTGACGGTCTCGATCTGATTCTTCTGAGCCTTGTTGATGCTCCTGATGAGCGTGATCTGTAATGTCGCCACGGTGATTCCCCCTAACCCAGGATCTCTTCCACGGACTTGCCGCGGAGACGGGCGACCGCTTCAGGCGACTTCAGATCGCTCAACCCGGCCATGGTGGCGTTCACCATGTTGTTGGGGTTGTTCGTTCCGAGCGACTTCGTGCGGATGTCCTTGATGCCGGCGAGTTCTAGCACGGCACGGACCGGACCGCCGGCGATGACGCCGGTACCTTCGCTGGCAGGCTTCAGCAGGACGCTTCCTGCGCCGAAGTTTCCGATGGTCTCGTGGGGGATGGTCGTGCCGCTCAGCGGAACCTCGATCAGGTTCTTCTTGGCGTCCTCGATCCCCTTGCGGATGGCGTCCGGGATTTCGGCTGCTTTGCCGAGTCCCTTTCCGACATGGCCGTTCTCGTCACCGACGATGACGAGCGCGGAGAAGCGGAAGTTGCGTCCGCCTTTGACGGTCTTGGAGACTCGACCGATGTGGATCACTTTTTCCTTGAGATCCAGTGTGTTGGCATCGATTCGCACTTAACTTCCCTCCTCTTGTCAGAACTGGAGGCCGGCTTCACGGGCCGCCTCGGCGAGAGACTTCACTCGACCGTGGTAGATGTAGCCGCCACGGTCGAACACCACGGCGGAGATACCCTTCTCGACGGCACGGGCAGCGACGAGCTTGCCGACTTCGGCAGCCGCGTCCTTGTTCCCGCCGCTGGCGAGCTTGTCCTTGATGTCCTTTTCGAGCGTGGAGGCGGCGGCGAGGGTGGTCCCCGTGACATCGTCCACGACCTGGGCATAGATGTTGGTAAGGCTGCGGAAGACGCAGAGGCGAGGGCGCTCGGAGGTGCCGGTGATCTTCTTGCGGACACGCTCGTGCTTGCGCTTGCGGGACTCCTGTCTGCGTGGTTTGCTGATCATTCGTCTCACCCCTTCTTCTACTTGGCCTTGCCGCCGGTCTTGCCCTCTTTGAGCTTGAGGACCTCGGTGGCGTACTTGATGCCCTTGCCCTGATAGGCGTCGGGTACTCGCTTCGCACGGATCTTGGCGGCGGTCTCGCCGACCAGCTGCTTGTCGCATCCCTTGACGATGATCTTGGTAGGTGCGGGGACCTCGACGGTGATACCGTCCGGATCCTCCATCTCCACCAGATGCGAGTAGCCGATGCTGAGCGTCAGCTTCTTGCCCGACTTCGTCGCCTTGTAACCGACGCCGCTGACCTCGAGCGCCTTCTCGAAGCCGACCGACACGCCGGTGACCATGTTCTGCACCAACGACCGGGTCAAGCCATGGAGCGACTTGTGGGTCTTCGAGTCGCTAGGCCGTTCGATAAGGAGACGATCTCCCTCCGCGCGAACCACGATGTCCTTGTGTGCGACCATGGAGAGCGTGCCCTTGGGGCCCTTCACCGTGATCGCGCTGCCATCCAGGTCGATTTTCACCCCCGCGGGGATCTCGACCGGCATTCTGCCGATTCTTGACATGACTGCACCTCCTGCTCTTCAGATTGCGAGCGGTCCGTCGGGTTTCCGACGCGACGCCCCTTTCAGAGTCCTCCAGTTACCAGATGTAAGCGAGAACTTCTCCGCCGATGCCCTTGCCGCGGGCGCTCCGGTCGGTCATGATTCCGCTCGAGGTCGATACGATGGCGATGCCGAGCCCTCCGAGGACCTTCGGGAGCTTCTCGGCGGGGGCGTACACGCGGAGACCGGGACGGGAAATCCTCTTGAGACCTGAAATGACGGACTTCTTGCCGGCGTACTTCAGCGTGATGCGGATGACGCCCTGGAGTTCGTCCTCGATGGACTCGAAGCGGTGGATGTAGCCTTCGTCGAGCAGGATCTGCGCGATGGCCTTCTTGACGTTGGAAGCCGGTACATCGACGGTTCCGTGATTGGTCGAAGCCGCGTTGCGGATTCTCGTCAGCATGTCGGCGATGGAATCGGTGATCTGCATGTGCCTTCCTCCTTCCTTGCGCTACCAGCTGGCCTTGCGGACGCCGGGGATCTGACCCTTGTATGCGAGGGACCTGAAGCAAAGACGGCAGACGCCGTATCTGCGCATATAGGCGTGCGGCCTACCGCAGAGCTTGCAGCGGTTGTACCCACGAGTACTGAACTTGGGTTCCTTCTGCTGCTTCAGGATCATCGACTTCTTTGCCATGGGTTCCTACCTCCCTCGTCTCACTTGCTGAACGGCATGCCGAGCAGCCGGAGCAGTTCCCGGGCCTCTTCGTCCGTGGGCGCAGAGGTCACGATGATGATGTCCATCCCACGGATGCGGTCGATCTTGTCGTAGTCGATCTCGGGGAAGATCAGCTGTTCCTTGACACCGAGAGCGTAGTTTCCCCGTCCGTCGAAGGAATTGGGGTTGACGCCACGGAAGTCGCGGACTCTGGGGAGCGCGACGCTCACGAGTTTGTCGAGGAATTCATACATGCGGTCTCCACGGAGGGTGACCTTGCAGCCGATGTTCATTCCCTCTCTCAGCTTGAAGGCCGAAACGGACTTCTTCGCCTTGGTGATGATGGGACGCTGCCCTGCGATCAGGGCCATGTCGGCGGCCGCGCTCT
The DNA here is from genome assembly GCA_964579735.1 of uncultured Oscillospiraceae bacterium. Lineage (GTDB taxonomy): Bacteria > Bacillota > Clostridia > Saccharofermentanales > UBA5734 > CAILLO01. The sequence goes on along the minus strand of CAZOHH010000009.1, from coordinate 26,292 downwards.
CGATCGCCTTGGGGTTGTCCTTGACTTCGCCGACGCCCATGTTGAGGACGATCTTGTCGACCTTCGGGATCTGCATCGTCGAGGTGTACTTGAAGTGCGCCATCATCGCTGGCGCGACTTCCTGTTTGAACTTGTCCTTCAGTCTTACCATCTGTTTCCTACCCCCTTGCCGTCATCACTTCGCGGCTTCACGGACGGTGTCGAGGACCGCGCCGCACTTCCGACACTTGCGGACCTTCTCGCCGCTTTCGCGGATTTCGCGCATGACCTTGGTCGGATGCTTGCATTCGCTGCAGACGAGCATGACGTTCGAGGCGTGGATCGGAGCCTCCTGGTGGATGATTCCGCCCTGCTGGTAGCGCCCTCTCGGCTTCTTGTGCTTGGTCGCCATGTTGACGCCTTCGACTAGAACGCGGTTGTCGTCGACCATGACCTTCAGGATCTTGCCGCTCTTGCCGGCATCCTTGCCGCTCAGGACGATCACGTTGTCCTTTTCCCTGACGTGTATCTTGTTCGCCATCGCTCTCCCCTCCTTACAGTACTTCGGGGGCCAGGGAGAGGATCTTCATGTAGTCCTTGTCCCTGAGCTCACGTGCGACCGGCCCGAAGATGCGGGTGCCTCGGGGGTTCTTGTCCTCTTTGATCAGAACGGCGGCGTTCTCGTCGAATTTGATATAGGAGCCATCGGGACGACGCGCGCCGCGCCGGGTCCGAACGATGACGCAGCGGACGACTTCGCCCTTCTTGACAACGCCACCGGGCGTCGCTTCGCGAACGGAGCAGACGATGACGTCGCCGATATTGGCGTACTTCCGCCAGGAGCCACCCAGCACCTTGATGCACATGAGTTCCTTGGCGCCGGTGTTGTCGGCGGACTTGAGAATGCTCTGGACCTGGATCATATTGAGTCTCCTCCTTCCCGGTTATCCCCGGTCGGTCGCTACTTCGCCTTCTCGACGATCTCGACCAGCCGCCAGCGCTTGTCCTTGCTGAGGGGGCGGGTCTCCATGACCTTTACCTTGTCGCCGATTCCGCACTCGTTCTTCTCGTCATGCGCCTTCAGTCGGTAGGTGCGCTTGACGATCTTCTTGTAGAGCGGGTGCTGGACATGCTCTTCGACGGTGACGACGATGGTCTTGTCCATCTTGTCGCTCTTCACGACGCCGATTCGGGTCTTCCTGAGGTTCCTGTCTTCCATCTTGGCTTCCTCCGCGCCGCTCACTTGGCGCCCTTGAGCTCGATTTCACGCTGGATCGTCTTGACCCGCGCGATGTCCCGCTTGACGCTGCGGAGCTTCAGTGGGTTGTCGAGCTGGTTGGTCGCATGCTGGAAACGAAGCTTGAAGAGTTCCGACTTCAGGGCCTTCAACTCGTCATCGAGCTCAGCGACGGTCTTTTCGCGGATCTCGCGGATATCATTCGCCTTCATGCACTTCACCTTCCTTTTCGCGCGCCACGAACCGGCACTGGATGGGGAGCTTGTGTCCGGCGAGGCGCATCGCCTCGCGGGCATCCGCCTCTGGAACCCCGGCGATCTCGAACATCACGCGTCCCGGTTTCACGACGGCGACCCAGAATTCGGGGGAACCCTTGCCGGAGCCCATTCGGGTTTCGGCAGGCTTCTTGGTGACGGGCTTGTCGGGGAAGATGTTGATCCAGACCTTGCCGCCGCGCTTGACGAAGCGGTTGATCGCGACACGGGCCGCTTCGATCTGGTTGCTGGTGATCCAGCCGGGCTCGAGGGCCGCGAGGCCGAAGTCGCCGTAACTGACGAAGTTTCCACGGGTGGCCTTGCCGGTCATGCGACCGCGGTGCACCCTTCTATACTTGACTCTCTTCGGGAGAAGCATCAGGACTCCCCTCCTTCCGCGACGACGGGCTTCCTCGGAGCCGGGAAGACCTCGCCCTTGTAGATCCAGACCTTGACGCCGATTCGGCCGTACGTCGTGCTGGCCTCGGTGAATCCATAGTCGATGTCGGCGCGGAGCGTCTGCAGGGGAATCGTACCCTCGTGGTAGTGTTCGGTGCGGGCGATCTCGGCGCCGCCGAGTCTTCCGCAGACCTGGGTCTTGATGCCCTTGGCGCCCGACTTCATGGCGCGCTGCATGGTCTGCTTCATCGCACGGCGGAAGGAGATGCGCTTCTCGAGCTGTGCCGCGATGTTCTCGGCCACGAGCTGCGCCTCCATGTCGGGCGACTTGACTTCGGTGATGTTGATGAAGAACTGCCTCTTGAAACGTGACTGCAGTTTCTTCTTGATCTCCTCGACACCGGCACCCTGGCGTCCGATGACGACACCGGGCTTGGCGGCGTGGATGGCGACGAGGATCTTCTCCTCACCCTTGCGCTCGATCTCGATACGGGATATGCCGGCTGCGAAGAGGTCCTTCTTCAGGAGATCGCGGATTCTCTTGTCTTCGACGAGAAAAGCGCTGAAATCCTTCTTGCTGGCGTACCACTTGGTATCCCAGTCCTTGATGATGCCGATCCGGAGACCGTGGGGGTTGACCTTCTGGCCCATCTACCGTCCTCCTACTTTCTTTCCTTGAGAACCAGCGTGATGTGGCTGGTCCTCTTGTGGATCTTGCTCGCGCTTCCCCGGGCTCTCGGCATGATGCGCTTGAGCGTGGGACCCTGGTTCGCGAAGCAGTCGGAGACGAAGAGCGCGTCGCGCGAAAGTCCGTTGTTGTTGACGGCGTTCGCTTCCGCGGACTTCAGCAGCTTCTCGAGGATGGGCGATCCGGCCTTCGGCGTGTACTTCAGGATGGCGAAGGCTTCATCGAGGCTCCGGTCCTTGATCAGGTTGATCACGATGTTCGCCTTGCGCGAGGACAACCGGACGTAGCGGGCGATCGCGCGCCCCTCGTCCTTGCCGACGCCGAGGACCTTGCGCTCCTTCTTGGTGAGAAGCGCGGGCTTCTGGAACTGTCTATGCTCGGTGGAGTACCGAGAGAGAATCTCTTCGCGATTCTCGAGCATGTACTCCTTGGACATGACCTTCTTTTCCACTTTGCGGTTCCTCCCTTCCTATGTCTTCGTCACTTCACTGCCGTGGCCTTTTCGGTCGATTTGGAATGACCGCGGAAGGTCCGGGTGGGAGCGAACTCGCCGAGTTTGTGTCCGACCATCTCCTCGGTGATGTACACGGGTACGTGCTTGCGTCCGTCATAGACGGCGATCGTGTGGCCCACCATCTCGGGGAAGATGGTGGAGGAGCGAGACCAGGTCTTGACGACCTTCTTCTCGTTGGTGACGTTCATGGCGACGATCCTCTTCATGAGCGCATCCTGGATGAAATATCCCTTGCTTGTCGATCTGCTCATCTGGTTCCAGCCTCCCTTCTGCTATTTGTTCCTTCTCTTGACAATGTACTTGTCGGAAGGTTTCTTCTTGGACCGGGTCTTCTTGCCGAGCGTCGGCACGCCCCAAGGCGTGACGGGACCCGGACGACCGATGGGGGCCTTGCCTTCGCCACCGCCGTGGGGGTGGTCGACGGGGTTCATGGCGACGCCTCGTACGGTGGGTCGGACGCCCATGTGGCGCTTGCGTCCGGCTTTACCGATGCTGACGTTCTCGTGCTCGATGTTGCCGACCTGACCGATCGTGGCCCGGCAGATCACGGCGATCTTGCGGACCTCGCCGGAAGGCAGGCGGATCTGGGCGTACGTGCCCTCCTTGGCCATCAGCTGGGCGCCGGCGCCGGCGGTGCGGACCATCTGGCCGCCCTTGCCCGGCTTCATCTCGATGTTGTGGATGATCGTGCCGACGGGGATGTTCTCGATGGGAAGCGCATTGCCGGCGATGATGTCGGCAGCGGGACCGCTCTCGACGAAGGAGCCCACCGCGACTCCGACCGGAGCCAGGATGTAGCGCTTCTCGCCATCGGAGTAGGACAGCAGAGCGATGAAGGCGGAGCGGTTGGGATCGTACTCGAGCGCGACGACCTTGGCCTTGATGCCGTCCTTGTCGCGCTTCCAGTCGATGATGCGGTACTTGTTGCGGTTGCCGCCACCGACGTGGCGGACGGTGATCCGGCCATAGCTGTTGCGGCCGCCGCTCTTCTTGAGCGGTGCGAGAAGGGACTTCTCCGGCTTCTTGTCGGTCAGCTCGCTGAAGTCTGTGACCGTCATGTACCGTCTGGCAGGCGAAGTGGGCCTATAACTCTTGACTGGCATCTCTCTTCACTCCTTTACGCAAGCGGCGGTCACTGGCCGTAGCCGAATTCTTCGATCGAGTTCTTGTACTTCCTCTGGCTGGCGGTGGTCTTTCCGCCCTTGGCGAGGAAGGAAGAAGCCTTGGGATCGGTGTCGATGGTGATGATGGCCTTCTTCCAGTCCGAGGTCTTTCCGACGTGGACGCCCTGGCGCTTTTCCTTGCCACCGACGTTGATGGTATTGACCCGGAGGACCTTGACGCCGAACAGCTGCTCGACGGCGGAGCGGATTTCAGCCTTCGTGGAGCCGGTGGCTACCACGAATGTGTAGCGGCCATCCGATACTGCGGACGTGCTGCGTTCGGTCACGTAGGGGCGGATGATGACATCATGCGCATCCTTCATCACACATATACCTCCTGGACCTTCTCGACAGCCGCCTTCGTCACGATGAAGGTGTCGAACTTGAGGATGTCGAAGACGTTGATCGTGTTGACGAGAGCGGTCTTGATGCCGGGGATGTTCCTGGCCGACTTCTCGACGTTGGGGTTCTTGACGGCCATGACGACCAGCGCGGACCCTGTCGTCTTGAGGTTTCCAAGGACGTTGACCATGTTCTTCGTCTTGATCGCGTCGAAATCGAGGGCGTCGAGGACGATGATCTGCTGGGACGCCAGTTTCGCGGACAGTGCGGACTTCATCGCGAGGCGACGTACCTTCTTGGGGATGGTATAGGAATAATCGCGAGGTTTCGGCCCGAAGATGATGCCGCCCTTGATCCACTGCGCGGAGCGGATGGAACCCTGGCGGGCGCGACCGGTGCCCTTCTGGCGATACGGCTTGCGGCCGCCGCCGCGGACCTCGCTGCGGGTCTTGGTGGAATGCGTCCCCTGCCTGCGGTTCGCAAGCTGGTTCTTGACGACCATGTGGAGAACGATCTCGTTCGGTACGATTCCGAAGATGCTGTCGGACAATTCGATCTGACCGACCACGGCGCCTTCGGTATTGAAGACATCAACCTTTGCCATCTCTAGCTCCTCCCTTTCCTTCGATCACTTGCCGGATTTGACGGTGCCCGTGATCTCGAGAAGGCCGCCCTTGGGACCGGGCACGGCGCCTCTCAGCACGAGGATGTTTCGTTCTCCGTCGACCATCACGACGTCGAGATTCTGAACGGTGACTTCGACGGAACCCATGTGTCCGGGAAGCCTCTTGCCGGGAAGAACGCGGGCGGGGCTGGTGTTGGCGCCCATCGAGCCGACGCGGCGGTGGTACATGGAACCGTGGGATTCGGGACCGCCCGACTGACCGTAGCGCTTCAATGTTCCGGCGAATCCCTTGCCCTTGGACGTTCCGCTGACGTCGACGCGGTCGCCGACGGCGAACATGTCGGAGACGCGGATCTCCTGGCCGGGGTCGAACTCGCGGGTCGTGCGGAACTCACCGGTGTATTTGCGCACGGAGATGCCGAACTTCTTGAACTGGCCCTTGGCGGGACGGTTCACCTTGCGCTCGGCGATTTCGCCGAAGCCGACCTTGAGAGCCACGTAGCCGTCGTTCTCGATCGTCTTCTTCTGGACGACGACCAGCGGGCCGCACTCGAGGACCGTCACCGGAACGGCAAGCCCGGTCTCGTCGAAGAACTGCGACATCCCGACCTTCTTGCCCAGCATGAACTTCTCTTTCATGTGCCTTCCTCCTTGGTTATTGGTTCGCCGATTCGGTGGCGAACTTGACCGTTTTCCTGCGTTACAGGTCCCCATAGGGGGCCCGGACGCATTACAACTTGATTTCGATGTTGACGCCGGCAGGCATGTCGAGTTTCATCAGGGCTTCCACCGTCTTCTGGTTCGGGGCGAGGATGTCGATCAGCCTCTTGTGGGTGCGGAGCTCGAACTGCTCGCGCGCATCCTTGTATTTGTGCGGAGCGCGGAGAATGGTGACGATCTCCTTTTCGGTGGGAAGCGGAATCGGTCCCGATATGACGGCCCCGGTGCGCTTCGCGGTCTCCACGATCCTCTCGGCGCTGGCGTCGAGGACCTCGTGGTCGAAAGCCTTGAGACGGATGCGGATCTTCTGGTTCACGGCCATGGTACAACCTCCTCTTTGCTGCGATCAAGGTCCTCAACTGTGCCGGGCGTGTCATGCTCTTCCGTCATAAAACCCAGTGGCGCCCGCCTTCCGTATGAAGGTCGCGTCCTGGGCAGTATGCTCCGTCGAGCACAGCGCTGCCGGTATGAAGGATCCTGCGCCCGGTCTCGGGACCGGACTTCTCCACCAAAGTTCCCCACGTTGCCGGCGCAGCAGCCGACTGTGGCAATCTCTGGTATCGACGCGATGTACGCGAATCGACGCGCACGGTGTATTTTATTACAGGGTCGACGGAATTGCAAGCATGGATTCTACGGCACTTCGTCGAGTCTCCCGAAGACATAGCCGCGGGCCGCGATCGCATCGATCATGTCCCCGAGATTCTCCGTGTTCGTCGTCGATACCGCATGCAGGAGAAGCACGGACCCGTCGTGGAGCTCTCCGAGCACGGTGTCCATCGCCTGTTGCCGGGTCGGTTGGTCGGAGGTCACCCAATCGCGATATGCGAAGCTCCAGAAGACCGTCCGGTATCCGAGAACCTGCGCCATGGCGAGCATGCGTTCGCTGTAATGCCCTTCCGGCGGGCGGAAGAACTTGTCGAGCGGTTTCCCGGTTGCGGCAAGGAACGCCGCCTCCGTCGACCCGAGTTCCTCCTCCATCGTCGCGAAGCCCAGCGCGTCGATCCGCTCTGGAAGGCTGGGGTGCGACCAGGTGTGGTTTCCAACGAGGAATCCCTTTTCGACCATGCGCCGGGTCACGGCGGGATTGTCCCGGATATAGGTTCCCGTGACGAAGAAGGCCGCCGGGACGCCCTTCGCTTCAAGGACGCCCAGAATGCGGGTCGTGTTGTCCTTGTATTCATAGCCTTCGTCGAAAGTCAGGTAGACGACCTTGCCTGAAGACACCCGGGGCGCCTGCCAGAGGACGCCGTACCGTTCGACCAGGGGGCGGCGGGTGATTGCGATCAGGGTGCGGACGTCCTCGAAGGTAGGGGACGGTCGCAGGTACGACCAGGAGGCGACCTTGTTGGGCAATGACTCGAGGGCGGCCATGTCCGGCGTGGGCATGGGGGAGACGAGAGGCGTCGGCGACGGCGTCGGAGTGGCGGGCTCGGGGGTGACGGGTTCGGGGGTGGCGGTCGGAGCTGGCGTGGGCGAGTCGGGCGCGGGAGTAGCGGTCGGAACAGGCGTCGCGGTAGGTGCCGTCGTAGGCGTCGATTGCGGCCCGAAGGGGAAGCCGCCCGGACTGAGGACCAGAAGGATGGCGATTACAGCGACGATCAGGGTGATCGTGGCCAGACTCGCCGCAGGACGTCGGCGCGGAGCCGGGCGACGTCGAACCGTGCGACGTTGGTTGGACGGAGTCGAGGTCTTCATGGATTCACCGTGGGCGTGCAGACGAAGAAGACACGCCCGGAGGAAGGACTTGCCGGAGAATGACGGAGAGCGTCGAAGACGCGGATTCCGTGGAAGCCCGCGGTCCGGAGCATCGCGGTCAGCTGCGCGACCCCGTAGGCGCGCTCACGGATGGTCTCGTCCCCTCGGGTCCAGGTTCCGTCGCCGTTCTTCGTGAAGAGGACGAGGTCCGCCGTATTGAGGCCCGTGGCACGGGAGAACGCGTTCTTCCAGAAGAGGACGGTTTCGTCGCCCACTTCATAGATCGTGCGGCTACCGAGCCGACGGGAGAAGTGGCGGCGGGTCGCGACGTCGAAGACGAAGATGCCTTCCGGGTTGAGGTACTGTCGGCATAGACGGAGCATGCGCTGGAGTGCGGAGGGCGATGTGATGTGGTTGACCGTATCGGTGAGGCAGCAGATCGCGTCGACGGTGCCGAAGAGTTCGAAGCGCGTGATGTCCTGCTGGAGATAGAGGATGTCGCTGGAATCCTGTGGCGTCGCTTCCATGGCCTGCCGGAGCATCCCATCCGACGCGTCGATGCCGATCACGTCGAAGCCTCGTTCCGCCATGTCGCGACTGAAGGCGCCGGTTCCGCATCCGAGGTCGAGGAGCAGCCGTCGGCCGTCCCGTCCGTCTCCACGGCCATCGAGCGTCGTGCCGAAGGTCGAGACGAGCTCGGATGCATAGGCGGAGAGACGCTCGGCCGGCTCGCCGTCCTGCAACCGATCATAGAGGATGGATAAGGAGTCGTAGTCGTTCAATCTATCGTCGCTCCTTCGCGTGCAGTGGTTACGGAAGGTTCGCGAGGTAGACGATGGCCGCTTGAAGCTGGGTGTCCTGGTCGCGGGGGATCTCCTCGACGGAGAGGTTGGCGACGGCCTCGGGAAGCTCTACGACCTGATCCGGCGCAAGGCCTTCTCCTTCGATGCAGACGCCAGAGGGCAGGTAATAGCGGAACGTCGTGACGTTGACCGCGGACCCGTCCGATAGCGCGTAGGTGATGGTCCCGGAACCCTTTCCGAAGGTCTGCGTTCCGATCAGCCAGGCCTTCCCGAAGTCGCGGAGACATCCGGAGAACAGTTCCGATGCGCTGGCGGTGTAGCCGTTGACGAGAATCGCATACCGCATCGTATCGGGTACGCCGGCCTTGCTGTCGGAGGTCCAGGACTCGTCGAAGGCCTTGCCGTCCTGTCGGCCCTTTATGCTGGCGATTTCGCCGTACGGCAGGAGATAGTCCAGCATGCCGGTGACCTCGACGGCGCTTCCGCCGGGGTCGTTCCGCAGGTCGAAGACGAACGAGGTCGCTCCCTTGGCGATCAGGTCCTGAACGGAAACCCGGAACTCGGCGTCGAGACCTTCGGAGAATTCCTTGATCTGGATGTAGCCGATGCCGTTCGGCAGCATCAACGACCGGATAGGGTCGCTGACGATCCGTGCGCGGACGATCTGGAGCTCGAAATCCGTACCGGTCGACGGACGATGGATTCCGATCTTGACCGTAGTTCCTTCGGCGCCCTTGACTCGGGTCGCGATGACGTTGGTGTCCTTGAGTGTCGTGATGTCCTCGCCGTCGACGGAAACCAGTTCGTCTCCGGTCTTCAATCCAGCCAGGTCCGCGGGACCGCCCGCGACGACGGAGGATATCTGGACGAAACCGGCCTTGTTCACGATGACGCTTGCGCCGATTCCATAATAGACGCCATTCAGGCTCTCCTGCCAGAGGGTGTAGTTCTCCTTGTCGAGGTAGAACGTGTAGGGGTTCCCGAGGTTGTCCGCAAGACCGGAGACCATGGCGTCGAGCAGCTGTTCGTCGGTCAGCTCCTCGAGGAAGTTGGCCTTGAGGTAGCCGCGCATCTCGTCTATCTTGGCGAGGCGATCCCGGACGGCCTGGGTGTTGTCGAAAGAGAGGGTGGCCGTCGACGAATCCATGTTTCCATAGATGAGAAGGCCGACCCCTGCGCATAGGATGGAGGTCGCGACGAAGGTGACGAGGGCGGTCAGGAGGACAGCCGTGAACCACTTGCGTCGACCGGGGCGATTCCGGTCCCTGCCGGAGATGGTGGAAGCGGGAACCGGGGTGTGGACGGTGACAGGCTCGACGTACTGGTATTCGGTGCCGGGTTCAGGGTTCTGGTCCATGGGCCTTCCTTCCTAGGGCGGCAGGGCTCGCGCGGAGGCGGCTATCGCACGCCGAGGTACTTCTTCTGCATGGGGTTGACCGGCGTTCCGTTCTCACGGACCTCGAGATGGAGGTGGGGTCCGGTCGATGAACCCGTGCTGCCGCAAATTGCGACCAGGTCGCCGGATTCGACCATCTGGCCCACCTTGACCTTGATCAGCTTGGTGTGGGCGTAGAGGGTGCTGATCCCGCCGCCGTGGTCGATGATGAGGTAGTTGCCGTAGCCGTCTCCGCCCGTGTTGTTCCCGGATGTCGCGTTGTAGCCGGGAATCGTCCGGATCAGCATGATTTTGCCCTTCGCGGCCGCTATGATCGGGGCGCCGTAACGCCCGCCGATGTCGACGCCGGTGTGCATACGGTACACCTTGAGGATCGGATGCATGCGCATGCCGAACGGGGACGCGACGAGCTGGGTGGCAACGGTGCTCTGTTCAGGGTAGGGCCAGATCATCAGGCCGCCGTAATAGGCGATCTTCTCCTGCAGGCTCCGGATCGAGGCCTCGATCTTCTTCGACTCCTCGAGCAGCGCATTCTCTGTGGCGACCACGTCGGCGAGATGCTTCTTCGTAGCCTCGAGCTGCGCCGCGGTCTGCTCCATCTGGTTCTTCAGCGCGTCGATCTCCGCCTGCTTGTCGGTGACGACGGCCTGCATCTTCTTCGAATAGTCCTCGGCGGTCTGCCTCTTGAGGATCGCGTCGTCCTTGGCCTCCGTCAGTTCCGTGACGATCTGCCGGTCGCTCTGCGAGATGGCGGAGATGACTTCCAGATTCGCGAAGAACCCGGCCGCGTCCTTCGAGTCCAGCAGGATCTCGAGCGGCAGGCGCGTTCGGCTCTCGAACATGACCCGCAGCCTCTCCTTGTACTGTGCCTGCTTGTCTTCGAGGGTCCTCTGCGCGTTCTTGAACGCCTCGAGAGCGGCGTCGAGCTCCTGGAGCGCCACGGTCAGCTCATCGATCAAGGTCTCGTAGCGGGCCCGCTCCTCGTCCGTGCGGGAATTGAGCCAGGCGAGGTCGCCTTGAAGCGCCTTGTCCTGCTTCTGGAGCTGCACCTTCTGAGCGGCCATGTTGGCAAGCTGGGCGTCGATCCGGTCCTGATCGGCCTGGGCCTGCTTGAGCGCCTTCTGCAGGTCGTAGTAGGATGTGGCGGAGGCCGGTGAGGAGGTGAGCGAGATCATGCAGACCGACGCGAGGATCAGCATGATGGAAAGGACCTTTCGAAGAGAGGTGGGGCGGGGGGATGTGAGGGTCGTCATCGCGTGTGCCTCCTTTTCAGACTCGGACATGCCGTCGAACGGACAGTGCACTGCCGATCGAACCGACCAGCAGACCGAAGAGCACGTTGACCGAGAGGACGTAGAGCGAGACCGTCGTAAGGGGAAGAAGCGTCAGGAAGGCGGCGGTCTCCGGGTTCGCCATCCCCTGGAGGATCGATGCGTACCCCCAGTGGAGAAGACCCCATGCGGCAAGTCCGCCCATGGCACCGACCACGGCTCCTTCGACGACGAAGGGGACCCGGATGTAGCGGTTCGTCGCGCCGACGTATTTCATGATGCCGATCTCCTGCGACCGGGAATAGACGGCGACGCGGACCATGTTCGAGATGATGAAGAGCGCCACGATGCAGAGGCATAGGATGCCGACGGCCGAGGCGAGGTTGACCCACTGGACGATGGATTGGAGGAAGTCCATGACGGGCAGGCTGATATCGACCTTGCGGACACCGGGAACGCCTGACGTGCGCGCGGCGAAGTACTTCCCCTCGGAAGGGTCGGTCAATCGCACGGTAAACGACCAGGAGAGAAGCGTCTCGTCGAAGCCGTCTAGCACCGCGGCATCGGCTCCGAGCTGAATGCGGAAGTCCTCGAGATTCTGAGCGGGAGATTTCTTCGTGTATTCGAGAACGAACGGGTCGTTCTTCAGTGCCTGCTCGACGGTCGCGACGCGTGCTTCATCCGCGTCGTATACGACCCAGACCTGGACGGGCGGTTGCTGACCCGCCTTCTCGGCAATGGCACGGGCGTTCATGGTGAAGGCGACGAAGGATCCGACCAGAAGCAGCATGAAGGCGATCGTGGTCATCGAGGCGAGGGTCACGAAGGGGTGCCGCATCAGGCTTCGGCCGCTTTCGCGCACGGCGTGGCGCAGTGTCGTGAATTTCATCCGTCCACCTTATCTTCCGTTGCGGCCGCGCGGGCGGCCTCCTCGGCCATCTCCTCGAACGGCGGCACGTCGTCCTCGTCGGGACCTGGTACCGCGTCGATCTCATGGGCGGTGCCGTAGCCGCTCGAGCGGTCGTCTCTCACGATTCGGCCGTCTTCGAGCTCGATGACGCGGCGGCGCATCTTGTCGACGATCGAACTGTCGTGGGTGCAGACGATGACGGTGGTTCCCCTGCGGTTGATCGAGTCGAGCAGGGCCATGATGGATTCGCTGTTGCCCGGGTCGAGGTTCCCCGTCGGCTCGTCGGCAAGAATCAGCATCGGATTGTTCACCATCGCGCGGGCGATGGCGACACGCTGCTGTTCGCCGCCGGACAGCTCGGAGGGGCGCATGGAGGCCTTGTCCTTCAAGCCGACCGTGCTGAGCACGATGGGGACGCGACGGCGGATCAGGCGACGGGTGGCGCCGACGATCTCCATTGCGAAAGCGACGTTTTCAAAAACGCTCTTGGTTTCGATCAGGCGGAAATCCTGGAAGACCATGCCGATGTTGCGGCGAAGAAATGGAATGTAGCGCCGCTCGATCCGAGCGATATCGTATCCGTCGATCAGGACGCTTCCCTTCCTTGGACGCTCCTCGCAGGTCAGCAGCTTGACGAGCGTGGACTTGCCGGAGCCGCTCTTCCCGATCACGAAGAGGAACTCGCCGGGGTCGACGACGAAACCCACATCCTTCAGGGCTTCGATCCCGGAAGGATAGGTCATGCCCACGCTACGGAATTCGATCAAATGGAGCCTCCCTTCGCGGTCAGGAACGCCAGCCCCTGCCGTCGGCGTTCCGGCTTCCGGAACCGTGGCTCTGCCGCTCGAGATATCGGCGGACCATGGAGGCCAGCTTGAAGAGGACGGCGTCGTCGAACCGCCGGAGGTCCAGCGCGGTGATCTTCTGGACCTTGTCGAGCCGATACACGAGCGTATTGCGGTGGACGAAGAGCTGCCGCGACGTCTCGCTTCCGTTCAGGTTGTTCTCGAAGAATTTCTGGATCGTGAGGAGCGTCTCGCTGTCGAGCGCCTCGTAGGCACCCTTCGGAAAGACCTCGTCGAGGAACATGTTGCAGAGGGTCGTCGGAAGCTGATAGATCAGGCGGCCCAGACCGAGCTGGTCGTATCGGACGATGTGGCGTTCGCCCTCGAAGATGCCACCGACGGTGAGGGCCATCAGCGCCTCGCGGTAGGACTTCGCGGTATCCTTCAGGTTCTCGGCCGTCATTCCGACGCCGATGTGGACGCGCGTCATGGACTCGGCGTTGAGGTTGTCGAGGATCGTGTTGGCGATACGGTCGGAGAAATCGCTGCGGTCCCCCTCGAGTTCGATGACCAGGACGAAGGTCTCCTCGTCCATGGCGAGCACATGCTCTTTCCTTCCTTCGGGGAAGAGACCCTGGAGGATCTCGAGGCAACCGCCGCTCTCGCCCTTGTCGATACGGACCATGAAGACGATTCGCGGCGCATGGAAGGAGATCCGGTACTCCCGGGCCTTCAGGGGGATATCGCCGGGAAGTTCATTCTCCAGCAGGACGTTCTTCAGGAAGGACTCGCGCTCGGCGTCGGTGTTCCTTTCCTTCAAAGCGGCCTGGATCCAGTTGCCCAACAATTCGAGGTACGTGCGCGAGACGGGGTCCGTTCCTTCGATGAAGGCGATCAGACCCTGACGGTCGGTGGCCGCGAGCCGCAGGTAGGTCCTGCCGGAAGCGATGGCGACGCGATCGTCGGTGGATCCGAAGGTGCGGGAGGACATGTCCTCCGCGCCCTCCCTGCGTTCGTCGGTGCAGGCGATGACGGAACCGGAGCCGTCCGTGACGCCGGCTATCCTGTCCATGACCTTGGAGGCCTCTCGGATGCACTTCCTGATTTCTTCCATATCAACCACACTTTCACTGGCGGAACGGAGTCCGCCCAGAATGCATTGCAATTCATCTTAACGATAACCTGCCCATGTTGCAAGGCGGTTACCGGTTGCGGAAGATTCCGCTACACCGTCCCGACCGGGCAGGGGGCCTACCTTGCGACCTTCCGAACATTCTGTGAACGAAGACAAGGCACCCGTCGCCGGGTGCCTTGCTTCGTTCTGGGAAAGAAGGAGGACTAGTTGACGATGACCTTCTCGGTGTCCTTGTCGTAGAGCTGGATGCGGGTGGCTTCGAAGCACATCGGGACGACGTCGCCGACCGCAGCCGTGCAGCGCGGGTTGACGCGGGCGATGGCGCTCACGCCGTCGATCGTCAGATAGAGCAGGGTCTCCGAGCCGAGCATCTCGACGACTTCGACGGAGGCGGTGACCTTGGTGTCGGGAGAGAGCGCGATGTGGGCCTCGTCGTCGCGAATCGCTTCGGGACGGACGGCCATGACGACTTCCTTGCCGATGTATTCGCGGACGACGGGGTTCGAGGCCTTATCGGCGGGGAGCTTGATCGAGGTGTTGTTGAAGGTCAGCCACAGATCGCCGTTCTTCTCCGAGAGCATGGAGTTGAAGAAATTGATCTGGGGCGTGCCGAGGAAGCCGGCGACGAACATGTTGAGGGGCTTGTCGTACAGGGACAGAGGGGAGTCGACCTGCTGGACGAAGCCGTCCTTCATGACCACGATGCGGGTACCCATCGTCAGGGCTTCGGTCTGGTCGTGCGTGACGTAGATGAACGTGGTCTGGAGGCGCTGGTGCAGCTTGGTGATCTCGATTCTCATCTGCACGCGGAGCTTGGCGTCGAGGTTGGACAGCGGCTCGTCCAGGAGGAAGACCTTGGGTTCGCGGACGATGGCGCGGCCGAGGGCGACGCGCTGGCGCTGGCCGCCGGAGAGGGCCTTGGGCTTGCGGTCGAGCAGGTGCTCGATCTCGAGGATGCGGGCGGCTTCATGCACGCGGCGCTTGATGTCGTCCTTGGGGACCTTGCGGAGCTTGAGGCCGAAGGCCATGTTGTCGAAGACGGTCATATGGGGATACAGGGCGTAGTTCTGGAAGACCATGGCGATGTCGCGGTCCTTGGGCTGGACATCGTTCACAAGACGGTCGCCGATGAAGATCTGACCTTCGCTGATCTCCTCGAGTCCGGCGATCATGCGGAGGGTCGTGGACTTGCCACAACCGGAAGGACCGACGAGGATGATGAACTCCTTGTCCGCGATGTCGAGCGTGAAGTCGCTGACCGCGATGACGCCGCCGTCGTATTTCTTGAAGACGTTCTTGAGTTCGACACTGGCCATGGGATACCTCCAGAAGGATCGCGCCCGAAGGCGCAGGGCTACGGTATGGACTGCAGGAATAGCATAACACCTGCACTCCCATCGTGCCATATGCGAAAGTCACCAAACATATCGGGAGATTTTTCAGCATTTCGTCCACTCGAGTCCATCAAATGGACGTTTCGCAGGCTTCGACATTGCGGCCGCCTCTTGTACATCTGCATATTTATGCAATATAATGCATTTTTATTATCTTCGACCCCCCCGAGGAGCGATAGTATAATGAAGAGGAACGGGAAGAACGGAGGTCGCGAGCACATGACAGGATCCGCGCGAATCGGAATCGTTGGAGCCACCGGGTATGTCGGGTTGGAGCTGGTCCGCCTTCTGGTCGGACACAGGGGCTTCCGCCTCACGGAACTCGTCTCCCAGAGCCACGTAGGCACTCCCTTCTCCTCCGTCCACCCCGCCTTCCGCTCGCTCGTCGACCAGCCCTGCTCGGACCTCGCCGTCGACCGCCTCGCGCAGTCCTGCGATTTCGTGGTCACGGCGCTTCCCCATGGCGTCTCCTCGTCCATCGTCCCCGAACTCCTCGGCAAGGGTCTGCGCGTCCTCGACCACAGCGGGGATTTCCGCTACAAGGAAGCGTCCGTCTATGAAGCGGCCTATGGCCTGAAACACCCACGGCCCGAGCTTCTTCAGGAAGCCGTCTATGGCCTGCCCGAATTCCACAGGGACCGGATCCGTACGGCACGGATCGTCGCGAATCCAGGCTGCTACCCGACCTGCACGCTGCTTGGGCTCGTCCCCCTGCTTCGATCCGGCAGGGTCGACCCCGAAACGCTCGTCGTCGACGCGGTCTCCGGGATTTCCGGTGCCGGCCGCAAGGCGGACGTCCCCTACCTCTACACGGAAAGCGCGGAGAGTTTCAAGGCCTATGGCGTCACGGGCCACCGCCACCGCTCCGAGATCGAGCAGGAACTTTCCTTCGCAGCCGGTGCGCCGGTCGCGATCACCTTCGTCCCCCACCTCGCACCCATGAAGCGCGGCATGCTGGCCACGATCCACGCCAGCGTGCGACCGGGCGTCGACGAGGCGCTTCTTCGCGCGACCTTCCAGGACGCCTATGGCGAAGAGCCCTTCGTGCGCCTGCTCCCTCCGGGAGTCTTCCCCGAGACGCGCAGCACGACGGGAACGAATTTCGCGGACCTCGGACTCCACCTCGACCTCCGGACCGGCCGTGTCACGGTCCTCTGCGCCATCGACAACCTCGGCAAGGGCGCCGCCGCCCAGGCGCTCCAGGCCCTCAACCTCATGGCGGGGTTCGACGAGACGGAAGGTCTCCGACTTCCCGCGCTGGCCTTATAGGAGGACATCATGGAAGACATGCAGGCCCTGATCGGCAAGGCCAACATCCTCGTCGAAGCCCTTCCCTATATCCAGAGCCTCGCCGGCAAGACGGTCGTGATCAAGTACGGCGGCAACGCCATGATCAACGATACGTTGAAGAACTCCGTGATGGAGGACATCACGCTGCTCAAGTTCATCGGCATCAACCCCGTCGTGGTCCATGGCGGAGGTCCCGACATCAACACCATGCTCGACCGTCTCGGCATCCGGAGTGAATTCCGCAACGGTCTGCGCGTCACCGACGCCGAGACCATGTCGGTCGCCCAGATGGTCCTCGTCGGCAAGACCAACAAGGAGATCGTCTCGATGCTGAACCGCAAGGGCGCCCACGCCGTGGGCATATGCGGCATCGACGGCAAGCTGATCGAGTGCGAGCGCATGACGGAAGGCAGCGACGGCCAGCCCGTCGACCTGGGATACGTCGGCCGGATCGTCCGCATCAACACCAAGGTGCTGACCATGCTCGCCAACGACGAGTACATCCCCGTCGTCGCACCCATCGGCATCGGTCCCGACGGCGAGAGCTACAACATCAACGCCGACACCGTCGCGGGCGAGATCGCGGCCGCGCTGAAAGCAGAGAAGCTGATGACGCTGACCGACGTCGAAGGCGTTCGCGGAATGGGCGAGGACGGACTCGACGCCGTGATCCCCGTACTGACCGAAGAGGACATAGACCGCATGATCGCCGCGGGTGCGATTTCCGGCGGGATGATCCCGAAGGTGCTGGGCTGCCTCGATACCGTGAAACGCGGCGTCGGACGGGCCCATATCATCGATGGGCGCATCCCCCATTGCCTGCTGCTCGAGATCTTCACCAACAAGGGCATCGGGACCATGATCATGAAGGAGCGACGACCCTACCACACGGGTGAGGTCCTGTAGGAGACGGAGCGCTTCCCTGAAGTCGCTCCACACGAAGGAAAGAGGAATGAACCGATGGAAGGGACGAAGCAGGAAGGATCAGCCGACCGGCTGCTGCAAGCCGTGGTCGAATCCGATGCGAAGCATTATCTGAAGGCCTTCGGCCCCCGGACCCCCGTCTGCATCGAGCGGGGCGAGGGCGCATACCTTTTCGACACGTCGGGCAAGCGCTATCTGGACATGATCGGCGGAATCGCGGTCAGCATCCTTGGACATGGCAACCCGCGCCTCGTCGCCGCGATCGCGGACCAGGCGGCGAAACTCATCCACTGCTCCAACCTCTACTACAACCGCCCCCAGATCCGGCTGGCCGAGCGGCTGGTGGAGCTGTCCTGCGCGGACCGCGTGTTCATCGGAAACAGCGGTGCGGAGGCGAACGAGGCGGCGATCAAGCTCGCACGCGGCTACTTCCACAAGCTCGGTGCGCCGAGGGCGAAGATCGTGTGCATGAAGCACTCGTTCCATGGCCGCACGCTGGCCACGGCCACGGCGACGGGCACCGACCGCTACAGCGCGCCGTTCAAGCCGCTGCCGCCGGGTTTCGTCCATATCCCGTACAACGATGTCGCCGCCCTCGACGAGGCGGTGGACGGCGATACCTGCGCCGTGCTTCTCGAGCTCGTGCAGGGCGAGAGCGGCGTGCGCCCGGCGACACAAACCTTCGTGGATGCGGCCGTAGCGGCCTGCCGGCGGACCGGGGCGCTGCTCGTCGTCGACGAGGTGCAGACCGGAATGGGTCGTACCGGAAAGATGTTCTGCTACGAGCACTACGGCATCGAACCCGATGTCTTCACGATCGCGAAGGGGCTGGGCGGCGGAGTGCCGATCGGAGCCGTGCTGGCCCGCGAGGAAGCCGCGAAGGGATTTGCGCCTGGAGACCACGGCAGCACCTTCGGGGGAAACCCCCTCGCGTGCTCGGCGGCTCTCGCGGTGCTCGACGAGATCGAAGAGCGTGGGCTTCTGGGCCAGGCCGCCTGGACCGGCGAGTTCCTGAAGGAGCGCCTCTCCCACGTCGCGGCGACGACCGGAAAGATCGAGGAGATCCGCGGACTCGGACTGATGGTCGGCATCGGCCTGACTTCCGAGAACGCCGTCGCGGTCCGGGACCGTCTGCTTGCCCATGGAATGCTCGTCAACTCCGTAGGCACGTCCACCCTCCGAATCCTCCCGCCCCTGATTCTCTCGGAGTCCCAGGCGTCCGACTTCTGCGACGCGCTGGAATCGGCCCTTATGGAGGGATGACATGAAGCACTTCATCAGCCTCTTCGACTGCACGAAGGACGAGCTGCTCGCGATGCTGGCTCTGGCGGACAAGCTCAAGAAGGAGCGTAGGGCGGGCATCCCCCACCCTCTTCTTGCCGGGAAGACCCTGGGGATGATCTTCGCGAAATCCTCGACGCGAACCCGCGTCTCCTTCGAGGTCGGCATGTATCAGCTCGGCGGTCACGCGCTGTTCCTGTCCTCCGCCGACATCCAGCTCGGTCGTGGCGAGACCGTCGCCGATACGGCCAGAACGCTGTCCCGCTATCTCGACGCGATCATGATCCGCACGTTCAGGCACGAGGACGTGCTCGACCTGGCTCGCTTCGGCAGCATCCCCGTGATCAACGGGCTGACCGACCTGCAGCACCCCTGCCAGGTCCTGGCGGACCTTCAGACCGTGGCCGAGCGCAAGGGCCGGCTCGAGGGGTTGAAGCTAGCCTATCTGGGCGATGGGAACAACATGGCGAACTCGCTGCTCCACGGCTGCGCCAAGGTCGGGATGGACATCGCCATCGCGGCTCCCAAGGGCTACGCATGCGACCCCGGCTGCGTCGAGGAGGCGCGCTCGGACGCCATGAAGAACGGCTCGACCGTGCTGCTGACCACCGACCCCGACGAAGCGGTCGCAGGCGCGGACGTCGTCTACACCGACACCTGGGTCAGCATGGGGCAGGAACAGGAGAAGGCCCAGCGCCTCGCCGTCTTCGAGCCCTACCGGGTCGACGCCCGTCGCATGGCGAAGGCGAAGCCCGACGCCATCTTCCTGCATTGCCTGCCCGCCTATCGCGGATACGAAGTCACGGAAGACGTGATCGAAGGTTCGCAGTCCGCCGTCTTCGACGAAGCCGAGAACCGACTGCACGCCCAGAAAGCCGTGCTCGTCGCTCTGCTGGCCGGAGGCTGAGCGCTTTGGACCCGGCATCCCCGAGGCCCCTCCCCGTCCGGGTCCGGGGCGCCGTCCATGAAGACGCCCCCGCGCTGCATGCTCTGATTCTAGATGCGATGCGTCTTTATGCGGAAGCGTCCGGTATTCCGGGCATGCTCGATTCTCTCCGCGAAACGGTAGAGGATGTCGAGCGGCATATCCACCAGGACGACGTGCTCGTCGCCGAATACGGACACGACGGTGAATCTTCGCTGGTGGGGACGCTCCGCCTTTCTTCCGTCGACGAGGCCGGAGTGGCCTATCTCAGCCGTTTCGCCGTCGACCCCGATGTCCAGCGCATCGGAGTGGGCGGAGCCCTGATGCAT
Organism: uncultured Oscillospiraceae bacterium; assembly: GCA_964579735.1. GTDB lineage: Bacteria > Bacillota > Clostridia > Saccharofermentanales > UBA5734 > CAILLO01. The sequence goes on along the minus strand of CAZOHH010000009.1, from coordinate 6,230 downwards.
GCAGTGGACCTGTACGCGGCCGCTCGGGGACTGCGCATCGTGCGCCTTCACACCGCTCTGTCGAACGTTCCGCTGATCCGTTTCTACCGCGCCCGCGGCTTCGTCGTGCTCGCCTCCGAGGATTCGAGAGGGTACGCGAGGGCCCGGCTCGAGAAACGGTACGACAAGGGTCCGGGATCGAAGGAAAAGCGGTCGGACTGATTCTGCAGCGAAAAAGGAAAAGGACGGCCCCTTCTTTGAAGTGCCGTCCTTTTGGGATTCGTTCCGGTCGGCAGGAAGCTTCCCGCACGTCGGTCCAGCAAGTCGGATCCGTCTAGCCCGTGAAGGCCGTCAGGAAGCCCAACCCCATGATTCCGAAGAAGAAGACGAAGAAGACGAGATAGATCAGGATGAAGAAACCCGTGAGGCTCACGCCGACGATGTTGAGAATCCGCGCGACCCTGAGCTTCGCCACCGCGTCTTCGAAGGATTTCGCTTCATTCGCGAGAATGGCGAACACGAGAGCGATCACGCCGAATACGAAAGCGACGCCGGTCACGATGTTGACCACGGAGAAAACGATCTGCCCCGTCGTGGACGGAAGCGGTTTCAACGCGGTTGGCGGGGCAGAAGAAGAGGAACGGGAAGTCCCGTTGCCATCTCCGGACGCCGAGGCGCCGCAGACGAAACAGTACTTCCCGTTTTCGTGGAGTTCCGTGCCGCATTCACTGCAGAACATTCCGGTCCTCCCTTCGATTCCTCGTCAGGCGGCAGGCGGGGGCGGGGTCGCGCCTGGCTTGGCGGCCCACTTCTCGGCGAGGTTTCCGATCAGAGGCATCTTGTAGTATTCCTTGTTGAGGGCCTTGATCAGGGCGAGGATCTGGAAGACGAAGACGACCAGGGAGCCGATGCCGCAGGTGATGCTGCCGATGATGACGGAAATCACGCCGGAGATCAGGCTCTGCATGGCGGCGAAACGGACATAGTCGTTCTCTTTCTCGGTGAGGAAGAAGATCAGGCTGGAAATCGGAGCGAAGATGTAGCAGAGCACTGCAACGATATGGCCGTCGATGTCGCCGAGCTGGGACTTGCCTACTTCTACGGGTTTGTTGAGTTCCATGTTTCGACTCCTTTCATGTCACCTCTTTGGTGACTGCCCATGGGAATCAATATCCGCTGTAATCGAATTGACCTTATCTCGAGTGTTCCAATAATTGACTTGATTCAAACCGTGGGCGAACGAATCTGTCCTAATACCCGGAATAGTCCCAATTGAAGTCGCCCGATGCAGCTGCGAGTATCATAGGGAGAAGTCCAGCTGCCAGTGTGATGATGAAGCCAAGGACCGATAATATGATAGCGATGATGTTCAAAGTCTTGGCGGTCTTGAGCTTCTTCTTGCCATCTTCATACGTTGCGGAGCTGCTCGCCATGATAGAGAAGATCAGGGCAATGATTCCAAATAAGGACCCATAACAACAGAGAATATTGATAATGGAGAAGATGATCTGTCCCGTGGTCTTAGGCTTGGGTTGCTGGAGCGGAGGGGGCGGGGGAGCGGTCGGAGCCTGATAAGCGTATTGCGGCTGAGGGGGCTGTGCATAGACGGGGGGCGCGGCCGCCGGCTGCGTGGCTCCACAGGACGGGCAGAATTTCACGCCGTCCGGGATTTCAGCGCCACAGGAAGAACATCTCATGGCATTCCCTCCTTCACTAGCCAGCGTCGGCCCGCCGGAATTCGACGGTTGCGCACTGGGTTTGAAACAAGTCTATGTCTCCATCGCCCTTGCGTCAAGACCAATAGAAACAAAACTCACCCGATTCTAGGGTGCAAGGTATGTGAAGGGGGAAAACGGCAGGTTGCGGAGTACCGTGAAGACGACGATGGCGACCAGAATCAGTAAGGATATCCAGTGGGCGATCCGTAGCGCAGGAATCAGAGATCGGCCGACGACGAACGCAAGGTATGCGGCTAGACCGGCATATAGAACGACTGGGAGTAGGAAGACCATCAGGACGTTGTGGTCGAGGGCCTCGACCAGGCGGAGGTGGAGCAGGCTGTGAAGCATGCGGGCCGTGCCGCATCCTGGGCAGTAGATGCCGGTCAGAAGATAGGTGGGGCAGGCCGGCAGGATTCGCGAACGGGCCGGATCCACCAAATACAGGAGAAGGGAACCAGCCCCCGCCAGAAGTGGGACACCGGCCGCGACAACGATGCGCAGTGCGGTGCGGTCCAATCGGCCAGGGTCTGGCGATTCCGGCATCCTAGAGGATCCCCTTCGCCTTCAGGACGGCCGTGACTGCGACTTCGAGGACGAACAGGGCGACGGCGAGGAGCAGGACGATCTTCGAATGCTTTCGTGCCGTAGCGGGAGCGAGGATATCGGGTCGTGCGGCGGAGACGGCGAGGATGCCGAGGGATCCGAAGCCCAGCAGGCTGGCACCCGAGCCGAGGAGGATGCCGGCGATGACGACGACGGAGAGTCCGAGGCCGATGCGGTTCGCGGTACGGTCGGTCATGGCGGGGCTCCTTTCAGGGGGCAAGCCAGGAGAATGCGGGCCATGGGAGATTGCGAAGCACGGTGTACACGGTGAGGGGCAGCGCAGACCAGGCGAGGATCCTCAGCCAGGCGTTAGGCAACGGGAGACGGATGCGGACAGGAAGGAGGCGGAGGTATGCGGCGAGTGCAAGATAGGCGAACAAAGGGAGGAGGACGACATACAGGGGGTTGAAGCCGAAGGCAGCCACCGGGTCGCCGTGGAGCAGTGCGAGCGTCGCCCTCGTCGCGCCGCACGTGGCGCAGTAGATTCCCGTCGTCGCATAGAGCGGGCAGAGGATAGGGAAACCAGCTGGGATGCCAGGGACCAGGTAGAAGAGGAGTGCCAGCGTGGCGGCCGAGACCGGCAACGCAAAGGCGGCGAGCCGTTTTCCTTTCGTGGGGACGAAGGGGGTCGATTCCATTCCCGCTCCTTCTAGGCGTGCGTGCGGACTCCGTGCAGCAGGGGGCTTACGCGCTTATACACGAGCCCCGTCAGAACCGATACTAGCAGACCCTTGATGAGATTGAAAGGAACGAAGACGTAGAGAAGGAGCGTGGGCATGTCCTTGACGAGAGTGTTGCCGGCCAGGTTGGCGAGCCCGATGACGGCTTCGACGGAGAATCCCAGGCGGCCGTAGAGTGGCAGGAGGACGTAGTAGTTGGAGGCGCAGGCGACCGCCGTCATGACGACCGTGCCGGCGGCCATCCCGAGGTAGGCGGAGAGCCGGTTCTTGCGCAGGCGGTAGACGAGGCCCGCCGTCGCGACGAAGGAGGAACCTATGATCATGTTGGCAAGCTCGCCGATTCCCGAGGTCTGGGATCCGAACAGGTGGACGGCATTCTTCAGGACTTCGACCAGGATACCTGCCAGAGGGCCGAATGCGAAGGCGGCGAGCAGGGCCGGCAGGTCGCCGATATCGAGTTTGAGGAAATTCGGGAAGAACGGAAGCATCGGAATGATGAGGCTGCTCTCGAGGAAGCTCAGGGCGATGGCCATGGCGGACAGAACGCCTACCCGCGTGATCAGCTGGACGGAGATCTTGCCTGTTTTCATGTTCGTTTCTCCTTCGGAACGATTCCGGCGGTCCCCCCTTCCCTTTCTCAAGGCGAAAAAGGACCGCCCACGCCGGGGCGGCCCTTCAAAGAACGATGGACGCTGGAATCGCGAAATGCTGGACTTCGCGCGGATTCCGCCGCCTCTCCTTCCATCCTGACTTGGAACCCGTCCTGCGACGGGAACTTACAGTCGGCCAAGGATTCTAACCTTGTCTGCCTTGCGGCTCGCGGGCTTGTCGGACCGAATCGGTCCGCTTCACCGCCGGTAGGGAATCTCACCCTGCCCCGGAGTCATTGCGAATGGTAGGTGCGCGTTTCTGGTACGAATATAGCACGGAAGCGGTGCGGGCGTCCAGAGCGGTATTCCGATGCGCGTCGGAGCCTAGGGCTTCCAGACGAGCCAGACGAGAAGATATCCGGTGACGACGGCGGCGAGGGTGAAGGGGACGCTGATCTTCATGAAGGTACCGGCCTTCACTTCGTAGCCCTCCTTGCGCAGGATGCCGAGACCGGCGATGTTGGCGGAAGCGCCGATGGGCGTGAGGTTGCCGCCCAGCGTCGCGCCGACGAGAAGCCCGAAGTAGAGGACGAGCGAAGCCGAGGCGACGAGCTTCGGGTCCCCACCGCTCAGGGAAACCGCGATGCCCGAGGCCACGGGCAACATCGCCGCGACATAGGGGATGTTGTCGATGAAGGCGGACAGGAGGACCGAAGCCCAGACGATGAGCGTGTAGATGACGAAAAGGTTGCCGCTGCCCAAGGATATGAAGACTCCGCTGATCGCATCGACGACACCGGCTTCCTTGATGCCGCCGATGACGACGAACAGGCCGGCGAGAAGTAGAAGCGTGAAGAAATCGATTTCGAGCAGCGATTTGTAGAAAACCTTGTGGTCGCCGGATTTGAGGAACTCGCGCACGAGGCCGACCACGAACACGACCGTGCAGATCAAGCCGTTGGTGATGGCTGGCTTCGCACTTTCGGGAATGAAGGAGGCGAGAATCAGCAGCAGGACGGTGCCGACGAGCAGGACCGTGGGGAAATAGTCATCGACCCGGGTCTTTTCGGCCAACTGGATGGGCTGGCGATCCTTGCGGAACAGCCAGAGCAGGACGAATGTGGAGATGACTGCGCCGCACTGGACGATCCAGAACATGCCGAACTTCCCGTTCAGGAAGAAGAAGTCCAGGAAGTCGAGGTGCGCGTAGTTGCCGAGGAGCATCGAAGTGGTGTCGCCGACCAGCGTCGCAGCGCCCTGGAGGTTCGAGGAGATGGCGATGGCGATGACGGAGGGGACCGGCGAGATGCCGAGCTTCTTCGAAATCGTGAGAGCGACGGGGGCGACCATGAGTACGGTCGCGACATTATCGACGAAAGCGGAGATGATACCGGCGAAGAGGGCGAGGGCGATGATGGCCCAGCGGACATCGAGCATCTTGTCGATGATGAGGTCGGCCAGCTTGGCAGGCATGCGCGACTCGATGAAGAGATGGACGATGCCCATGGTGCCGGCGATCATCAGGATGACGTTCCACTCGACGGAGAAGAACACCTTGCCCAGTGGGAGAATGCCGAGGACCACGAAGAGCGTCGCGGAGGCGAGGGCGATGTAGGCGCGGATCTTCGGCAGGACGAGCAGAAGGACGTATGTCGCGAGGAAAAGGCCCAGGGCGACGGGCATTACGAAGGTTGTTGGCAGGATCATCGCTTGAATCTCCTTTATGGGTCAGACCAGCTGATTGCGCAGGCTCTTCAGGGTGCCCCCCTGGAAGTAGGCGCGCGGGACCCGCTTCCCGACTAGGCAGACGACCTCGTAGGATAGAGTCCCCGTGAGGTCGGCGATCTCGTCGGCGGAGATGCGCTCCGTTCCCTGACTGCCGAAGAGGACGACCTCGTCACCGACTTCGGGGGGGTCCGGCAGGTCGGTGAGGTCCGCCATGCACGTGTCCATGCAGACCCTTCCCACGACGGGTGCGCGGCGTCCGCGGACCAGTACATCGGCCTGGCCTCCGAGAGAACGCGTGTATCCATCCGCGTAGCCGATGGGGATGGTGCCGATGCGCGTGGGACGAGCGGCAACGAACCGGCGGCCGTAGCTGATGGGGGTACCGGGCTCGACCTCCTTCACGAGAACGAGATTGGATTTGAGGGACATCGCGGGGGAAAGCACGAGTCCGCCGGGGCCGAAGCCCGGGCAGCCCTTCGGGGCGAGGCCATATAGCGCCAGACCCGGGCGCACGAGGTCCAGGTGCATCGATGGGAATCGGGCGAGAGCAGCGCTATTGCACACATGCTGGATGGGGATATGGATGCCGATGCGGCCGAGTTCCGTGCCGATGCCGCGGAAGCGTTCGAACTGCGTCTGGGTGAAGGACGCATCCTCTTCGTCGGCGGAGGCGAAGTGCGTGTACATCCCCTCGACGACCATGTGCGGCAACGCGGAGATGGCGAGGACCGACTTGACCGCGTCGAAGCCGGCCTGGAAGCCCAAGCGGCCCATGCCGGTGTCGACCTTGACGTGCACGCGCACCTCGGAGTCCTGACGCACCGCGGCGTCCGAAAGCGCCTGGGCGAGGTCGAGGCTTCTTGATCGTCCTTGGCCTGCTTTTGAGCTCCTGCGGCACCCCTGCGGCACCGGCAGCACCGGCAGCCACC